>JAYSYE010000100.1:0-2221 GCA_043716635.1 Deltaproteobacteria bacterium | reverse complement strand
CGTACGTGGTCCTGAAGTCGGGCCACGGCGGCAAGCATCCGCTGCCGAGCGATACGGTGAAGGTCGACTACACGGGCTGGACCACGGATGGCCGCATGTTCGATTCGTCGATCGTCCGCGGCGAGCCGGCGGAGTTCAGCCTCGCGGGCGTGATCGCCGGCTGGACGGAGGGCATCCCCGTGATGTCCGTCGGCGACTCGGTCCGCTTCTGGATTCCCGAGGAGCTCGCGTACAAGGGCAACCCGGGCCGCCCGCAGGGCATGCTCGTGTTCGACGTGAACCTGCTCGAGATCAAGGACGCAGCCGCAGCGCCCACGCAGCCCGCGGCAGCCGGGAAGCAGCCCGCGCCGAGCGATGTCGCCGCGCCCCCGAAGGACGCGAAGAAGAGCCCGAAGGGCGTGTTCTACAAGATCATCAAGCCGGGCCCGGCGGGTGGCGCGCATCCGACCGCGGCCGACACGGTGAAGGTGCACTACACGGGCTGGACCACGAACGGCGAGATGTTCGACTCGTCGCGCACGTCGGGCAATCCGATCTCGTTCCCGCTCAAGGGCGTGATCCCCGGCTGGACCGACTCGATCCCGATGATGGCGGTCGGTGATCAGATGCGGATCTGGATCCCCGAGGAGCTCGCGTACAAGGGCCAGCAAGGCGCGCCGCAGGGCATGCTGGTGTTCGACGTCGAGCTGCTCGCCATCGAGCATCCGGGCGCCGCGGGCCAGGCCAACCCCGCGCAGTGATCCCCGAGCGGGTCGCGGCGGCGTGGGGCTGGCCCGTCACGGCGATCGAGCCGATCGCGGGCGGCCTCATCAACCAGACGTACGCCGTCACCCGCGAGGGCGCGCGCGTCGCGGTCGTGCAGCGGCTGCACGCCGTCTTCGGTGCGGCCGTGAACCTCGATCTCGAGGCCATCACCGCGCACCTCGCAGCGCGCGGAATGATCACGCCCCGGCTCGTGCGCACGCTCGGTGGCACTGCATGGTTCGAGGACGCCGGTCACGTGTGGCGGGCGCTCACGTACGTGGACGGCATCACCGTCGACCATGTCCCCGCACCGGCGTGGGCCGACGCCGCCGGCGAGCTGGTCGGCACGTTTCATCGCGCGGTCGCCGATCTCGAGCACACGTACGCGTTCGCGCGTGCGGGCGTGCACGACACCGCCGCGCACCTCGCGCGCCTGGCGCAGCTCGCCGCTGGCGCCGCCCCGGGTGATGATCGCGAGCTCGCGCGCGAGATCCTGGATGCGGCCCAGGACCTGCCGATCCTCGAGGTGACCCCGCGGCGGCACTGTCACGGCGATCTCAAGATCTCGAACGTGCGCTTCGCGAGCCTGCCGGGCGGGGGGCCACTTGCCGCCCATGCGCCACATGCGCCTCGGGCGAAGGCGCTCGTCGACCTCGACACGCTCGGCCACGGCACGCTCGCGTTCGAGCTCGGCGACGCGATGCGCTCGTGGTGCAACCCGGCGGGCGAGGATGCGGGGAGCGTGCGGTTCGAGCTTCCGATCTTCGCGGCCGCGATCGGCGGGTTTCGCCGCCGCGCCGATTCGATCACCACGCTCGCGGAGCGCCGGTCGATCGTCGATGGCCTCGAGATTGTCTGCATCGAGCTCGCCGCCCGCTTCGCGGTCGACGTGTTCCGTGACGAGTATTTCGGATGGGACGCGAGCCGCTTTCCGTCGCGCCGCGCCCACAACGCCGTGCGGGCTCGCGGTCAGCTCGCACTCGGGCGAGCCGTGCACGCCGCCCGCGCGGACGCGCTCGCGATCGTCCTCGTGGGGTAGCCCGGGCCAGCCCCGCCCCGGACGGTGGGCGCGAGACGCGGAAGCCTCACCTCTGCAAGCGTTTGCCGTGTCGCCACGGCGCGAGGATGCGGTCTACTCGAGCGGATGCGACTGCCCGTGGTGCACCCGATGCGACTGCTCGTGGCTCGAGTCCTCGGCGCGGCGGTGCTCGTCACGGCGGTCGCCCCGGCGTACGCGGTGCTGCCCCATGGCACGGGGGCACCGGCGTCGACCGCGCGGATCGCGGCGACCACGCTCGCGGCGCTCCCCGCCGCCCACGTCGCGCGGCCCCTGCGCGTGATGCGGGCCGTCACGGTGGGCGTGCAACCGAGCGCGGCGTGGCGGGCGTTCACGACGCGGGCGGGCGGCGCGTGGTCCGTGTCCTACGACGACGCGACCGGGGTGGCGGCGCAGATCTGGGGCCACGGCATCGCCGTC
>JAYSYE010000099.1:0-6915 GCA_043716635.1 Deltaproteobacteria bacterium | reverse complement strand
GACCCGCAGACCCGCAGACCCGCAGACCCGCAGACCCGCGGAAGTGTGGCGGAGCAGGGCATCAGAAAAATGCTCGAGTGTTCATCAACCCTACCCGGGTATTTTTATACCCCCCTCGGTGTAACGAGGCCGTAGGCTATGTCACCGGGATCATTGATTTTTAGATTTGTAACGTACCCCACGATTAACCGGCGTTCCTGGCCCGGTCCTGGCATCAGGCCGCCTCACGATGTCCACCGACCTGAGGACCTGGCGCGCGATGTTCGCGCCCGAAATCATTGGCGAGTCCGCCGAGATGCTCGAGGCGCTCGACACGATCCGCCACGTCGCGGCCACCGAGTGCAGCGTTCTCATCACGGGCGAGACCGGCACGGGCAAGGAGCTGTTCGCCCGGGCCGTGCACCGGGCGTCGCACCGCAAGCAGCGGCCGTTCATCCCGGTGAACTGCGCCGCCATTCCCGATACGCTGCTCGAGACCGAGCTGTTCGGACACGTGAAGGGTGCATTCACCGGCGCGCTGACGTCCCGCCCGGGCCGCTTCATGACGGCCGCCGGGGGCACCATCTTCCTCGACGAGATCGGCGACTTGCCGCTCTCCGCCCAGGCGAAGCTGCTGCGCGTGCTCGAGGAGCGCGTCGTGTCCCCGGTCGGCTCGGACACGGACCTCCCGATCGATGTCCGCATCGTCGCCGCGACCCACCGGAACCTCGACGAGATGGTCGCGCAAGGAAAGTTTCGCGCGGATCTGTACTTCCGGCTCGCCGTGGTGCCGGTCGAGCTGCCGTCGTTGCGCGACCGCGGTGACGACCTCATCCGCATCGCCGAGCTCGCGATCGTTCGCTCGTGTGCCCGCCTCTGCATGCCGTGCGAGGGACTCGACGAGTCGGGCCGCGCCGCACTCACGGCCTACCGGTGGCCGGGCAACGTCCGCGAGCTCTCGCACCTCATCGAGCGAGCGGTGCTGATGACCCGGCGCCCGAAGCTCGGTGCAGCCGAGCTGCAGATCCCGGGCACGCGCACGAAGCTCGTGCGCGTGTCCACCGAGCCCGGCGTGCAGCCTCCGCTGGCATCGGACACCCTGGTCGGCCGGGCAGAGCCGTCGACGGTGTCCTCATCGACCACCACCCAGCCGATGTTCGCGAGCGGGACCGCCGCGATCGGAGTCGCTCCGGCGACGCTCGATCTGCGCACGGCGCTCGAGACCCTCGAGAAGGACCTGATCGAGCGCGCGCTCAAGAAGTCCGGCGGCAATCGCACGGAGGCGGCAGCCCTGCTGGGGCTCAACCGCACCACGCTCGTCGAGAAGCTGCGCAAGTACGCCGCCTGACCGGAAGGCCGGCCGCTCCAGCCCGCTACTTGAAGGTCGACGAGTCGATCTCGTAACGCTGTAACAGGCGCCGGAAGTTCGACCGGTCGAGTCCAGCGAGGCGCGCCGCCTCGGACACCGAGCCCTTCGACTTGACCATCACGCGCACGAGGTAACTGCGCTCGTACGCCGCCAATGCGCGGCGCTTGGCCTCCGTCAGCGTGAGGCCCTCGTCGTCCTCGATGCGCACCATCGGACCGCTCCCCTTGGCGCGCGGCGCGACATGGAGGGGCAGTGACTCGGGTCTGATCACGTCGCCGTGGTGGAGCGCGATCGCGTGCAGGAGTGCGTTCTCCAGCTCGCGGACGTTGCCTGGCCACGCGTACGACGTCATCACGTCGAGCGCCTCGGAGGACAGCGCCGGTGCCGCCGTGCCGCCATGCTTTCGCATGAAGTGCGCCGCGAGCTGCGGGAGGTCTTCGACCCGATCCCGGAGCGGCGGCACCGCGAGCGTCACCACGTTCAGCCGGTAGTAGAGGTCCTGGCGGAACTCGCCTTTCTCCACCGCCGCGGCGAGGTCGATATGAGTGGCGGCGATCACGCGCACGTCGACGTCGCGCACGCCGTTGGCGCCGACCGCACGCACCTCGCCCTCCTGGAGCACGCGCAGCAGGCGCGCCTGGACGGCGAGCGGCATGTCGCCGATCTCGTCGAGAAACAGCGTGCCCCCGTTGGCCTCTACGAACACACCCGGCCGGTCCGAGGTCGCGCCGGTGAACGAGCCCTTCGTGTGGCCGAAGAGCTCGCTGTCGATCAGCGATTCGGGGATCGCACCGCAATTGAGCGCGACAAACCGGGACTTCGAGCGGGCGCCGCGCTCGTGCAGCGCCCGGGCGACGAGCTCCTTGCCGGTACCACTCTCGCCGCGGATCAAGATCGAGACGTCCTGCTGCGCGAGCCGACCGATCGCCGATCGCAGCCGGCGCATCTCCGTCGACGTCCCGATCAGCATCGGATCGCCATCCTCGGTGCCCGCGCGCCGCTCGACCTGGCGTCGCAAGCGCGCGTACCGCGACGCCGATTCGACCATCGACAGCAGCTCGTGAGGGCGGAACGGCTTCGTCAGGTAGTAGAACGCGCCCGCCCGCATGCACTCGGTCGCCGTGCTCGCGGTCGTATCGCCCGTCAGCATGATCACGGACGAGGGCGATCCGGTCTCCCGGAACCGCCGCAGGACGTCGATGCCGCTGATGCCAGGCAAGCCGACATCGAGCAGGACGACGTCCCAGTCCGCGGTGCCGGCGGCGAGGTGCTCCAGCACGCCGTTCGCGTCGCTCGCCATCTCGAGGTCGAGGTTCGAGGCGGAGAGGTTGCGGGCGATCGCCCGGCTGACGTCGGGATCGTCCTCGACCACGACCACGGACGCGCGCCGCTCACCCTCGACAGCCAGCGCAGCCTGGTTCGCGCGGCCCACGATCTCGGTCAGGCGAACCCCGGCATCCCGCCGTCGGACATTCACGCACCGCGCCACAGCGTGAGGTCCTTCACCTACCTGCTTGCGAGTACTTGAGATGGCTGCGCGTGGGTATCATTATACCCACCTGGGGTCGTGGATACCCTGCGACGTGTAGGTGGGTCGTGGGGCTACTGCGGCGCGACGGCCCAGCGCTCGAGCGCGCGGGCGTCCAGCGCGCCGGCGCGCTGACGAACCATGCGACCGCCCCGGAACAGCACGAAGTTCGGGATGCTCTGGATCTGGTAGCGCTCCGCGAGATACGCGAGTGCTTCGGTGTCGACCTTCAGCACGAGAGCCTTGCCCGCGAGGATGTGCGCTGCCTTCTTCACCTCCGGCGCCACCGTTCGACACGGCACGCACCACGCGGCCCAGAAGTCGACCAGCACGGGGACGCGCGCATGCAGGACGATCTCGTCGAACTGCGACTCCGAGCCGACGTCGATCGGGGTGGCGTGCGGCGGGAGCACAGCCTTGCACTTGCCGCACGTGCCGGTGTCAGCGAGGTGCTTCACCGGAATGCGGTTGATCGCCCGGCACTCCGAGCACGTGCGATGCATGTCCGGACATCGTACCGCGGGTCCTCGTCGGTGCGGCGATCGCGCGCCATGTCGCTGCGCTGGGAAGCACCGGCGGTAGCGGCGTCAGAGCGCGGGGACGGTCACGGAGAGGCCGCCCTCGGCAGGCTTCACGGCCAGCAGATCGTCGACGGAGGCGTGGTCCAGGATCCGGTCGACGAGCGCGAGGAGCTCGCGGTGGATCCGGTCGCTGCGATGATAGGAGCGGCAGCCGATGGCGACCTCGGAGGGCGAGAGAATCAGGGCGGTGTGGGGTGCCGTCATCGTGATGCCGCGCCCGCCGCGCACCGTGACGCCCGCCGGGGGAGACCAGGCCGGGTCATCGGCGAAGCCCCACGAGGTCATGAAGGTGTCGAGCGAGGCGCGCGGATCGAGCGGCAGCGCGAGCAGCGGGGTGCGGGCGAGGGTCGAGAGCTCGTCGAGGGCGCGGCCCACGGCACGGACCAGTGCGGCGACGGGGGCCCTGCGATCGATGTGAACGCGCAGGGGCAGACAGCTCGCGAGCATCCCGATCGCGTCCGCGGTGCGCCCATCGCGGCCCGACACGACAACGCCGAACACGACATCGGAGGCGGACCGTTCGCGCGCGAGGTGGAGCGCGAATGCAGCCGTCCATACGGCCGTGACCGTCACCGCGTGCGCCCGCGACCACTCCGAGAGTGCCCGACCATGAGCGCGTGCGATCGGACGTGACGTGAGATCTCCGCCGGCATAGCTCGAGGGCACGAGGCCTGCCGCCGCCCAGCGCTGCGCTCCGCGGCGCACGCGACGAGCCGCGAGCCGCGTGCGCAGGCTCACCAGCCCGTGGAACAGTCGCCACAGCCCGTCGCCCATGCCGGTCGCGCGGGGTGGCGGCGGCGGCGGGACGTACTGGTAGCCGGCGAGGAGCTCGGCCCAGCGTGCGTGCGGGACCGCATCGTCGGCCGGGTGCGCGTGGATGGCAGGCGCAGGCAGCGGGCGCCCGGCGTAGCGCGCGAGCAGTGCGCGGATCACGCGGCGCGCGGATTCGCCGTCGAGGATCACGTGGTGATACGAGAAGATGAGATCGCTTCGGCCGTTCGGCCCCGCCAGCAGGCAGAGCTCGAACAGTGGCGCGCGATGGAGCGCGAACACCTTCGAGAGCCGCGTCCACTCCTCGGCGGCGACCCGGACCCGGTAGGTCTCGGGGTCGAGCGCGCGAGCATCCACGCGGACGAGCGGCGCGCTGACCGCCGCCTGCACGCGCTGGCGGGGATGCGCCAGGTCGCGGCTCTCGATCACGGTACGCAGCGCCGGGATCGCCCCGACGATGTCCACCCACTCCGCCGCGAGCCGGTCGCCGTCCACGTGATCCAACGTGAACACGAGCTGATCGCACCACATCGGTGCGCCCGGGTTCGCGAGGCTCTCGATCACCATCACGCGCTGGAAGTCCGTGAGCGGCCGGTCCGCGGCGGGGGCCACGTGCGAGCCCGGGCCGGCGGCGGCCGCGACGGTCCGCTCGATCGCGCACAGTCGCGATGCGAGCGTCGTCGGCGTCAGCGGGTCCGGCAGCGCCGCGTGCTCGAGGTGCCACCCTTCCCGCTCGAGCCGCACCAGGAGCCCGACGCGAGCCAGCGAATCGCCGCCGACCGTCTCGAAGACGTCGTCCGGGCCGACCCGCATCCCCACGACCTCGCCGAACCAGGCGGCGACTCGGTCGGCCAGGTCGTCCGCAGCCGCGCCAGCGGGCCCGGCGGTCGGGCCGCTCGCGGTGGCGATGGCGCGGCGGTCGCGCTTGCCGTGAGCCGTGCGCGGGATCGCGGTGACCTCGAACAGCACGCTCGGGATCGCGGCCGCCGGGAGCGACTCGCGCATCGCGGCGCGCACGGCCTCGAGATCCAGCGCTCCCGCAGCGGCGGGGGCCGCGACGAGGCCGGCGACCAGGCGGCCGCGACCGTCGGCGTCATGACGCACTGCCGCGATGGCGTCGCGCACATCCGCGCATGCGACGAGCGCGCGCTCGACCTCCCCGAGCTCGATGCGCACGCCGGCGATCTTGACCTGGTCGTCGACGCGGCCGATCAGCACGTGCGTGCCGTCCGCGCGCCGCCTCGCCCGGTCGCCCGTGCGAAACCACCGCGACGCGCCGTCCGGACTGCGGACAAAGCGCGCGGCTGTGAGCTCGCGCGCGTGCCAGTAGCCGCTCGCGAGGATGGGCCCTTCGATCACGAGCTCGCCCGCCTCGCCATCGGCCACGGTCACGCCGCCATCGTCGACGACGTGAACCGTCACCCCGGGCAGCGCGCGCCCGATCGAGACATCTGGATCCGCCGGATCACCGCCGCCGTCGACGATGTCCGCGGCCGTCGCGTCGCCCGCCACCTCCGTCGACCCGTAGATGTTCACGAGGCGCACGCCGGGTGCCGCCTCCCGACAGCGCCGCGCGAGCCCGGGCGACAGCGCTTCGCCACTCGTCGCGATCAGCCGGAGCGCTGACCCCGCCAGCGCGGGTCGCGCGTCGAGGAGCAGCCCCAGCACCGACGGGACGAGCAGCAGCCGCGACACGTGCTCGCGCTCGATCGCCGCCACCAGGTCGCGAACGACGAACGGGTGCGGCAGCACCACGACCGGGACGCCGCGCAGCAGCGGTCCGAACACCTCCGCATAGGCATCGATGAACGTGGGCGGCGTGCGATGGCATGCCACCTCGTCGGCTGCGTAGGGCATCACCTCCGCGAGCGCCTGCAGTCGCCACAGCAGCGCGTCGTGACTCAGTAGCACCGCCTTCGGCTCGCCGGTCGAGCCCGACGTGTACAGCGCGAGTGCCGTCCCCTCGGGAGCTCGCTCGCCACGCGCGCCTGGACAGGCCTCCACCTCGCGTCCGACCAGGCACATCACGGCCGCGTCCTCGACGACCCGCGCCCGCCGCGCGGCCGGCCAGTCCGGGTCGATCGGCACGACGACCGCGCCGATGCGCCACGCCCCGAGCATCGTCGCGATCAGCGCGGTCGACCGCGGCATCATCAGGCCGACGTGGTCCCCGGCGCGCACGCCACTCGCCGTCAACTGCCGCGCCCGGTCGTCGACGAGCGCGTCGAGCGCCGCGTACTCCATGCGCGCGCCCTCTCTGACGAGCGCGATCGCGGTCGGCGTCGCCCGCACGCGCTCGTCGAACGCGGTCGCGATCGTGGTCGCGCTCGTCGTCGACGTCATCTCCCCGACCCTCACACGAGCGAGCGCGCTGCACACGCGGGATCCTCCACGTGTCGCGCCCGGACGTGCTCGGGCACGACCCGCAGGTCCCAGATCAACCCTACCGCGGCCAGCGCGCGCAACCCGAGGTAGGTCAGGTCCAGCTCCCACCAGTAGAACCCGTGTCGGGCCGAGCCCGGATAGAAGTGATGGTTGTTGTGCCAGCCGTCGCCGAGCGTGATCAGCGCGAGCGCAGCGCTGTTGCGGCTCTCGTCGCCGGTCGCGTACCGCTGGCTCCCGAGCCAGTGGGCGATCGAGGTCAACGCGGACGTCGCGTGCCACAGCACCACCGTCGAGACGCAGTA
>JAYSYE010000098.1:0-6920 GCA_043716635.1 Deltaproteobacteria bacterium | reverse complement strand
TCGAAGGTGGTCGAATTCTCGTGTGATTTTTAGATCGCGCGAGAACGGATTCCCGTCGAGATCTCCAGGGGTGAATCACCGTCCGTGGCTTCCTGCGGAGGCCCCTGCGTGGTACGAACGCACGTTGTTTTCGACGAGGGACTTTGATGGCCGATCCGACCCCGACTCCGCCGCCCACTAGCCCTGCGGTCGCGCCGTCCGCGGCGTTGCCAACCGCGGCGTCGCCCACGGATGGGAGCGACTACGATGCCGGGTCGATCGGCGTCCTGAAGGGGCTCGAGGGCGTCCGCAAGCGACCCGGCATGTACATCGGAGACACCGATGATGGCAGCGGTCTGCATCACCTCGTCCACGAGGTCGTCGACAACTCCGTTGACGAGCACCTGGCGGGGCACTGCTCGCGCATCGACGTCATCATCCACTTCGACAACTCCGTCACGGTCGAGGACAACGGTCGCGGCATCCCCGTCGACATGCACCCGACCGAGGGTCGCCCCGCGGCGGAGCTCGTGATGACGGCGCTCCATGCCGGCGGCAAGTTTGGCGGCAAGGGCGGCTACAAGGTCTCGGGAGGGCTCCACGGCGTCGGCGTGTCCGCGGTCAACGCGCTCTCCGACTGGCTGAAGCTCGAGATCCGGCGCAACGGCAACGTCTACTACCAGGAGTACTCGCGGGGGATCCCGACCACCGAGCTGAAGCAGACGGGCGTGACCGATCGCCGTGGCACGAAGGTCACGTTCCATCCCGACACCGAGATCTTCAAGAACGTCCTCGAGTTCTCGTTCGACCAGCTCGCACAGAAGCTCTCCCAGCTCGCGTACCTCAACAGCGGCCTCGCGATCCACGTGCTCGACGAGCGCAGCGGCCGCAGCATCGTCTACGCGTTCGAGGGTGGCATCGCCACGTACGTGAAGGACCTGAACGCGAACAAGACGGTCGTCACCGACGTGATCGCGTTCACGGCCGAGCACGAGGGCTGCACCGTGGACATCGCGATGCAATGGAACGACGGCTACTCCGAGCTGCTCACGTGCTTCACGAACACGATCAAGAATCGTGATGGCGGCACGCACGCGACCGGGTTCCGGACGGCGCTGACGCGCACGATCAACAACTACGCGACCGAGTACAAGCTGCTCAAGGACGCCAAGGGCGGGCTGTCCGGCGAGGACATGCGCGAGGGCCTGACGGCCGTGATCTCGATCAAGGTCGGCGACCCGAAGTACTCGAACCAGGCGAAGGACAAGCTGGTTTCCTCGGAGGTGGCCACGGCGGTGAACGCGGTCGTCTCGGAGCAGCTGAGCAAGTTCCTCCAGGAGAAGCCGAAGGAAGCTCGGAATATCGTCAACAAGTCCATCACGGCCGCGCGCGCTCGCGAGGCTGCGCGCAAGGCGCGCGAGATGGTGCAGCGCAAGGGCGTGCTCGAGCTGACGTCGCTACCGGGGAAGCTCGCCGACTGCCAGGAGCGCGATCCCACGAAGAGCGAGCTGTTCATCGTCGAGGGCGAGTCCGCTGGTGGCTCGGCCAAGCAGGGCCGCAGCCGTCAGTTCCAGGCGATCCTTCCGCTACGCGGCAAGATCTTGAACGTCGAGAAGGTCCGCTTCGATCGCATGCTCGGCTCGCAGGAGCTGACCACGCTCATCACCGCGCTCGGCGCCGGTGTCGGCGAGGACAAGGACATCTCGAAGCTCCGCTATCACAAGATCGTGATCATGACGGACGCCGATGTCGATGGCAGTCACATCCGGACCCTGCTGCTGACCTTCTTCTTCCGCCACTACGGCGAGCTCTTCGAGAACGGCCACGTGTTCATCGCGCAGCCGCCGCTCTACAAGGTGAAGAAGGGCAAGACGGAGCTGTACCTGAAGAACGAGCAGGCGCTCGAGGACTTCCTCCTCGACAGCGTCTGCAAGGACGCGAAGCTGCGCGCGGGGCCCGAGGGCGCCGGACAGTTCCTGCTCACGGGCGAGGCGCTCGGCGAGCTGGTGAAGCGCATCACGCAGTCGCGGCGGCTGCGCGTGCAGCTCGACAAGCGCTCGGATGGCCGCATCTCGTCGCAGTTCGCCGAGGCGGGGCTGACCGAGGACGATCTGCGCGACCGCACGAAGCTCGATCGCATCGAGGCGACCGTGATGGCCGCGGTGGCACGGCGCCACGGCGAGCTCGGGCAGGCGACGCCCACGTACGTGCAGGATCCCGAGCACGGCACGTGGGAGCTGCGATTCCCCGCGGGCGTGCACGGCGTGCGACGCCAGACGGTGATCAACACCGAGATGGTGCGAGCTCCCGAGTTCTTCGAGCTGCGCAAGCTCGCGGTCGAGCTGCGCGGCACGCTGGTCGAGCCCATCACGCTGCAGCATGGCGACGCGCAGCCGGTCACGATGCAGGGCTGGGACGACATCGCGACCGACATCGAGGAGACCGGGCGCAAGGGTCTCCAGATCCAGCGCTACAAGGGTCTCGGCGAGATGAACGCCGATCAGCTGTGGGAGACCACGATGGACCCGACGAAGCGCAACCTGCTCCGGGTCAAGGTCGACGAGGTCGCCGAGGCCGACGGCATCTTCACGAAGCTGATGGGCGATCTCGTCGAGCCTCGCCGCCAGTTCATCGAAGAGAACGCGCTCAACGTCCGCAACCTCGACGTCTGAGGCGCGCCGGCGTTCGCCGGAGCGTCGTGCGAGTGGGCTCGGCGAAGGTCGACCGTTCGTTCGGCCTGGACCCCGGCATCCGCCGGGGTGACATGCGGGTAGGGCGGTGCCATTGCGGAGTGTCGCCGCGTCACGTAAGCGCGTGCGAGCACGCCGTACGCGGTCGCGCTGGAGCGAGCGAGGAAGGCTGGCCGAGGCGCGGCGAGAACCGGAGCGGAGCGGCCTGGTGGCCGCGAGCACCGGAAGCGCAGCCGCAACGACGGCCACGGGCTCCGCAGCCGCTGCCCCGTTTACAGCAGAGCCTGCGCCGCTAGTAGCGCAGGAAGCAGCTACCCCAGGTGAGTCCCGCGCCGAAGGCGACAAGACACACCAGGTTGCCGGGCTTGATCTTGCCGAGCTCGATCGCCTCGTGCATGCAGATCGGGATCGAGGCAGCCGTCGTGTTGCCGTACTTCTGGATGTTGTTGTGCGTCTTCTCGGGCGGCAGCCCGATCATCTGCGCGACCATCTGATTGATCCGCAGATTCGCCTGGTGCGGGATCATCATGTCCACGTCGGCGAGCTGGAGGTTGTTCGCGGTCAGACCTTCGTTGATCGCCTGCGGTATCCGGGTGACCGCGTTCTTGAAGACCTTCTTGCCGTTCATCGACGGGTAGTGCTTCCGCTCGGCCATCGCCTCCGCGGAGATGCGCGGGTTGCGCGCCGAGGCCGGGTACTCGGTCCACAGGATCTCGGCGTCGGTGCCATCCGCGTGGATGTGCGTCGACAGGATCATGTGCTGCTCGTCCGTCGCGCGCCCGATCACGACGGCGCCCGCGCCATCGCCGAACAGCACCGTGACGTCGCGGCCCGCGGTCGTCTTGTCCAGCCCCGTCGAGTGCACCTCCGAGCCGATCAGCAGGATGTGCTTGAAGTTGCCCGTGCGGATGTAGGCGTCGGCGATCGACAGGCCATAGATGAAGCCGGTGCACTGCTGCCGGATATCCAGGCACGGGATCTCCCGGAGCCCGAGGTTCCGCTGCACGAACACGGCGACGCCCGGGAAGTTGAAGTCCGGCGACAGCGTCGCGTAGATGATGAGATCGAGGTCCGTCGCGGCGATCCCCGCGCGCTCGATCGCCTCCAGCGCGGCCTTCGTCGCCATCGACGCGCCGGTCTCACCGTCGGCGACCCAGCGCCGCTGCTCGATGCCCGTCCGCTCGACGATCCACTCGTGCGTGGTCTCCATCATCGTCGCGAGATCGTCGTTCGTCACGACCTGGCTCGCGACGCTCATCCCGATCCCCATGATGCGGCTGCGATGCATGCCCTGACGTACCATAGGACGCATGAACGTTCTTCTGGTGCGTCATGGCGAGACCGCGTGGAACCGCGATGGTCGCTATCAGGGCCGCACGGACATCCCACTCGCCGAGACGGGCGAGGCGCAGGTCCGCGCGCTCGGGCTGCGGCTCGCACACATCCCCATCACGCGCGCCGTGGCGTCCCCCCTGCTGCGAGCGCGGCGCACCGCCGAGGCGATCCTGGACGGCCGCTCCGTCACGCTGACCCTGGACGCGGGGCTCGCCGAGATCTCCCACGGCGAGTGGGAGGGCAAGCTGTCGACCGACGTCGAGGCGGCCCACTCCGAGATGCTCGGCCGATGGCGCAGTCAGCCCGATCGCGATGTGCCCGCCGGTCCCGGCGCCGAGACGCTCGGTGACGTCGAGGCGCGATCCTGGCCCGCGTTCGTGTCCGCACTCGCCGGGCTCGGCGAGACCGACACGGTGCTGATCGCGGCTCACGACGCCGTGAATCGCGTGCTGCTGTGCCGGGTCCTGGGACTACCGCTGACGCGCGTCTGGTCGTTCCGTCAGGCGCCCGCGACGCTCAACGTCCTCTCGGGCGCCGACGCGAACCATCTCCAGCTCGTCCGGCTCAATGACTCCGAGCACGTGGCGCCGCTGCTCCAGGAAGGCACGCACCGCGCGCTCTGATCGTCAGGCCGTCAGGCCGTCAGGCCGCCGCGGGCGCGAAGATCGCGTCGATCTCCTGCGAGATCTTGTCCTCGCCCACGCCCTTCGCGATGGCGAGCTCCTTCACGAGCAGACCGCGCGCGGTCTCCAGCATCTTGCGCTCGCCGAACGACAGCTCCTTGGTCGCGCGGAGCACGGAGAGGTCTCGCATGACCTCGGCGATCTCGAACACGGAGCCGGTCTTGATCTTCTCCATGTACTCGCGATAGCGACGATTCCAGGTCTGGGTATCGCGCGGGATATCGCGGGACTTCAGGATCGAGAGGACCTCCTTCACCTGCTTCGAGGTGATCAGATCCCGGAGCCCGACCGAGCCGGCGTTGACCGTCGGCACCATGATCTTCATTCCGGTATCGATGATCTTGAGAATGTAGACCGCGGTCGTGCTGCCCCCGATCTCACGCTGTTCGAGCGCGAGCACCTCAGCGACCCCATGAACGGGGTACACGGCCTTGCTGCCAACGGTAAATGCTTGCTTCAACAGTTTTCCCCCAATCAACCATGCTAGCAGCCAGGTGAAGAGGTGTCAAACGACAGGCGAACCCAACTAGCTGATATCGCTGAAAATTCGTGTAAGTACCATCTATCGGCCCACGGGTCACCGACGGGTGGCGTATTCGATGATCGTCGCTACCGCGAACCCGGTGCCGCCTTTGGGCTGGGACGGTCGCGCGCTGGACACCGAGGCGGGGCCGGCGATGTCGACGTGGACCCACGGGGTGTCTTTGGCGAACGTCTTCAGGAACAGGCCGGCCGTGATCGCCCCGCCGAAACGGTCGCCGGTGTTGCGCATGTCCGCGATCTGGCTCTTCAGCTGCTCGCGCAGCCGGCCATTCAATGGGAGCCGCCACATGTCCTCACCTGTACGCTCTGACGCGGACATCCAGGTCTTGAGCAATGCCTCGTGGTCGGACATGACGCCGGCCGTGTAGGGCCCGAGCGCGACCATGCAAGCGCCGGTCAGCGTGGCGAAGTCGAACATCTCGTCCGGCTGGATCTTGGTGCGAACGTAGGTGATCGCGTCGCCCAGGGTCAGGCGCCCCTCGGCATCGGTGTTGTTGATCTCTACCGTCGTGCCATCCATCGACGTCAGCACGTCACCGAGCTTGTAGGCGTGACCGGAGACGAGGTTCTCACAGCACGCCGCCACCGCGTGGATCTCGCAGTCTGCGCCGAGCGTCGCGATCGCGTCCATCGCGGCGATCACCGCGGCAGCGCCGGACATGTCGACCTTCATGTCCTCCATGCTCTGCGATGGTTTGAGCGAGTAACCGCCCGAATCAAACGTCACGCCCTTGCCGATGAAGGCGATCGTCTTCTTTGGCTTCTTCGCCGGCTTGTAGGTCATGTGGATGAACTTGGACTCCTGCCCCGAGCCCTGGCCGACGGCGAGGAACATGCCCATGCCGAGCTCGGCGCACTTCTTCGCGTCGAGGATCGTCGCAGTGACCGAGCCCTTGTGCTTCTTCGCGATCGCCAGCGCATCCGCGGCGAGCGCCGACGGAGTGATCACAGCAGCCGGCTCGTTGATCAGGTCGCGCGCGTGATTGATCGCCGCGGCGATGACCTCCCCGCGCGAGACCGCAGCGGTGAACACTTTTTGCTGCGTTACACTCAGCTTCTTGGCCGGCTTCGGCGAGGCATCGGTGACAATACCGAACGTCTTCAGTGCCACCGGACGCTTGTGCTCATCGCCGGTGAGATAGCGACCGAACTTGTACGAACCGAGGTGAACGCCCTCGGCGATGTGCTGGATCAGCGCAGCCTCACGCCCGCCGCCGATCGCCGGGAGCAGAAACGCGATCGACGTCACCGAGGCCTTGTTCGCGGCCTGGACGATCGTCGCGGCGATATCCCGGATCGCCGATGGCGAAAATTCGTTGCGGGCCCCCGCACCCACGACCATCAGCCGGCGAGCGGGGATGCGACCGTGTGTGTGCACCGTGATCGATTGTCCGGCCTTGCCCTCGAACGACTCGCCCTTGGCGACGTCAGCGAGCACGCCGCCGAGGGCATGGTCTGCTGATTTGAAAACCGGGTCACGGGTCGGGTCGCCGTACGTGACTAGCGCTACAAGTTCCACCGAAGCGGCCAGAAGCGGCGCGGCTACATGAGTGACGGACAGGGAGCTCGTATCGGGCATAAATTATTGAAACTCCAAGAGAAGACGCGGCGTTTATAAAGTGGGCCGGCAGCGATGTAAAGGAATCAGATTGCCTACATTGACAGTCGATTCAGGGGATCCGTAGAGTCA
>JAYSYE010000097.1:0-20892 GCA_043716635.1 Deltaproteobacteria bacterium | reverse complement strand
GCTTCGCGATCGCCTTCGCGTGGTAGCGGTCCGCGAACACGGGCCCCCGCCGGCCCAGCTTCGCGTTGAGTGACTTCGCGACCGAGATCGAGAACGCGCGCACGCCGTTTGCGAGCTGGGCCTGCGACTCGGCCTCGACGATGAGATGGATGTGGTTGCTCTGGATGCTGAAGTGCACGAGCCGGAACCCGCTGCGCGCCAGCACGACGCGCGCGCCGATGCGGACGGCCTGATACGCGTCCATCCGGCGGAGGTTCCTGGCCACCGGCAACGTTCGCAGCGTCACGTGGAGCGCGCGACCCTTCACGAACGGATCTCGCTTCACGTGTGAGGCCGGCGCCTTCACGCCCTTCGGCCATCGCTTCTTCGGTCGCCCTGCACCGGGAGCCCGCGTGCCACGCGCGCGGACGTCGAGTTCCAGTTGCCGACTCCGCCTCGCCATCGTGGGCTCGCACCATGCACGCTAATACGGCGGATGTCTATCAATAAATGCCGTTCAGGTCCAAACCGGGTACATCGCTGGCACACCAAACCGGGTGCATCGGGTCTGGAACGCCGCCTGAGCCTTGGGCGGCGCGCAAGCTCGCGAGTTGTGACACCTCAAGGATTTCGAAGCGCGGCTACCACTGTTCGCTCGGATGCAGTGACCAAAGGAACCGGCCACGGTGGGAGCCTGGAATCGAACGAGCGGACGATTCGGCGACCGTGACCAGTGTCGTTGAATCGGGCGCATGCCTCGCGATGCGATCCCATGCCTGTGAGTCCCGGCGCGGCGCCTCGGTGGAGGCCCGCCGGCCCGCCGCAGCGGCTGCGCAGTCGGGCTGGCATGAACGCGCGCGTGGGCAGTGTCGCGAGAGCTAGAGCCTCTGTGATCGGAGAATTTCGAAGGTGATGGCAGAGGCGGACGGAGCGAGCAGCAGCTCCACCTCCTCACAGGCGATGGGCTCGAAGTTCGCGTGCATCCGCTCGCACCACGCTTCGCGGTCGTGTCGCGGCGTCAGGTCGGCTCGGGCTTCGTCTGCACCTCGCGGAGGAACGCCTCCTCTGCGGCGGACAGCGGACGGCCCTTCAACCGCTCGAGCTCGTCCCGCGACAGCCCACCGACCGTGTGGCGGTGCCGCGCCATCGCCACGTGCGCGCGCGCCATCGAGGCCATCACGTCCTCGATCGACTCGAACACCTGCGGCGTCCGGTGCGGGCTCGCGCGCACGAGGTCGGTGATCCGGCCCTGGTGCCGATCGATCACGTCGGCGAGAGGCGTCGCGAGCGGCATGCGCTCGACCTTGGCCTCGGGCGGTGGCTCGAGCCGGTCCACACCATGCGTGTTGCTCGTGACGAGGAACGTCCCGTTCACCTCGCTCACCAGCTCGAGGACGCGCAGGTGCCGCGGCATCATCTGCACCAGCTGCAGCATCGACACGACCACCCCACGCGGGTGCAGGTGATACGCGGCCGCCCGCACCATGCCGCCGCTGTCGGTGAACGTTCGCAGGAACGTCCGGTTCTCCGGATAGATGCGCGAGAGCGTGAGGTCCTCGAGGTCCGCGAGCCAGCGATAGCCGCGCGCCTCCAGCTGCGTGCGGGCGCGATCGTAGAACTCGAGGTCGGCCTCGGGAAACGCGGCCGCGGACACCCGCGCAAGCTCGTGGGGCTCCCCGTACACCGCGTCGATCCGGGCGCGCAGCGCGGCCCCGCCCGCTGCGACCGGCCGGCGCAACCCGAGCCCCATCGCGACGACGAGCCAGAGCCCCATCATGAGGAAGAAGACCTCCATCGCGCCTGCCATGTTACGCGCCCCCGGCGCGGGCGGGTACTCTCGGCGCGTGAGCGATGATCTCGAGCTACCGATCGAATGGAGCGACGTGGTCGCCGCCCGCACGCGCATCGCCCCGCACCTGACACCCACGCCCCTGCGACACTATCCGCTGCTCGACGCGGCCACGGGCGCGCGGGTCCTCGTCAAGCACGAGAATCACCTGCCCACGAACGCGTTCAAGGCGCGGAACGCCCTGTCGCTCCTCACGACGCTCTCGATCGACCAGGCGCGCCGCGGCGTGGTCGCGGCGACCCGCGGCAACCACGGCGCCGGGCTTGCCTGGGCCGGCGCGCGCCTCGGGATCCCGGTCGTGATCTGCGTGCCGCTCGGCAACAATGTCGAGAAGAACGCCGCGATCCGCGGCCACGGCGCCGAGCTGGTCGAGGGCGGGCGCGACTACGACGAAGCCGTGGAGATCGCCCACCGCCTCGCCGCGGATCGCGGGCTCCACATGGCGCACTCCACCAACGACCCCGCGATCATCGCCGGCGCGACCACGCTGTCCGCCGAGATCTGCGAACAGGCCGAGACGCTCGACGCGATCGTCGTCTCGATCGGGGGCGGATCGCAGGCCGTCGGCGCCGTGATCGCGACGCGGGTCCTGCGGCCCGAAGTCGCGGTCTATGGCGTCCAGGCAGCGGGGGCCTCCGCGATCCACGATTCGTGGCATGCCCGCTCGCGCCTCGCGCACCCGGCCGCCACGACCTTCGCCGACGGCCTCGCGACCCGCTCCACCTACGATCTGACGTGGCCCACGATCCGCGACGGCCTCGCCGGCTTCGTGGCCGTCTCCGAGCCCGAGCTGGCGGCCGCCGTCCGGCTCTTCATCGTGGCGACCCACAACCTCGTCGAGGGCGCGGGCGCGGCGGGGCTGGCCGGCCTCATGGCGATGGCCCCGATGTTCGCGGGCAAGACGGTCGCCGTGATCCTCTCCGGCTCGAACATCGACACCCCGACGCTCACCCGCATCCTCAATCGCGAGCTCTAGCTGCTCGTCCTCGTCATCATCGTGATCCCCGTGTGCGTCGTGGTCTACTTCCAGCGCAAGGCCCACCTGGACTTCCCGACGGCCTGTCCCCGCGGTCGGTCGGCGCACTGGCACGACGCGTGACCGCGCGGCGGCGACGGCGCTGTCAGTGGCCGGCCTGGCGGAACGTGAACGGGTAGTTCACCTGCACGGCGCCGCCGGTGTTCGGGCGGGGGAACGCGATGTTCTTCACGACGCCCGCGACGCACGACGAGACGGCCGGCGTCATCCCCGATCCCGCAGACTGCTGCACCGTGCCGTCGGCAGCGACGAGGAACTGCACCGTCACCGTGCCGGAGAGCTCCGGCGAGCCGAGCAGCTCGTGCTCGTAGCAGTACTGGATCTTCGCGATCGAGCGCTTGATGTAGCGGCGGATGATCGACTTGTCGAAGCAGTCGCCCGAGCTGCCGCACACCGCGACCGGCTCGCCGAGCTTGGTCGGGATCGCGGCGACGCGCCGGTGCATCGGGTCGCCGTGGCCCGGGCCTCCGCCGAAGTTGCCGTCGGTGTGGATGCCGTTGCCGATCGTCGCGTAGCGGCCGGTCCCGATGCCGCGGCAGTCCGCGAGGCCACAGCCGCCGCCGGGGCCGCCGCCGCTCACTCCGAGGCCGAAGTTGCCGCGCGCCGTGCCGATGCCGTCGACGAGCCCGTTGTACGAGCTGTCGGCGTCGAACCCGACGGAGATATCGCCGGTGCCCGTCAGGGAGTGGATCGCCGTCTCGAGGGCGAGCGTGCTCCCGAGGACGCCCGCGGTGGTCGCGGCCTCGATGGCCTGGGCGCGCGCGAGCTGCGGTGGCAGCGAGTCGCTCGCGGCGATGTGCGTGCGTCCCGCGCTGCTGGCGTCCGGCGCCCCCGCCGTCCCCGAGGGCAGGTCCATCGCCGCGCCACCGCCGTCGGAGCCTGCCGCACCGTCCGTCGCGGCCACCGCGGGCGGCGGCGCGAGCGGATCGTCGAGCCCGACCGTGGCCGTCCGCGTGCTGGTGTCCTCGACGCTCGAGAGGTCCATGGCACCGCCCGAGTCCTCGACCGGCACCTGCTGCAGCACGGCCCAGATGCCGAGGTGCACCGCGAGCGAGCCCGCGATGTACTTCACGACCCGGCTCTCGAGCCCGCGCATCAGCGGCAGCCCGCTCGTCAGCGGCGACCCGACGGCGCGCGGAGCTGCCATCGACGACACGAGGAACGAGGTCTGCCCCGCCCGCGTGCGGATGCGGGCCGCGCGCGGGATCGGCAGCTCGAGCGCGCCCGCGATGTGCTGCGACGGGCGCGCCTGGCCCGACGCCACGAGCGCCGCGAGCGTCAGCGTCGAGTCACCGACGGTGAGGTCACCATCCATGCCCGCGCCAAAGTTGAAGACGAAGTCGTCGCCGGCGGGGGCGATCATCGCGAAGTCGGCCGTCGGCGCACCGTCGACGGGCTGCTCGACACCCGGCGCCGTGCCGATGCGATACGTCGGGGTCTGCTGTTCGCGCCGCTTGCGAGCGAGCGCGGTGGCGAGCGCGCCGATGGCGAGGGCGAGCCCACCGAACGCGACGACGCTCGTGCCGATCGCGACCTGCTCGGGGCGGATGGACCACGCGGGGATCTTCATCGCCGCCGCGTGCGCATACGTGGCCGCATTGATCGTCTGCGTGTGGAGTGCTGACCCGAACGCCGACGCCGACGCGACCAGCGAGGCCAGGCCGCCGGCCGCGAAGCCCCACGTCGCGCGCGTGACCTTGCCGCCCCGCGGGTTCACGCAATGCTTCACGCCGAGCACGGTGTCGCCGAACATCGCCGCGACCTCGATCGCGCGGGCGCCGTGGGCGTCGTCGGGGGTTGCCAGTGGCGAACCGGACGAACCGGGCGTGGTGGCGGGGCCGGGCGTGCCGGGTCGCGGCACGATCCCGGCGCTGGGGGCCGGTTGCAAGGAGACGAACGAAAGCGGGCGTGCGGGAGCAAACGTGGTCGCGGCCATAGGAGACCCCTCGTCAGCGAGCGCGATCGCCGTGCTGCCGAAGGGCAGCGTGAACGGTTCGACCTGCGCGACCGGCGGCGACGTACCGTCCGGGTCGGAGAGATAGACAGCGCGTGATGGCCCGCGGTTCCCGAATTCGTCACCGACTTCACGCACTTCGCGGTCAAAAAATCCTGCAACCGCGAGCGCGGACCGCTGTCGCGCCGCGGTACCGGTGTACTGATGCGCGTGGGGACCGCGCCAAACCTCGCGATCCGCGGGTTGCGGGTCGCGCTTCCCGACGGCCGCGTGCTCATCGATCGCGTCGATCTCGACGTCGCGCCGGGCGAGGTCGTGGTCCTCCTCGGCGGGTCCGGCGCGGGCAAGAGCACGTTCGCGCGCGTACTGTTCGAGCGCGACGAGCTCGAGAGCGCTGGCTTCGACGTCGTGACCACGTCGCTCGCGCTCGATCGGGCGGAGCTCGGCCTCGTCCCGCAGCGCGGCGCGCTGTTCGACCACCTCGACGTGCGCGGGAACCTCGAGCTCGCGCTTCGCCACGCCGACAGCGATGACGACCCCGCCGACTGGCTCGCACGGGTCGGGCTCGATCGCGCGCTCGCCACGCCCGGCACGTCCGTGACCCAGCTCTCGGGCGGGCAGGCGCAGCGCGTGGCCGTCGCGCGCGTGCTCGCGAGCCGGCGCAAGCTGCTGTTCCTCGACGAGCCGAGCGTCGGCCTCGACCCCCATCGCGTCCGCGTGCTCGCGCGACTCGTGCGCGAGCAGGTGAAGGCGCTCGGGATCTCGGCGATCGTGGTCACGCACGATGTCGCGCTCGCGGCGGGGGTGGCGGACCGCCTGTTCCTGCTGTCACTCGAGACGCGCCGGCTCGAGCCGCTGTTTGCCGATCGATGGCCAGGCGCGCTCGAAGATGCCGGGCACGACGCCGCCGAGCGCGGGCGCTGGATCGTCGAGCTCGAGGCCGCGCTCGTCGATCACCTCGAGGTGCACGGCGATCGCGCACCACCGGCCGGCGCGCCGCGACCCCGACGGGCGCTGCGCACGATCGCGCGCGCGCTCGATCCGCTCGTCGCGCCGCTGCGCGTGGCCGTGACCGCGGCCGTCGCGGCACCGGTCCAGCTCGTGAGGCACCCCCGCGACTTCGCGATCGTCGCGCGGCGCGTGGTGGCGCAGACGCTGCTCCGCCCGCTCGTCTTCTACGCGATCGTCTCGACGCTCATCGGCTACACGGTGCTGTACGTCGTGAGCAAGGTCGGGGGCAGCGGCGTGCGGCCCGACGCGCTGCTGCGGCAGATCGGTGGCAGTCACGTGATCGCGCTGGCACCGGCGCTGTCCGCGCTGCTGTTCGTCGCGGCGTCGGGCAGCGCCACCAATGCATGGCTCGGCTCCATGGGGCTCACGAAGCAGACCCTCGCGCTCGATGCGCTCGGGGTCGATCGCCGCGCGTACCTGTGGGCGCCCGCGTGGGTGACGGTGGCCGTGTGCTACCTGCTCGTCGCCGCGGTGTTCGCGCTCGGCATGATCGCGGGCGGGCTGCTCGTGTGCCGGTCGTACGGCATGCCCCACGCGTGGGAGCTGCTCACCGGCGACCTCCTCGACCCGCGTCCCGAGCGCGTCAAGTACACGCTGCGCGCGCTCTTCCTCGTCTGGATCTACGCCTGGGGCATCGCGAGCGACGTGGTCGCCAAGGGTGGCGCTCCGAAACCCGAAGCCGACGCCGTCACGCGCGGCATGACCGCATCGGTGGTCGCGTGCACGCTCTGGGTCGTCGCCTGGGAGCTGCTGACCGTCCTCCTCACCCTGCGCGGGGGAACGCGGTGACGCGGTGAACACGATGACCGCGACGACCGCGGTGGGCCTCGCGCTCGTGGCCGCTCACGTCATGGGCTTCGTGCTGCTCGCCGGGCGCGGCGAGGGGCGCGGGCTCGAGGTGGAGCTGCGGGCGCCGCTCGTGGCGCAGGTCGTGAGCCTCGAGGGGGTGGTGCCGGAGGGGATCCGCGAGCGCGTGCGCATCGAGACCACGGGGAGCGGGCCCGGGCTCGTGAGGCGGACGTGGAGCGTGGGCTATCGCGGCGGGTACGAGCGCAGCGTCGGCGCCGCGCAGCTCGTCGGGCCGTTCCAGGATCCGGCCACGCCCACGTGCGTGGGGCGCGTGATCGTCGGGCAGACGCTGCTCGACGACGGCCACGCAGGACCGGGGACGATCGCGCACGCCGTGCTCGCGACGGTGGAGAGCGAGCTCCGCGGGACGTCGATCACCGGCCTGGGCGACTACCGGCGCACGCGAGGGCTCGCCCTGCAGTGGGCGCGGCTCGGCGCGCACCCGACCGACATGCCGCTCGTCGGCGGTACGCCCGGATATCTGAGAGTGACGCTCACGCTCGTGTTCGATCGGGTCGACGTCCCGCTCGTGATCGCGATGGTGCCGCAGCCGACCGCCACGACGCTCGCGTTCGAGGTCACCGCCCGCGCTTCGCTCGACTTCGACAACCGCGTCGCGCAATGGCTCAGCAACCGGATCGGCGGTGATGCGATCGCCACGCGATTCGCGCGCCGCGAGCTCGCGACCGCGGTGATCGCCGCGCTCGGACCGCCGCCCCCTCTCGAGCTCGGCGACGGCGCCACGCTCGCCCTCACCTACTGCGGCGGCGAGGTCGAGGTCGTCGACAACGCGTACGGCGCACTGCCGTTCGGCGTGCAGCTCGGGCGCGTCGGGGGCGCCCCGCAGGTGCTGCCACCTCGTCACGGACCCGGTCCGCGTGCCCCGGTCCCTGCCGGCACCGCGCTCGCGATCGACCTCGATCTCGACGCGCTGAACGCGATGCTGTACGAGCTGTGGCGCATCGGCTTCCTCGATCGCCGCCTGCGCGACGCGGGTCTCGACCGGCGCTTCAACGGCGACCCCATCGTGACCGAGTACCTGTCACTGCGGATCTCGCCGCCCGTCCTCGCGCTGCCGCCCGTGCTCGCGGTGACGCCCGCGGGCGGGTTGCGGCTCGCCGCCGATGCGCGCATCACCATCGCCGATGGCGCGCTGACCACGATCGGTCGCGTCTGGGGGGCGGTCGACCTGAGCTTCGTATCCGCGCCGGCCGCGGTCGGTGCCGTCCGTGCGGTGAGTGCCGACCTGGGCGCGCTCGAGCTCGCATGTGAGCAGGCCCCCGCGAGCCTCGTGCCCTGCTACGCCGACCTCGTCACCGCGATCCGGGGCCGCGGAGCCGAGCTCCACGGCGCGCTCACGCAGGTGGTCGCGACGCTCCTCGGCGATCTGTTCGCGGGTCGCCACCTCGGGGCCCCCTCGCTGCCGGCCGAGCTCGTGATCGACGCCGCACACCCGATGCTCCTGACCGCCCGGGACGCACCCGGGAACGCGACCCTGCGCCTGATTCTCGACGCCCGCAGCGCCGCACCGTGACCTGTCCTCGATCCCATCGAGGCGAGCGAGCGGCCCGCGGTCGTCGCCGCTGACGCCGAGCTGATACACTGGCCATCATGCGTGAGTGGGTGCGCGTATGCGCCATCGGGGCCGTGGCGGGGTGCCTGCACCGGCCGTCCGCGCATGCCCCCGTGGCATCGACGCCGCAGCAGCCGACGCTGATCGCGGCAGTCGTCGCGCCGTGCATCACGCCGCCCGACGAGGACGGCGGCATCACGGACGCAGCCGCGACGGGCTCGCGCATCGAGTACTGCATCGGCGCGAGCACCACCGCCTGCTTCTCGCTCGATCTCGAGCGGGGCGGACTCGATCGGCTGCCCGCGCGTCCGACGGCGATCCCGGTCGACGGTGCGCGCGCGGAGACCGTCGACGCCGTGTTGAAGATCTGCAGTGGCACGGATTGCACGACCATCACGCCCAAGGTGCTGCCGTCCGCGTCTCGGCTGCGGGCTGCCACCACCACGAACGGCTCGTTCGCCGCGGTCCTGATCGGCGATGCGAGCGCGGGCAAGGGGCACGCCGAGGTCTGGGACGTGACGAAGAAGACGCGCGTCGCGTCGTTCAAGTACGCGCACGGCGACTTCCGGTGCGGCGAGGTCGCGATGCTGGGGACCACGGTCTACGTCTCGGCGAGCCAGTGCGGACAGCCGGCCGCGCGCGCCACGCTGTACACGCTGCGTGGCAAGAAGCTCGGCGACGTGGGCGGCAAGGACTACGGCATGTACGGCAACGCGTTCGTGCATCTCGGTGGGACGCGCTGGGCGTTCCTCGAGGAGAGCGGCGCGCAGATCGCGATCCAGGATGTCGCGACCGGCAAGCTCGTGAAGACGATCCCGCTCGTGCCGCTGTGGGCTCTCGCGGGCGCGCAGCTCGGCAATCCGGGCGAGTCCGCGTTGCTCGCCCTGCCGGACGGCAAGCTCGCCGTCGTCGCGGGCGCGCCGGCAACGGGCTCGGTCGCGACCGTGGACTCCGAGACGGGCGCGGTGGCGACGTTCCCCGCCCCGCACTGCGCGCCGGTCGCGTCGGCGACGCTCTGACCGACGAGTCGCTCGCGCGCGAGCGCGTCGCCTACGGAGCGAGCCGCTCGCGCGTCCACGCATCGGTGGCGCGCTCGCGGCGGTACCGCACGCGGTCGTGGAGGCGCGACTGCTGGCCCTGCCAGAGCTCGATCGCATCGGGCACGACGCGATAGCCACCCCAGTTCGCAGGCCGCTGCGGCGCACCCTCGCCCACCGCCTGCTCGACGGCAGCGACCGCGCGCTCGAGCTGCTCGCGATCGGCGATCACCTGCGACTGCGGCGACGCGATCGCGCCGATCTGGCTACCGCGCGGACGCGACGCGAAGTACGCATCGCTCGCCTCGGGTGACAGCTTCTCGACCTCGCCCTCGACGCGAATCTGGCGGTGCAAAGGCTCCCAGAACAGCGTCAGCGCGGCGAACGGATGCGTCGTGAGATCCGTGCCCTTCCGGCTCTGGTAGTTCGTGAAGAACACGAAGCCGCGCGCGTCGAGCTCCTTCAACAGCACGATGCGAGCGGCGGGCCGGCCGCGCTCGTCGACGGTCGCGAGGGTCATCGCGTTGGGCTGGCCGATCCTGGCCTCGATGGCGAGCTGCATCCAGCGCGCGAACTCGACAAACGGGTCCGGATCGCACGCGGAGGGCTCGAGAAGACCACCCGCGTACTGCTCGCCGAGTCGCCATAGCTCCGTGCTCATCGCTCGTGTCGTATCATCTCGCGTATGCACGTGTTCGTCATCCGCCACGGGATCGCCGAGGAAGCCGCCGCCGGTCAGGCGGATGCGGATCGCGAGCTCACGTCCGAGGGCGAGCGCAAGGTGAAGGAGGTGGCGAAGGGCTTGAAGCGCCTCGACATCGAGCTCGAGCGCATCATCGCGAGCCCATGGCGGCGGTCGCGCCAGACGGCGGAGCTCCTGAGGCCGATCTGCCGCGCCGCGCCGCTCGGCACGGAGCTGCTGTGCCAGTCGCCGAAGGCGGAGCTGCTCGCGCTGATCGCGGACCGCAACGAGACCACGGGGGTCGTCGGCCACGAGCCGTGGCTCGGCGAGCTCGTCGCGTGGCTGGCGTTCGGGGACACGCGGCATCACACGGCGCTGGAGCTGAAGCGCGCGGGCGTGGTGTGGCTCGAGGGCAGCGCGGTCCCCGGCGAAATGTCCGTGCGCGCGATCCTGCCGCCGAGCATCCTCGCGCGGGTGAAGTAGCTAGCGCAGCGGACGCATCCCGGCGGCGCGGCGCAGGTCGTTCAACACGCGCCCGACGGCCTCGTCGTGGAGCAGGAGCTTCGACAGCGCGCCGGTGGTGATGCCGAGGAGCTGCGCGCTCGTCCCGATCTCGAGCCCGTTCGCGACCACGAGATCGAGGAGCTCGGCGATCCCCGCCCAGTAGCCGCCCGTGACCCGGGTCTTCGCACCGTTGGGCGCCGTGCCCGCGGCGACGAACGCGGCGAGCCGCGGGGACGGTGCGAACGCCTCGATCTGCACCGGCGCGCGCACCTCGAGCGCGATCGCCGCGCGCAGCCGACGCACGGCATGGAGCTTGTTCTCGCTCTGCGAGCGACTATCCTCGCCGATCGCGGAGACGCCGAGGCCCTTGTGGCGCAAGCGCACCGCGCTCTCGGTCTTGTTGCGGTGCTGGCCGCCGGGGCCCGACGCACGGTAGCGATCGACCTCGCACTGCGCTGTGAGCTGCTCGTCGCTCGCGAGGAGGAGCTCGAGCCGCGTCATCCGAGCTCCGTGGGCATGGCCGCAGCGTACTGCGCGCGCGCGCGGCCAGATAGAGCGGGGGGCGCGCGCGGAACCGCCCGCGAGATGGCGGGCGTTACTCGGGGATGAGGACGGTGTCGATCACGTGGATGATGCCGTTCGAGGCCTCGATGTCGGCCGTGGTCACCATCGCGCCGCCGACGTGCAGCATCGTGCCCATGGCCTGGATCTTGAGGTCCTTGCCATTGACCGTCTTCGCCGACGTCAGCTTCATCGCCGAGGCCGCGTCGACCTTGCCGGCGACCACGTGATACGTGAGGATCGCCGTGAGCTTGGCCTTGTTCTCGGGCTTCAGCAGGCTCGCGACGGTCCCGGCCGGGAGCTTCGCGAACGCCTCGTCGGTGGGCGCGAAGACCGTGAACGGCCCCGGGCCGCGCAGCGTGCTCTCGAGGTCCGCGGCCTTCACGGCCGTGAGGAGCGTGGTGAACGTGCCCGCGCCGCTCGCAGTGTCGACGATGTCGAGCTTGGCGGTGGCGCCGGGCTCTGCCATCGCGGTGTCACCCATGGGAGCGGGCTCCGTGGCGGGCTTGGGGGTCTTGCTGCCACAGGCGGTGAGGGCGAGCACGGAGGCGAGGCAGGCGGTGCGAAGCGACAGGTGGATCATGGGCGACTGATATCACCCGCGGGCAGCGTGGCAACTGCGGCTACGTGCCGCTGCTGAAACACGCCCGGCCGATGTAACTCCCGGCGTGGCGGCGATCGGGGCGCTCAGTTCGCCTGCGTGGCGGGGGCCTGGGCCGCAGCGCTCGCGGCCGGGCGCGACGCCGGATCGGTGGGCTCGAGATAGACATCGACGCCCGCGCGGTCTCCGGCGCGGCCGTACTCGACGCGAGAGATCCGCTCGCCGATCGCGCCGACGAGCTTCGGCAGCTTCGCGTCCATGGGCACCTTGCCGTCGGCGCAGAGCGCCTCCATCTCGCTGGTCGCGATGCCCGGCGCGAGTGCTCCGATGCGAGTCACGGCGCCGCCGCGGATCCGCACCGCGAGGGATAGCCCCGGGTTCGCGACGCTGCGGAGCCGATCCGCGAGCGCGCTGCCGAGCGGCGCACCCGTGAAGTGCGTGAACGCATCCTGGAGCGCGTGCACCTGCGCCTCGACCGTCTGGCCCGGGAGGGCGAGCTCGAGCTCGGAGAACGACGTGTCACCGATCGACTGCGTGAACCGCTCGATGCGCTCGATGCCGTTCACCTCGACCCACTTCTTCAGCTGGAACTTCGCCTCGTGGGTCCCGAACATGTCCTGGACCTTGGACCACGGCTGCGGATCCCAGAAGTGCCACCCGGTGGTGACCTTGCCGCCCCACACGCCGATCCACGAACCGACGAGCTTGGGCTCGAGGTGCTCGCCGATCTGGTCGAGCAGTGCCGCGTCGCTCTTGGCGATGTTGCAGAGCTTGAAGTAGTCCGCCATCTTGGGAATGGTGCCGCGCGGATCGCCCCACGCGCCCCACCAGATGCGCTGCAGGTCGCTGCCCACCATCGCCAGGTACGACAGCGACTCTCCGTCGGGCATGTCCGGCGGCATCGGGTTGTGCTCGAGCCAGCGATCGAGGTGGATATCCATCCACTCCTGCACGATCGGCAGCTGAGACAGGCTGATCTGGAGGTTGAGCCGTACCGAGAGCGCGCGTTGCAGCGCTTGGTCGAGCGTGCTCATTGCCTCGACGGTACCGCACCCCACGCCTCGGGACGGAGCGAACGTCGACAACTTTACGCATTCGGCCGCTCGCCGCGCCGATGCCCGGCGGTCGGAGCTCGGTCGGAGCTAGGTCCCGCGCCCGGTGGGTTCGGTCTTGATCCGCGGGAGCAGCATCACGAAGTTGCAAGGCTTCGTGCGGTGGTCGAGCTGGGAGATCAGGATCTGGTCGAGGCCCGTGCGAACGCCGCCCGTCGAGCCCGGGAGGAGGAAGACGTAGGTCTGGCCGCAGAGGGCCGCCTCGGCTCGGGACTGGATCGTGGACGCGCCGATCTCGGCGAACGAGACCTGCCGGAACAGCTCGCCGAACCCCGGGATCGACTTCGTGATCAGCGGCTGGAGCGCCTCCGGAGTCACGTCGCGCGGGGTGACGCCGGTGCCACCCGTCGCGATCACCACATCCACGCCCGGGTCCGCGATCCACGCGGCGAGCTGCGCGCGAATCTGCAGCTCGCTGTCGGTCACGATCCGACGGGCGACGATCGCGTGGCCCGCCGCGGTGAGCCGGTCGACCACGAGCTGGCCGGACGAATCCGTCGCGAGGGTCCGGGTGTCGGACACCGTCAGCACCGCGACATTGACAGCGATGAACTCGCGGTCGGCCACGCCTACACCACCAGGTTCACGAGGCGTCCCTTGACGTAGATCTCGCGCTTGATGGGCTTACCCTCGAGAAACGGCTTCACCTTGTCGTCGGCCTTCGCCGCAGCGACGATCGTGGCCTCGACCGCATCGAGCGCGACCTCGATCTGCCCGCGCAGCTTGCCCGAGACCTGGATCCCGATGAGCATCACGTCGCGCGCCAGCTTCGCCTCGTCGAAGGCGGGCCACGGCTCGTAGGTGATGGAGGCCGTGTGCCCGAGCCGCTGCCAGACCTCCTCTGCCACGTGCGGCGCGAACGGCGACAGGACCCGCACGAACATCTCGAACCACGCGCGCGGCACGGCGGTCGCCTTCGTCGCCTCGTTGACGAACACCATCATGTCCGCGATCGCCGTGTTGAAGCGCAGGTCGGTCACGGCCTGCGTCACCCGCTTGATCGCCTGGTGCAGCGCGCGCTCGAGATCGCGATTCTGGAGTCCGCCCTCGCCGATCTTCGGGGTCTGCTCGCCCGTCTCGGGGTCGATCAGCAGGCGCCACACGCGGTCGAGGAACCGCCGCGTGCCCGCCACCCCGTTCGTCTCCCACTCCACGCCGTCCTCGAGTGGCCCCATGAACAGCTCGTACATGCGCATCGCATCCGCGCCGTACTCCGCGCCCATGTCGTCGGGGTTCACGACGTTGTAGCGACTCTTCGACATCTTATCGAGCTTGGTCTCGACGGCCTCTCCCGTCTCCTTGACGACCCACGCGCCATCACGCTGCTCCACCTCGGACTCGTGCCGGTAGCGGCCGCTCGCGTCGCGGAAGCTCGTCTTGTGGATCATCCCCTGATGGAAGAGGCGCTGGAACGGCTCCTTCGTCGAGACGAGGCCTGCATCGAACAGCACCTTGTGCCAGAAGCGGGCGTACAGCAGGTGCAGCGTCGCGTGCTCGCTGCCGCCGACGTAGAGGTCGACGGGCATCCAGTACTTCTCCTCCTCGGCATCCCACGCGACGTCGTCGCGCTGCGGGGAGAGGAAGCGCAGGTAGTACCAGCACGAGCCGGCCCACTGCGGCATCGTGTTGGTCTCGCGCGTGCCCCCGCGGTACGGCAACCACTCCGTCGCGCGCGCGAGCGGAGGTTGCCCGTCGCGCGTGGCCTTGTACTCGTCGATCTGCGGCAGCGCCACCGGCAACTCGGACTCGGGCACGAGCGCGATCATCCCGTCGGGCTGCTCGTACGTCGGGAACGGCTCGCCCCAGTACCGCTGCCGCGAGAACAGCCAGTCGCGCAGCTTGTAGCGCACGCTCTTCGTGCCGAGCGTCCGCTCCTCGAGCCAGGCGATCACCTGCGTGCGCGCGACGTCGATGTCGAGCCCGTCGAGGTGCTCGCTGTTCACGTGCGGGCCGTCGCCGGTGTAGGCCGCGATCTGCACGTCCGCGCCGCCCTTCACCACCTCGATGATCGGCAGCTCGAACTTCTTCGCGAACGCGTGGTCGCGCTCGTCGTGCGCGGGGCAGGCGAACACGGCCCCCGTGCCGTAGCTCGCGAGCACGTAGTCGGCGACCCAGATCGGGATCCGCACGTCGTTCACCGGGTTCACCGCGAACGCGCCCGTGAACACGCCCGTCTTCGGCGCATCCGCAGCCTCAGTGGTGCGATCGCGCTCGGTCCGCTTGCCCACCTGCTCCCGGTACTCCGCCACCGCCGCCCGGTGCGACTCGAGCGTGATGCCGTCCACGAGCGGATGCTCCGGCGCCAGCACCACGTACGTGCCGCCGAACAGCGTGTCGGGCCGCGTCGTGAACACCGTGATGTCGCGATCGCCGTGCTCGCGATTCGGCTCCGTCTTGAACACTACGTTCGCGCCGATGGACTTCCCGATCCAGTCCCGCTGCGCCTTGTGCGTGCCCACGGGCCAGTCGAGCCCGTCGAGATCCTGGACCAGCCGGTCCGCGTACTCGGTGATCTTGAGCATCCACTGCTTCATCAGCCGGCGCTCGACGGGGTCACCGGTCTCGATGTACTTGCCGTCGTGGACCTCCTCGTTCGCGAGGACGGTCCCCAGCGCCGGGCAGAAGTTCACCGGCACCTCCGCGCGGTACGCGAGGCCGCGCTCGAACAGCACCTCGAAGATCCACTGCGTCCACTTGTAGTAGCGCGGGTCGCTCGTCGCGAGCTCGCGCGTCCAGTCGTAGGAGAGGCCCAGCTTCTTCAGCTGGCTCTTGAACGTGGCGATGTTGCGCGCGGTGATGACCGACGGGTGTTCTCCCGTCCGCTCGGCACGGCGCTCGGCAGGGAGGCCGAAGCTGTCCCACCCCATCACGCGCAGCACGTTGAAGCCCATCATCCGCTTCGCGCGCGCGACGACATCGGTCGCCGTGTAGCCCTTCGGATGCCCGACGTGCAGCCCGTCGCCCGACGGGTACGGGAACATGTCGAGCACGTAGTACTTGGGCCGCGTCCGGTCCGTCGGCGTCGCGAACGTCTGCTCGCGGTCCCAGTACGCCTGCCACCTGGCGTCGATCGTCGCGTGGTCGAAGCCGGCCACTAGCGACCCAGCGCAGACGCGAGGCGAGAGGTGATCTCGTCGGGAGAGCCGACGCCATCGACGCGCCGCACCAGCTGCTTCTCCTCGTAGAACGGGATGATCGGCGCGGTGTCGGAGTGGTACTTCGCCACGCGCGTGGTCACGGCCTCGACCGTGTCGTCGGCGCGGTGCACGAGCCGACCGACGATCTCCGCCGGGGGCGGCGTGTACTTGAGGTGATAGATCGTGCCCGTCTCCGGATCGGTCCGGCGACCGACCACGCGCTCCTCGAGCAGCTCGTCCGGCACGTGGATCACGACCACCGCATCGAGCGCGACGCCGGCCGTGCGCAGGGCCTGGTCGAGCGCCTCGGCCTGCGGGCGCGTGCGGGGAAACCCATCGAGCATGAAGCCTGCCGCGCAATCCCCTTTCGCGATGCGCTCGAGGATCATCCCGATCACCACCTCGTCGGGCACGAGCTTGCCGGCCTTCATGAACCGATCCGCCTCGACGCCCATCGCGGTGCCCTCCTTGACGGCGGCACGGAGCATGTCTCCGGACGAGATGTGCGGGATGTGAAACTTGTCGACCAGGCGAGCCGCCTGCGTACCCTTACCCGCACCCGGCGGACCGACGAGGATCATGCGCATAGGGGGGCATCCAAGCATGCGCGCGAGGCGGGTGCAATCGAGCGGACCGCGGGCCTGGCGCGGACCCGCACGAGATTGATCATCACGGCCTGAAGCCCGCACCGCTCTGGAATCGCGTCGTCGCGGTTGTGATGGCGCTGCGATTCGTGCCTTGCGTGCCGGCGTGGCGCACCGAAGCCGATCCTGATCGTGTCTGGCTAGTGCGCTCGCAGCATCTCGACGTGAGGGATGCCGTCCTCGTCGTAGATGTCCGACGACCGGACGAAGCCGAGCGAGCCGTAGAAACCCTCGAGGTGCGCCTGGGCGGACAGCCGGATCGCAGCGGGAGCCAGCGCCGCGAGGCCGCGCTCCATCAGCGCGCGTCCGAGCCCCGTGCCCCGTGCGGGAGGCGCCACGATCACGCGGCCGATGCTGGCCTCCGCGTACCTCGCGCCGGCCGGCACCAGCCGTAGATACGCGCGGATCCGCGTCGAATCGCCCGGATCGGCAGCCCACAGGTGCTGCGCGTCGGGGTCGAGACCGTCGGCGTCCTGGTACGCGCAGGCCTGCTCGACCACGAACACCTGCTCGCGCAGGGCCACGATCGCGTAGAGCTCGCCCACGGTCAGCGCCGGGAACGCGCGCACATGCCACTGCAAGCAAACGACGCTAACACGCGGGTGCCGGTCGATCGGGAGGGTGCTGGAGCTTCGCAGCCGCCACTCCTCGCGGTAGATTGACCGCATGGCGTCTCGCGTGACCAGCACGCTGGTGGCGCTGATCGCGGCTGTACTCCTGCTGGGTGCCGTGTTCAGCCACAGCTGGTGGAGCGGTCATCCGATCGTCGCGGGGGAAGTGCGTCACGTGCAGGACGTGCACGTCGGCCCGCTCGGCGGGGAGATGTGCAACACGGGTGGCGACGGATCGTGCCACCCGATCCCGTTCGTCGGCGGGTTCAAGGCGACGGGCGTGATCGTCGTCGTCGTCGTCGGTGCGCTCGCGCTCGCGGCACTGGCCCTGGCGCTGGCGGCGTTCCTGCGGAGCGAGCGACGCGCAGGGCTCGGCAAGGCGATGTACGGGGGCGCAGGCGCGGGGTTCATGGTCGTGATGGCGCTGCTGCTGCAGGGGCCGACCGTCAACGCGACGCAGGTGGTCTCGATGCCGCTCGGGCACGGCATGTACGTGTTCTGGTTCGGCGCCGTATTCGCGATCGGCGCGGGCGCGCTCGCACGCCGCAAGGACCCGCCGCTGCGCCTGCGGTCGGCACCCGCCTGGACCCCGCCCCCGCCCTCGTTGTCGCCGCTCGAGATGCTCATGGGTGCGCACGCGGCGGCCGCCCACGGGTACACCTCGGGCACCAGCGGGCCTCCGGCCAGCACCACGGGACCTGCGACGGGCGCCAGCGGACCTGCGCTCGGGCCGGGCGGACCGCTCCCCGGCCCGCTCGGTCCCCTCGGAGCGCCGGGCGCCGGCGGCATCCCGGCCGGACCAGGCGGCGAGGGCGGTCCGGGCGGCGGCCGCGGGTTCGGAGGTCCGCTGCCCGCCGGTCACCAGGCGTCGCAGTTCCCGGTCCCGCCGGCGCCACCGCTCACGCCCGTCGCGTTCGCAGCCGTGCCGAGCCCGAGCCCGGCTCCGACCTCGACTCCGAACCCGACCCCGAGCCCCGACTCCTCGCGGCCGCGCACGCTGCCCCCGCCCGCACGGGCAAAGTCCGCGTCGCTGCCAATGCCGCTGCCGCAGGCGAACCAGGCTCCTGCGGCCCCCCGCGCGGCGCCGTCGCACACGGCTCCGCCGTTCGGCCTGCGTGGCGCCCCGTCGCCCACGTCGCAGCCATTCACGAGCGCCGTCCGGCCACCGCCGACCTCGCCGCCGCCCGCGGACCCCGCGTGGCCCGCGCCGACCCCGCCCCCGGTCACGAGCGCTGCGCGGTCGCCGTCGCAGCCGACCGCGCCCCCGTTCACCAGCGCCGTGAGACCGGCGCCCCTCGCCGCCCCGGCGCGCTTGTCGAGCTCCATCATCCCGCCGATCCTCGGGATGCCACGAGCGCCCGGATCGCTCTCGAGTGCGCCCCCGCTGCGCGCGAGCGGACTGCCGCCCATCGGCGCCCCGTCGAAGCTGTCCGTGCCCATGCTCCCCGCCGGGCTGCCGCGCGTCCCTTCGCCATCGACCGCACCCCCGCTGCGTGGGGCCGTGCCGCTCCCCGATCGCTCGAAGCTGCCCTCGCTCGCCGATCGCGACGACGACGCGGCCACCCGGGACATCGGCGACTCCACCGACGCCACGTTCGATGCGAACGCGACGCTCGAGCAACCGAGACGCAGCCGCGAGCATGCGGCGTCGACCGAGCGCACGAGCATGGACCAGGTCCCGCTCGAGCACGCCGACACCGCTGAGGTGGGTGACTCCACGTCGCCGAGCGTCCCGCTGCCTCCGCCCGCGAGCGACTCTCGCCGCCTCGACGCGCAGCCGGATCCCACCGATGCCATCGGGAACACGACCGATCCCGAAGTGGTTGCCGCCACGGCCCGCTCGACGATCACCGACACCTTGCCGTCCGCAGTCTCCGCATCGGACGGCAAGCCAGGCACCGCGCGCAACGCCTCGACCGACGTGGTCCCGACGCTGGCGGCGCCCACGCCCGAGGACTCATCACCTGTCACCGCCGCGGAGTCGGCGGCACGAACGCGGTCCACGGCGCCCCACTCGCTGCCGCCACCCTCCGACCAGCAAGCCGTCGCGGTGGGACCGTCCCCCGCGTGCCCGCAATGCGAGGCACCGATGGCATGGGTCGAGGCCCACCTGCGGTTCTACTGCAAGAGCTGCAAGATGTACTTCTAGCGAGCCTCTCGGCGAGCTTCTGCGAGGCGGAAGGGCATGGCGCCGACGCCGGCAGCCAACGGCCTATATAGTCCGGGCGTGGGCGAGCTCCTCCTGATCCGTCACGGGCAGGCGTCGTACGGCGAGGCCGACTACGACCGCCTGTCGCCGCGCGGGGTCGAGCAAGCGCACGCGCTGGGCGCGTACCTCGCAGCCGCGCGGATCGACACGCTCTACGCGGGCCCGCTCCGCCGTCAGCAGCAGACCGCGCAGCATGCGACCGAGGCCGCCGCCACGGCGTCGGTCCGGCTGCCCGAGGTCGTCACGCTGGCCGGCCTCGCGGAGTACCCGGCCTTCGAGATGTTGAAACACCTGGTGCCGCGGCTCGTCGCGATCGATCCTCGGTTCGCGGACCTCGAGCGCGCGCCCACCCCGCGCCTGCTCGACGATGCATTCCACGCCGTGCTCACGAGGTGGGCCAGCGACGAGTGGGCGGTGGAGGGGCTCGAGCGTGCCGGTGCCTTCGCGGCTCGCGTGCGGGACGCGCTCGACGGCGTCATCCGCGCCGCGCGGTCGGGTGCGCGCGTGGCGTGCATCACCTCGGCGGGGCCGATCGGGGTCGCCGTCGCGCTCGTGTTCGGCCTCGACCCGGCGCGCGCGATCCGCACCAGCATCGTGATCCGCAACGCCTCGATCACGGAGCTGCGCTTTCGCTCGCGCGGGTTCGAGTGGGATCCCGATCACCTGTCGCTGGTCACGTTCAACACCACCGGGCACCTGCCCGCCGCGCTGCACACGGAGAGATGACGATGGATTTCGACCCGCCCGAGGCCGTTCGCCCGCTGCTCGCCCGCATCGAGCAGTTCATCGCTGACCGCGTGATCCCCGCCGAGGCCCACGTGCTGGACGTCGGCTTCCGCGCCGGCGAGCCGCGCCTCGCGGAGCTGCGCGCGGAGTGCAAGGCGGCCGGGATGTGGGGGCCGCAGCTGCCCGCGGAGCTCGGTGGGCTCGGGCTCGGGCTCGTCGAGCACGGCCTCGTGTCCGAGCGCCTCGGGCGGTCGCCGCTCGGTCACTACGTGTTCGGCTGCCAGGCGCCGGACGCCGGCAACATGGAGATCCTCCACAAGTTCGGCACGCCCGAGCAGCAGTCCACCTGGCTCGCGCCGCTCGCGCGCGGCGACATCCGGTCGTGCTTCTCGATGACGGAGCCCGAGAACCCGGGGTCCAATCCCACGATGCTGTCGTGTCGCGCGGTCCGCGACGGCGACGAGTACGTGATCGATGGCCACAAGTGGTTCACGACCGCGGCGGACGGGGCCGCGTTCGCGATCGTGATGGCGGTGACGAACCCCGATGCCTCGCCGCACGCGCGCGCGTCCATGATCATCGTGCCGACGAGCGCGCCCGGCTTCGAGCGCGTGCGCAACATCAAGATCATGGGCGAGGAGGGCTCGGGCTGGGGGAGCCACGCGGAGCTCCGTTACACCGGCGTCCGCGTGCCGGTCACGAATCGCCTCGGCGGCGAGGGCCTCGGGTTCGCGATCGCGCAGGAGCGCCTCGGACCCGGCCGCATCCACCACTGCATGCGCTGGATCGGCATCTGCGAGCGCGTGTTCGACACGAC
>JAYSYE010000096.1:0-56242 GCA_043716635.1 Deltaproteobacteria bacterium | reverse complement strand
TACGCGTTCACGGGGCGGAGTCCGGATCTCCCCGCAGCGTGAAATGGATCGACGAGGATCGCGTCCGGACGGCGGGCGTGATCAAAATAATGGGTGAGTTCGAGCGAGGCACGGATCGACCGCCTGGAGCACCAAGTCGAACTGCTGCTCGCGAAGGTCGAGGCGCAGGCGGAGCGGATTGCGGTACTTGGGACCGAGAACACGAAGCTGCGGGCAGACAACGCGGACCTGCGGCGCCGGCTCGGCGAGAACTCGTCGAATTCGAACAAGCCGCCTTCGAGCGACCCGCCCGGCCAGCGCGAGGGCCGGACGAAGCCAACGCCGAGTGGGCGCGCGCCCGGTGGCCAACCTGGGCACAAGGGCAACCGGCGCGCGCTCCTACCCGCGAGCAAGGTGACCCATTCGTCCGAGTGCTACCCGTCGGAGTGCCGGCGCTGTGGCACCGAGTTGCCGCGGCAGCCCGATGCGGACCCGCTGCGCCATCAAGTGATCGACGTCCCCAAGATCGACGCGGACGTCCACGAGTTTCGCCAGCACCGTGTCACGTGTCCCTGTGGCGCGATCACGTGCGGTGAGCTGCCGTCGGGGACGCCGGCCGGGCTGTTCGGCCCGCGCTTGCTGACGTTGATCGCGGTGCTGACCGGCTCGATGCACGTCAGCCGACGCAAGGTGCAGCTGCTGCTCGCGGACCTGCTCGGGATCGAGGTGTCGCTCGGCTGCATCAGCGAGTCCGAAGCAGTGGTCAGCGACGCGGTCGCCGCCGCGGTCGACGAAGCGCGCGTCCATGCGCTCGCCGACCGGGTCAAGCACGTCGACGCGACCACGTGGTATCAGGCCGGCGCCTACCGCAGTCTGTGGGTGCTCGCGACCAAGGCCGTCACCGTGTTTTACGTCGCGGCGAACGGCACCGAGGTCGCGCTGCGCAAGTGGCTCTCGGAGGTGCGCGGGATCCTCGTCACTGACCGCGGCTCGCAGTTCGGGTTCTGGGCGATGAAGCGCCGGCAGATCTGCTGGGCTCACCTGGTGCGCAAGTTCGCCGCCTACGAGACCCGCGGCGGCGACGCAGGTCGGGTCGGGGCCTTGTTGCTGCTGTGGAGCGGCATGGTGCTGCATCACTGGCACGAGGTCCGCGCCGGCACGATCACGCGCGCGAGGTTCCGGACCGAAGTTGCACCGCTCCGAGCTGTCATCGAACGCGTGCTCGAACAAGGCACAGCGCTGTCCGGAATCGGCGGCTCGTGTCGCGACATCCTCAACCACCGGGCGGCGCTGTGGACCTTCGTTGACAAGCTCGGCATTGACCCGACGAACAACCACGCCGAGCGCGAGCTGCGCGGCTTCGTCCTGTGGCGCAAGCTCACCTTCGGCAGCCGCAGCGAGCGCGGCACGCGCTTCGCCGCCAACCTCAAGTCGGTCGTGCACACCTGTCGCAAGCAACGTCGCCACGTCTTCGATTACCTCACACACGCCATTCAGGCTTCGCTACGCAATCGCAACGCCCCGTCGTTGCTGGCTGCTACGTAGTCCGCCCCGTGAACGCGTACTCAGGAACTGCCAGCGCGCCTTCGGATCCGAGACGCTCCCGCGATTCATCACGAGCAGCGTCGAGTACATGTTCGCCTTCGCATCGGCGAGCTGCTCCTTCGGGTCCGCGTGCGCAGCGTCGCCGTGGTGCGAGGCGGCGTTCGTGGACGCGGCGTGCTGCGACAACGCCGGCGCTGGTGCATGCCCGGGAGCGACGAGCGACGCAGAGGCGCCGGCCGCGTGCGCGGTGTGGACGAAGTCGTCCATCCACGGCACGGACGTGGGGGCAGCGACCGACGCTGCGGTGGAGGATCCGGGAGCGGCCGCCCCGAGGGTCGCGGAGGCACCCGACGCATGCGCGGTCTGGACGAAGTCATCCATCCACGGCAGGAGTGCCGCGTGATCGGGAGCAACGCCGGGAGCGACGTGGGCTGGATGAGCATCCGCGAAGTCGGGGGTGTGATGCGGAACCGGGGCGGCGTCCACGTGCGGCGCGGCGGCGGCGACGTGGTCGCCATCTGCTGTCGCCGGCTTCCTCGTCATCTCCATGAGTCGGGCGCACTATCGAAGAGTGGCTCTGATAATTCAACAGGGAGTTTCCCGCGTGCGCAAAGGATGGGTATCTGTTTACCCGGGTAGCTCGTGACCCTTGGACGTTCGCGCCGACGGGATAGAAGCGCCCCGTTCGCCCGACGCTGCCGCGGGCGCTACTTCTGATAGGTCGCCTTCCACTGGTCGTAGGGCATGCCGTAGATCGCCTCGCGCGCCTCGGGATCGGGCAGCTCGACGCCGCGCTCCACGGCGGCCGCGCGGTACCACTTCGACAGGCAGTTCCGGCAGAAGCCCGCGAGGTTCATCACGTCGAGGTTCTGGACGTCGGTGCGCTCCTGGAAGTGCTGCACGAGCCGGCGGAACGCGGCCGCCTCGATCTCGGTGCGCTGGGCGGAGGTCATCGGGGTGGGCGCGGTGGGCGCGGTCGCAGCGGTCGGAGTCTCGGTCGCCATGCGGGCGGGTGTAGCGCGCGACTGCGTGGTATGCCACGACCGTGGACGACGCCGTGGCGAGCGACCTGCCTGGCCCCGAGGCCGTCACGATCGCGGAGACGGCCGTCGAGCTGGCAGCCCCGGGCCACGGCGTCCTCCCCGCGTCCGTGACGCAGCTCGCCCACGCCGGGACCACGTACTACTTCGTCGGCACCGCGCACGTCAGCCAGCGCAGCGTCGACGAGGTGCGCGCCGTGATCGATGCGGTGAAGCCCGATGTCGTGTGCGTCGAGCTCGATGCCACGCGCCGCGACGCGCTCGCGAAGGACAGCGCGTTCCGCGACCTCGACGTGTTCAAGGTCGTCAAGGAAGGCCGCACGCTCTACCTCCTCGCGCACCTCGCGCTCGCCTCGTACCAGCGCCGCATGGGGACGCACCTCGGGGTCAAGCCCGGCGCCGAGCTGCTCGCGGCGGTGAACATGGCGACCAAGCGGGACATCCCCGTCGCGCTGATCGACCGCGACATCAACATCACGCTCAAGCGCACGTGGGCGAACCTCGGGCTGTGGAAGCGCTCGATGCTGCTGACGTCGCTGCTCGTCGGCTCCGACGACGATGACGCCGATGCGGGCAAGACCCCCGCCGAAATCACGGCGGCGACCGTGGAGGACCTCAAGGAGCCCAAGGCGCTCTCCGAGATGCTCACGGAGCTCGGCCGCGCCGTCCCTCAGATCAAGACGCCGCTCATCGACGAGCGCGACCAGTACCTCGCGTCGATGGCCCTCGAGGCGGGCGCCGGCAAGCAGCGCGTGGTCGCGGTGGTCGGCGCGGCGCACATGCCGGGCATCCAGGCCAACTGGGGGCTGCCGGTGGACCGCGCTGCGCTCGACCAGATCCCCGCCGCGTCGCTGTGGTGGCGCGCGATCAAGTGGCTCGTGCCGATCCTGTTCCTGGTGGCGCTCGTGTGGGGCTGGCAGCGCAGCAACACGACCAGCTTCGCGCAGATGATGCTCGCCTGGATCGTCCCGACCTCGGTCGGTGCGGGCGCGATGACGCTGCTCGCCGGTGGGTCGATCTTGTCGGTGCTGTCTGCCCTGCTCGTCGCGCCGATCGCCGCGATCCACCCGCTGCTCGGCACCGGCATGGTGGTCGGGGTCGTGGAGGCCTGGCGGCGCAAGCCGAGCGTCGCCGACTGCGAGCGGCTGCCCGAGGACATCGAGCAGTGGCGCGGGTACTTCCGCAACCCGGTCACGCGGATCCTGCTGATCGCGGTCGCCTCGGGTATCGGCACGGCGGCGGGGTTCTGGATCGGCGTGGTCGGCGTCGCGAAGCTGCTGTAGCGTCCCCCCGGTGATGAAACGATGAAGCGCCGCGATGCGCTGAAGTCCCTCGGCGGGCTCGCGGGCCTGTTCGGCCTGACGAAGTTCCTGCCCGCCTGCAAGGACGCGCAGGACGAGCCTGTCGGCATCACCACGTACGTCTATCTGATGATGGAGAATCGCAGCTACGACCACTACCTCGGTGGGCGCGCGCTGGAGGGGCTCGGCGGGGACGGCGTCACCGCAGACATGTCGAATCCCGACGCCGCGGGAACGCCCGTGCGCGTGCACCCGGCGACGAGCACGGAGCTCTGCGATCCCGATCCGCCGCACAGCTGGGATGCAGCGCACTCCCAGTGGAGCGCGGGGACGAACACGGGGTTTCTCACCGAGTACCAGGCGCGCCACCCGGCGGGCACCGAGGTCATGAAGTACATGACGCGCGAGCAGCTGCCCGTCACGTGGGCGCTCGCCGACCAGTACACGGTGTGCGATCGCTGGTTCGCGTCGGTGATGGGGCCGACGTGGCCGAATCGGTTCTACTGGCACACCGGGCAATCCAACGGGATCCGGATCAACGAAGTGCCGAGCTACACGCTCTCGTGGCCGTCGATGGTGGAGCGCCTCGGCGAGGCCGGCATCGAGTGGACGCACTACTACGCGAACATCACGGTCGCGTCGCTCCTGCCGGCGACGGTGCCGACCGAGGGTCGCGTGCGGCTCTTCAAGGAGTTCTTTGCCGATGCAAAGGCAGGGACGCTACCGCAGGTCTGTTACGTCGAGCCGGGCTACTTCCTGAATGACGACCATCCGCCGCTGCATCCGATCAACGGACAGGAGCTGATCGCGGCGGTGTACCGGGCGCTCGCGCAGTCGCCGCAGTGGAAGCACTGCATGCTGGTGGTCGCGTACGACGAGCACGGCGGGTACTTCGATCACGTGGCTCCGCCGAAGACGGCCGACGACTTCGCGGCGCAGGGCTTCGACCAGCTGGGATTCCGCGTCCCGACGCTGGTGGTGGGTCCCTACGTGAAGTCGGCGCACGTGAGCTCGGTGCAATACGATCACACCTCGGCGCTCAAGCAGCTCCAGGTGACGTACGGCCTCGACCCGCTCACGGCGCGCATGGCGGCCGCGAACGATCTGGCCGACTGCATCGACATGGAGCGGCTCGCGCGGGGCGACTGGGCCGAGCCGATCGAGATTCCGATCGTGGATGTGGACGCGTGGGCGATGGGCGCGGAGTGCCAGCGGGGCGCGCGAGTCGCGCCCGGGCCCGGGGAGTGCGCGATGCACGACTGGGCGAACGCAAACCCCGACCTGGTGGCCGCGTACGATCGCCGCGGCCGCGAGGACGAGTACCTCGCAGACCTGCGGGCGTTTTTGCGCGAGGCGCAGGGGACGCCCGTCTACAAGCCTGGCCTACGACCCGGCCTGAAGCGGAGCTAGACCGGCCCGAGGCGCCGCGCTCGCCGCTTGCCGCGGGCGTGTTCGCGGGCCATCCTTCCCGCCATGCACGCCATGAAGAAGATCGCGCTCCTCGTCGTCGGTGGCACGCTCGCGTTCGCTGCGCCGGTGTTCGCATGCCCGGGTCATGACTCGGCCGCGGCCGCGGCCACGACCAAGACCGAGACCAAGACCGTGGAGACGAAGGCCGCGCCGACGCCGACCACGACCGCCGCGACCGAGAAGAAGGCGGCCTCGGATGCGACGGCCGCGAAGACCACGAAGGCTCCCGCGAAGGCCGCCCCCGCGGCGCCGGCGAAGCCGACCAAGGTGTCGCAGAACTGATAAGAACCGTTCGCGACGCGGCTCAGGCGCCGCAGCACTTCTTGAACTTGGCGCCCGAGCCGCAAGGACAGGCTTCGTTGCGGCCGGCTGACGCGCCGAGCAGGCGGTTCACGGCCTCGCACAGTAGATCGAGCCCACCGCTCGGGCGCAGCGCCTGGTGAAGCGCACCACGCATCGGCTCCTGCGCCGCGAACGTGGCCTCGGTGAGTCCGTGCTCGAAGTACTTCACTTCGCCGCTCGTGCCCGCGCCACAATTGGCGTTGGTCTCGAGCGCATGCGCGCGGCGACAGCGCGCCGGTCGCGCGTCGTAGATGGAGCACAGCCCGTCGACGTTGAACGCGCACATCACCGCCTTGCCCTTGAGGTGCATGGCAGCCTCACGCTGCTGGTCGGCCGTCTGCGCGCGCTGCATCACCGCCAACGAGTCGCCGACCCCGCGGCGCCACGCCGGATATCGCGCGAGGAACGCGGCCCGGACCTCCGCCTGCGCGGGCTCGCCGAGCCACTCCGCGACAGTCACGGCCTCGCCCTCCGGCACCACGAGCGGCGAGACACAGCACGTGCTGCACCCGGCCGAGCATGCGATGTGGTGCCCCGCCGCGTGCGCGGCCAGCGACCGGGCGGCTACCGCCTCGTCGAGCTGGGAGTGCATGCTCATGGTGAGCCCCGCCACGTCCCGATGCTGGAGCACGGGCAGGCGCACGCGCTCGCCTCGCTGCGCCGCCTGGATCGCGGCACCGAGCTCGCCGCCGACCTCCTGGAGCCGCTCGGGGTCGGTCGTGATCGGCATGTCAGACGAGGACGTCGAGGAGCTGCGCGCGCGTCAGGTAGCCCTCGAGCAGCGCCGCGTACTCGTCGATCATGATGTCGAGCTCCAGCGTGATGCGCTCGCCGGCGGTGCGATGCACGCGCCCCGAGATCGGAATCTGCGTGGCCTCGACCTGGAGGACGCCGGCGTACCAGCTGCCCGGCTCGAGCACGGGGGCCTCCTCGATCGAGACGTGGGTGCGCGACAGATCGACGACGCGGGCCGTGCCGTGATCGAACCGGAGCGCCGCGACCCACGTCGCCGGTGGCTCGACACGATAGTTCACGCGACGGTTGTGCGTGATGAGCTTGTCGAGGGTGTCGTGGACGGGGGCGGAGAGCGCCGTGTCGTCGGCGTCGAGCACGAGCTCGCGCAGGCGCTTGAGCTCCTTCTGGGTGCGCACGAGGTTGCCGCGCATGTCCGCGAGGCGGCTCTGGTCGCGATGCACCTTGTCGGCGACGACGCCCAGCAAGTTCACGAGGAACTGCACGCCGGACTCCTGGCGCTCGTGGAAGAACTCCTGCAGCACGCGCGCGGAGAGCGACCACAACGTCGAGCCGGCCACGACGTGCGCGGTGGTGGAGCGCGGCAGGCTCGTGATCGCCCCGAGCTCGCCGATCAGCGCGACGGGATAGAGCTCGAAGCGCTCCGGCGGCGCCGCCGTGAGCTCGCCGGGGATGGGGTCGATGCGATCGAGCGTCACGCGCCCGGCGGTCAACAGGTAGAGATCCACGGCCGGCGAACCGGCGAGGAACAGGGGGACGTCGGGGTTGACCGTCACGGGGACGAACAGCTTCGCGAGATCGCCGAGCTCGGCGTCGTCGAGGCCGTGGAACAGCGGGACGGTACGCAGCTCGCCGGCTTGCGGAGGCATGGCGGCACCATATCAGCGCCCGCGCGACCCGGCGGCCGCGGTACCGTCAGACGTGCGAATCGACCGCGGTGGGCGATGCAGCCGCATCCTGCTCGGCCTGCTCGGCGCCCTCGGTGCCGTCGGCGCCCTCGGCGCTTGCCACCGCGAGCCGACGACGATCCCGGCGACCGGCCCCATGTCGATCCGGGGGCTCGAGGTCACCGCCTACGCGGATCTCGCGAGCGCGATCATCGCGACCGTTCCCGCGGGCACTCGCGCCGTCGGCTTCGGCGAGCTGCATGCGCGCGTCGATCGCGCGAGCGCGCCCTCGGCGCTCGTGGCGTTCACGGCTGCGCTGCCCGCCCTCGCGCCCCGCGTGTCCGACCTCGTCGTGGAGACGTGGGTCGTGGACCCGGGCTGCGGGGCCTCGGCGCAGCACACCACGGCGGCGCTCGAGACCGCCGTCAAGCGGCCCCCTGCGACGAAGACGGAGGTCGCCGTCCTGGGGGACGCCGCGCGTGCAGGCGGGATCCAGCCTCGCGCGATGGCGCTGACCTGCGCCGACTACGACGCGCTCGCGCCGGGGTCCGGCGACCCCGATCCGGTCGCGATGCTCACCATCACGACGCGCGAGCTCGCGCGGGTGGCGCGCGCCGCGCTGAGCCAGCCGACGACCCTCGCGGGCTCGCCCGCTCGACCGTGGGTGGCGCTGTATGGCGGCGCCCTCCACAACGATCGCTTCCCGGCCGCCGGGGTCGAGGAGTGGAGCTACGCTGCGCAGCTCGATGCCGCCACGGCCGGGCACTTCGTCGAGATCGATCTCGTGGTGCCCGCATTCGCGGCCGCAGACCCCGCGTCGCAGACCCAGCCGTGGTTCGCGCTCGTCGGCGCGAGCGACCTCCCGCCTGGCCGGATCCTCGTCTGGCGCCGGGGCGAGCGCTCGTACGTACTGCTACTGCCGCGGACGTCCGGCTGACCCTCGCGATTGGCCCGCTCCCGCTGCGAGCGCCGAGTCGTTGACGGGTAGATTCCGGGCATGCGCGCCCGCCCGCTGCTCGCGACCCTCTGCCTCACCACGCTCCTCGGTGCGTGCTGTCCACCCGCTGCCGTGACGGGCCCTGGCACCATCCCGATCGTGACGACCACCCCGCCGGTCGTCGCGCCCACGCCCCGCGCCGCGCCCGCGGGCGTCGCCCTCGACACGCTGCAGCCTGGCGTCTCCGTCCACGGCTTCACGCCGAGCGCCGTGTATCTCGACGGCGCGGATCACCCGGTCGGAGCGCGCTTCGTCCACGACCGCACCCGGTTCACGTTCGATTACCTGCGCATCGAGTCCGCGCCGCAGGGCTTCATCTGGGTCAACAGCTATCCGACGTCCGATCGCGGCGAGCCCCACACGCAGGAGCACCTGCTGCTCGGCAAGGGCAACCGCGGTCGCAAGATGGGCAGCTTCCAGGCCATGGCGCTCGCCGAGTCGAGCGCGTTCACCGACCAGTGGTACACGGCGTATCACTTCCACACCGTCGCCGCGCCCGAGACCTTCTGGCCGGTGCTCGGCGATCAGCTCGGCGCCCTGCTCGACCCCGACTATACCGACGACGAGATCCGCCGCGAGGTGCGCAACTTCGGCGTGGACAGTGGCCCCAAGGGCGCGCTGCGACTCGAGGAGAAGGGCACCGTCTACAACGAGATGGTGCGCAGCTACGAGCCCGCCGACCGGATCGTGTGGCGCGCCGCGCTGCAGCAGATCTACGGCGCGCAGCACCCGCTCGCGTTCGAGTCGGGCGGTTATCCCGACGCGATCCGCACGATGACCGCGGAGCACATCCGCGCGTTCCACGCCGCGAACTACCACCTCGCGAACATGGGCATGATCGGGGCGTTCCCGTCGTCGATGCCACTCGCGGACGTGCTCGATCACGCGAGCATGGTCCTCGGCGCCGCCACGCAGCGCACGGGCACGGTCACCACCGCCGCGGATCTGCCCGCGCCCGCACCGCAGCCGGCGACCCTCACCACGGTCGACTACCCGTACAGCGATGCGAGCCAGGCGAGCCCGATGATGCTCGCGTGGCCCGCGTCGCGCGGCTCGCTCGATCTCGCGGAGCGCACGCTGCTCGACCTCTTCCTCGGTGCGTTCGCGGGCGACGAGACGACGAACCTCTACAAGCGCCTCGTCGACAGCAAGACGCGCGAGCTGGACACGGGCGCGAGCAGCGTCAGCGCGTACCAGAGCCCCGACCAGGGCCACCCGATCCTGCTCACCATCGATGGGGTGCACGCCGACAAGCTCGATGCCGTGACGCTCGGCAAGGTGCGCGCTCTGGTGCTGAGCGAGCTGCGCAAGCTCGCCGCGCTGCCGGCCGGCGACCCGCAGCTGGTCGCATTCGATGCGCGCGTGCAGTCGCGCGCGATCGACCAGCGGCGCCAGCTCGCGAAGTTCCTCGACTCGCCACCGGGCTTCGGGATCCGCGGGACCGGTAGCGGGTGGATGTACCAGCTCGTCGCGCTCGCGAGCGTGCCGGGCTTCCAGAAGTCCCTGACGCTGAAGCCGCAGCTGGCCGCGATCGACACGATCCTCGCCGCGCGTGGCAACCCGTGGTCGACCCGCCTGCAGGCGTGGGGGCTGCTCGAGACGCCGCACGCGATCGTCGCGCGGCCGAGCCCGGCCTTGCGCAAGCAGCTCGACCAGGACCGCGATGGCCGGATCGCCGCCGAGCTCGCGCGGCTCGGCACCCAGTACGGCACGACGACGCCCGCCGCGACGCTCGCCCGCTATCGCACGGATTACGATGCGACGACGGCCGCGCTCGATGCCGCGTCGCGGGCGACCCCGCTGCCGCCGCTGGTCGCGACGGCGCCGATGACCCTGGATGACGGCCTGCCGTACACGCAGGGCACCGTCGGCCGGGCGCCGCTGGTCGCGGTCACGATCGACTCGATGCAGAGCTCGCGCATCGAGGTGGCGTTCTCGCTCGCCGACCGCATCGCCGAGGACGACCTCGTGTACCTCGCCGCACTACCGCAGCTGATCTCCGAGGTGGGCATCGCGGACGGCGCGACGATCATCTCGTCGGAGGACATGCACGAGCGCATGCGCAAGGAGATCCTCGGGGTCGACGTCGCGTACGCGGAGAGCACGCGCACGCGGCGCAGCGAGCTCGTGATCGCCGGTTCCGGCAACGATGCGGGCGAGACCCGACTCGCGATCGGCTGGATGACGCTGATGGTCCGAGCGCCGGACTGGCGGCTCGAGAACTTGCCGCGGTTGCGCGACGTGGTCGACCAGGCCCTCACCGAGACGCGCCAGCGCATGCAGGGTGCCGAGGAGAGCTGGGTCAAGAACCCGCACGATGCCTGGTGGCTGCAGGACTGGGCGCTGCACCTGCACACGCGGTCGTTCCTGACCCGCGCCCATGATCTTCACCGCATCCGCTGGCAGCTCCTCGACCCGCGCGACCCGGCGGTGACCGCAGAGGCAGCGACGTTCCTCGCGACGCTGGCGACGGCGCAGAAGCAGCCGCGCGTCGGCCTGCTCGCGCTCGCGGCGACGCTCGCGGGGTCGGCGACCGCGAAGGCACCGGCGGGCGTCCCCGCCGTGATCGCAGCGTGGAAGGCGCTGTCCCCCGGAGCGAAGCGGCTCGCGACGGAGGCGGGCAAGGACCTCGTGCAGCTAATCCCCACCCTGCCCGACGGCTCGCTCGCCGCCGACTGGGCGTACCTGTGCCGGCAGATGGCGCACGATCTCGGCGTGGGCGCCCCGTCGGCCCTCGCCCGGCTCGCGGCCGTGCGCGCGGCGATCGTCGGAAGCAGCGCGCGCGTCGTGACGCTCGGGTCGACGGCGTCGCATCGCGCGCTTGCCGGCGACCTCGCCGCTCTCGTCGCGGCGCTGCCCGCGTCGACGGTGGCCGCCCCGAGCTACCCGGCGCACCGCTACGTGACGGAGCGCCTCGCCGCCCACGATCCCACGGCGGCGCAGGCGCGCTACGTCGGTCTGTTCGCGCCGCAGACCTCGAGCGGGGTCTTCGTCAACAGCGCACCGTCGACGGCCATCACGGACACGGGGCACGACCAGGTGCTCGACTACCTGGCGTCGAACCTCTACACCGGGCATGGCGCGCACAGCCTGTTCATGAAGACGTGGGCCGCCGGTCTCGCATACTCGAACGGCGTGCATCCTCTGCTTTCCGAGGGCCAGGTCGAGTACTACGCCGAGCGCTGCCCCCTGCTGCCGCAGACGATGGGCTTCGTGATCGACCAGCTGCGGCACGCCCAGCCCGACGACAACATCGCGCGGTACGCGATCGCGATCGCCTTCGACTCGCGCGTCGCAGAGCCCTACGAGGCGCGCGCGACGGCGATGGCAGAGGACCTCGCGGACGGCGTCACCCCGGCCGTGGTGCGTGCGTTCCGGCAGCAGCTGCTCGCGCAGGCGTCGCAGCCCGACCTCGCGGCGCAGCTCTTCGCGCGCATGCAGAGCGTGTACGCGAAGGTGATGCCGGGCTACGGCAACCACCAGGTGTCCGGCCCGGGACAGGTGAGCTTCGTGATCGGACCCGCAAAGCAACTCGACGCGTACCAGACGTATCTGCGCGCCGCGGTCGGCTCGGATGCGGCGCTGCACCGCCTCTACCCGCGCGACTTCTGGATCCCCGCGAAGCTGTAGCGGATCGCTCGGTGGTCGGCGAGGTTGCCGGCGAGATTGTCGGCGAGACCGTCGACGATCTCGAGCACCTGTCACGGCCCGGCGACAAGCGAGGGGCCACCGCACGGTCGCGCCGGTCCGCACGGTGATCACCGCCTGGATCGCGATCCAGCGCGGCCCGGCGAGGCACCGCGGTTGCACCAGGATGCAGCACCAATTTCAGGAGGTACTGCAATGCGTACGATGATCATGAGCTCGATTCTCGCGGTGGCCGCGTTCACGGGTACTGCCTGCAAGGCGAAGACGGAGAAGGCGGCCGACCAGGTCCAGAAGGCGGAGGAGAACGTCCGCGAGCAGCAGGCCGACGTGCAAAAGGCGCAGGCCGAGGCGGCCAAGGGTGTCCAGGCGGCCAAGCAGGATGTGGCCGAGGCCAAGGTGGATCTGGCCAAGGCGCGCGACGACCTGCACACCGAGACGATGGCTCGGTTCACGAAGTTCGACGAGAAGCTGACGAAGCTCGAGGCGAAGGGCGATGCGAAGTCGAAGGAAGCGGCCGTCGCGCTTCGCACGCGGCGTGATCAGCTCGCGACGAAGCTGAACGATGCGGGCACGAAGATGGATAACAACTGGGACGCGTTCAAGACGGACGTGAACGACACGTTCACGAAGCTCGAGTCCGACCTCGACGCCGCGATGTGATCACTCGGCGGTCGTGTGCAGCGCGGCGAGCGCGCTGGCCAGGCCGTCGATCGAGTACGGCTAGGCCGCCGATCCCCATGATCGTGGCGAACGTCTTGTTCGCGTAGACGAGCTCGCCATGGGGGCGCGGGCGACCCATAGCCCGACCGGGAGATCCTCGCCGAGGGAGAGGATGATGTCGGTGTCCGACGGAACGACGCCAGCCATGCGCGCTCGCTTCATATCACCGGTCCGACGACCGAAGGCTTACGTGCGGGCGGGGACGACGCGAGCGCGCGTGCGGCGGGACGCTGCCCCGAGCAGCAACACGCCAGCGATCCCGAACGCGCCCGTGGACGTGCCGCCGGCCGAGCACCCGCCGCCGGGGTCCTCGGCGGTCGGGTCACCGGAGTCGCTGCCGGGATCCTGCGGGTCGCCACTGCCTGGATCCGGCGCGGGCGGCGTGGGCGTCGGCGGCGCGATCTTCCAGAACGTCGCGCCGAACTCGTCGCGGAGCTTGTTCGTGCCGGCGCGGTACTTGTTGATCTGCGTCGTGCAGCCCTTGCAGCCGTTGTAGCGCCACGCGACGAAGTACAACCACGACTCGTAGTCGGCATTCCCGTTCGCGATCGTGATCGAGTTCATCCAGGCGAGCGCCTCGGCCTGATTGTGGATGCCGGGCACCGATTCGACCGCGCGCGTGAGCAGGAACGGCACCACGTGCTTGGTGTTGCCCTCGATGGTGACGATGTCGGGCCCGTAGGTCGCGAGGGTCTGCGCGAAGGTCCCCGCGTCGAACTGGAACATGCCGAGGCCGCCTTGCTGCGCCGAGCACGGACCATCGGACGCTCCGGCGATCACGGGTCCGCCGGCGCACGACGAGGATGCGGGACCCTTGCAAGCCCAGGTCGCCTCCGACCAGCAGTGCGCGAAGTTGGTCTCGACCTCGCCGATGCCCGCGAGCAAGGCGGCGTTCGTCATGCCGACCCCTGCCGCCGAGTCACGGATCAGCGTCGCGCGTGCCTTGCGCTGGTTCGCGGTCAGCTCGACCGGGCCCGGCTGGATGATCGGTCGCACGCCAGGGTCTGCCACCGAGGTGGCAAGTACGGCCAGAAGAACGAGACTCATGGGTAGGCCTTCACTACACGGTCCGTGCCGTGATTGCGGGCTCCAGCATCGCCTGGAACGGGGCCCGCGGGGACGACTTTCCGCGCCGCGGTGCGCCACTGCAACCTCTCCTGTGCACCCTGGAGCGTGCGGTCGGGGTTCCGGTCGCCGAGTCGCCCCGCAGCCGCCGGCGCGAGCGTGGTACGCCGTCCGGGATGAAGCGCGGCAACGCGACCCTCTCGGGGTACGGCACGACGATCTTCGAGGCCATGTCGGCGCTCGCCCGCGAGCATCAGGCCGTCAATCTCGGCCAGGGCTTCCCGGACGCGACCGCGCCCCTCGCGCTGCGGCAGGCGGCGGCGGAGTACGTGGTCGACGGCAACAATCAGTATCCGCCGATGATGGGGACCGCCGCGCTCCGGCAGGCCGTGGCGGCCCACGTGGAGCGCAGCTACGGGCTCGCGATGGACTGGGCCACCGAGGTCCTCGTCACGTCGGGCGCGACGGAGGCGCTGCTCGACTGCTTCCTCGGCCTGCTCGAGGTTGGCGACGAGGTGGTGCTGCTCGAGCCGTCGTACGACACGTACGCGCCCGTGATCCGGCGGCTCGGGGCGGTCCCGGTGCCCGTCCGCCTGGTCCCGCCGCGCTGGGACCTGCCGACCGTCGCGCTCGCCGCCGCATTCTCCCCGCGGACCAAGCTCGTCGTTTTGAACTCGCCGATGAATCCGACGGGCAAGGTGTTCACGCGCGCGGAGCTCGAGACGCTCGCGGCGCTGGCGATCGAGCACGACGCGCTCGTGGTCTGCGACGAGGTCTACGAGCACCTGACGTTCGGCCCGGCGCACGTGCCGCTCGCGACGCTCCCCGGGATGCGCGAGCGCACCGTTCGGATCGGCTCCGCCGGCAAGACGTTCTCGGTGACGGGGTGGAAGGTGGGCTACATCACCGGGCCCGCGGCGTTGATCGCTCCGATCACGAAGGCCCATCAGTTCGCGACGTTCACGACGCCGCCGAACCTCCAGCACGCGGTCGCGATCGGGCTCGGCTACGATGCCGACTTCTTCGCGGCGCTCGCCGTGCCGCTCGCGCGGAGCCGCGATCGACTCGCGAGCGGGCTGGCCGCGCTCGGCATCCCGACGTCGCCCTGCGATGGCACGTACTTTCTCGTGCTCGATGTCGCGCGGTGGCAGCACCCCGGCGAGGACGACATCGCGTTCTGCCGGCGGCTCGTCGTCGAGGCCGGGGTGGTGCTCATCCCGATGAGCGCGTTCTACGAGACCGCTCCGCCGACGCACCTCGTGCGGGCGTGCTTCTGCAAGGCGGACGCGACGATCGACGCCGCGCTCGAGCGGCTCGCGCGGTTCGTGCGCGGGTAGCTATTCGCCCGGCGGCGGCGCGTCGGGGCTCGCGCCGTCGCTCGCGCCGTGGCCGTCGGCGTCCGCGGGCGGGGCCGGGGTCACGCGAAAGGTCGCCTCCCGGACGTCCGCCGCGTCGACCTCGGCGGGATGCGTGCTCTCGTCGTGGAAGATCACCGTCAGCGGCCGCTTCAGCTCGACCGTGACCGAGGCCTCCGGCGTCTCGCGGGTGTGCTCGTCGATGATGAGCTTCTGGCTGATCGCGTAGACGTCGACGCCGCCCGGCTTCATCTTCACCGTCGTCGTCGCATCGACCGCGAGCGTCCCGCGCGAGGGGCCACGCGGCTGCCCCGTCGGGTACACGAACAGCTGCTCGATCGGCCGCGGCGACTTGTTCGTCAGCGTCAGGGTCTGATAGGCCGTGCCGCCACAGGCCGTCGTGGCCGTCGCTGCGACCGCCAGTGCCAGCGCCAGAGTCGATGCCCCGAGAGCGGTCCGGATCATGAGGCGGAGCCTACAGCACGCCATCTGCGATCGCGAATGCCCGCACGGTGTCGATGGTGTCGGCCTCGGCCGCGGTCTTGTCATCGCGGTAGCGGACGACGCGCGCATGCCGGAGCGCGAGTCCGCCCGGATACTGGGACGAGCGAAGCACGTCGTTGAACGCGATCTCGGCGACGAGCTCGGGCCGCACGTGGATCACGTGGCCGTCGCGGTCGACCTGCCGCGCGAGCAGCTCCACCGTCTGCCACGCGAGCGTGGCATCGGTGAGCCCCTTGAACGTCTTGCCGAGCATCACGAATCCCGACCCGCCCGGGTCGCGGGCGCCGAGGTGCAGGTTCGACAGCTTTCCCTTGCGCCGTCCCGACCCCCACTCCGCCGCGACGATCACGAGGTCGAGCCGGCGCACGCGCTTGATCTTCATCCACGCCGCGCCGCGGCTGCCGGCGTCGTACGGCGCCTCGAGGGACTTCGCCATCACGCCCTCGTGCCCGGCCGCGAGCGCGCGGGCGTAGAACTCGTCGGCCGCAGCCGCTTCACCGGTGATCAACCGCGGGATCGCGTGGATCGGCGCGACGCGCTCGATGATCTCGAAGCGCTCGCGCGCGGGGACCCCGAGCAGCGTCTGATCGTCCACGAGCAGCACGTCGAACAGCGAGAGCCGCAACCCCGACGCGCTTCCGTCGATGGTCTTGCGGCTCATCGTGTCCTGGAACGGCAGCGGCCGCCCCGTGGGACCGTATGCGAGCGCCTCGCCGTCGAGGATCAGTCGCTGCGGCGCGAGCGCGCGGGTCGCCGCGACCACCTCGGGCACGCTCGAAGTCACATCGTTGAGCGCGCGCGAGTACACGCGGATGGTCTCGCCGGCCTTGTGGATCTGGACGCGGAACCCGTCGAGCTTGTACTCGAACGACAGCGCGCCCCCGGCCGCGCCCAGCCCCTCGCCCAGGCCTACAGAGAGCGCCTCCGCCGGCGACTCCGCCGTCTGCGCGAGCATCGGGAGCACGGGGGTCCCGACCGTGAGCCCGAAGCGGGCGAGCCCGGCCAGTCCCTCGCCGAGCACGGCGGCAGCGACGGTGCCGAGCTCGCCGGCGAGCATGTACGCCGTGCGGATCGCCTTCGCAGGGACTCCCGTGGCGAGGCCCAGCGCATCCACCACGAGCGCGTCCAGCGCGCCCTGCCGCAGCTCGCCGAGGATCAGCGCGGCGAGGAACGTCTGCTCGACGGCGGTCGCGCGCGCGAACAGGCTCCCGAGCTGGTCGCGCCGCGCGGAGCTCGAGCCGGAGCCCGACAGCCCCACGAGCGCCGCGAAGCGCGCATCGACCTCGACGAGGGTCAGGCTCGCGGCATCGGCGAGCGCGGCGTGCGTGCGCACCTCGGCGACCATCGCGTGACCGACGCCGAGCTTGTGCGCGACATCGCCCGCGAGGTACCGCGCGGCGATCGCCCGCGCCGCCTCCGGCGCGGCTCCGAGGAGCTGTGCGAGGTACACGACCTTGGCCTTGCGACCCCGGGTCGCGGCGACGAGCTCGCTCGTCTTCGCGAGCGCTTCGAGCAGCACGCGGCAACCCTAGCGCGCGCGCGTGCGGGTGGCCCGCTTCGCTGCCGCCCGCTTCGTCGCCGGCCGCTTCGTCGCCGCCCGCTTCGTCACCGGCCGCTTCGTCGCCGCCCGCTTCGTCGCCGCCCGCTTCGTCACCGGCCGCTTCGTCACCGCCCGCTTCGTCGCCGGCCGCTTCGTCGCCGGCCGCTTTGTCGCCGGCTTCGTCCCAGCAGCCTTCTGCTTCTTCGCGGCATTCATGTTGTCCACCAGGCTTGGATACGGCCTCCCCGCTCGGCGTGCGCGGGCGCGCGCGGCGGTCCTCGACTTCGCGGTGAGCTTCGTATGCGTGCGCTTTGGATTCTTGCGCTTCCAGGGTGGGGTCGTCGCCATGCGCTGCCCGGTTGCACTCCGTGCGCCACGGTCGCCTGCACGCTCGCGTAGCCGTGCCGACCATCCCTGGCTGGTCGCCCTCGATCGATTCGAGCCCCGTCGAGCGCTGGCGACTCGCTCCAGCGCTACTCTCGGAGCATGCGATGGCAAGGGTGCAGGGTGCTGGCAGTCGCCGCGCTGATCGTCTCGGCCTCCGTCAGTCGATCCGGATCGCGGCCGGCTTCTGGAAGACTGCGAAGCTGTTTGCCGCCAACAACGCGGTCACCTCGCTCGACATCGTGATCGATGGAGCTCGCAGCACCATCGAGGTTCCGCGGAGACGCGACTGGCTCGAGCTGCCGGTCGGCCGCGCGGTCACCAGCATCGGGATCGCGATCGCCGCGGCGACCCGGTCGAAGATGAACGACTCCTGCATCAGCGGCATCACGCTCGACACGGGAGATGACGATGCAGTCCTCGTCCGCAACGCCGACGCGGCCGCGGTGGCTGCGCTACCCCGTGCGATCGCAGCGCTCCAGGTATCACTCGGGAAGTCGGATCACGCCGGTCTCGAGCAGCTCGTCGAGCTGCCCTTCACGAATCATCCAGCGGCGGGGTTCTTCGAAGGCGATCCTCCCGCGACGACCTACAAAACGTACGCCGCACTCGCCGCCGCCTGTGAGGCAGCGGACGCCGAGGACGCGCCGAGGTCCGCACTCCTCAGATGTCCGAGCGCGACGAGCATGGACGAGACCGACGATCGCGGAGTGTTGCTCCGTGCGTGGGGACCCGGCACGGTGGTGGTCGAATTCCCGAGCCACCGCGAGGTCGTCGAGACGTGGCAGCTTCACTGGAACGGTCGGGCATGGCGCCTCGCCGCCATCGATTACGACTAGGCGCCGACCTCGCTCGGAGCTAGCGCGCACGCGCTCGTGGGTCGGGTCCGCACACTCCACGTCACCGATGGCTGCCGTCTGCGAGCTCGTGAGCCGCGATGCCTGGACCGCGGCCCAGCTGCACCTCTGGTTCGCAGTGAACCTGGCAGGCCGATGCCGGCGTTCCGGCGCAAGCGCGTGCTGTCTTCGACCCGGTCGGCCTGCCGGGGGGGTGGAGCCGCTGCTCGCTGCGTCTAACGCTGCCACGACCCTCGAAACTCTCCGATCACAGAGGCTCGAGCCCTCGCGACGATCGCCCACGCGCGCGTTCACGCCAGCCCGACTGCGCAGCCGCCGCGGCGAGCCGGCGGGCCTCCATCGAGGCGCCGCGCCCGGACTCCCAGCCATGGGATCGCGTGCGCACTGTCTTCGGTCACTGCACCCGCGCGAGCAGCGGTGACCGCGCGTCGAAATCTTCGAGGTGTCACAAATCGCTAGCTTGCTCGCAGCCCACAGCTCAGGCGGCGTTCCAGACCCCTGCGCGTGATCTGCACCCTATGTAAATTGTAACCGGTTTGGACCTGGAATGCATTTATCAGAAGACATTCGCCATATTAGTCACTACGGTGTCGCTCACGATGGTGAGGCGAAGCCGGCAACTGGAACTGGACGTCCGCGCGCCCGGCACGCGGGCGCCCGGCGCTGGGCGGCCGAGGAAGCGGTGGCCGCGGGGTGTGAAGCCGCCGGCCTCGCACGTGAAGCGAGAGTCGTTCGCGAAGGGCCGCGCCCTTCACGTGACGCTGAGGACGTTGCCGGTGGCCAGGAACCTCCGCCGGATGGACGCGTATCAGGCGGTCCGTGTCGGCGCGCGCGTCGTGCTGGCGCGCAGCGGATTCCGGCTCGTGCACTTCAGCATCCAGAGCAACCACATCCACCTCATCGTCGAGGCGGAATCGCAGGCCGAGCTCGCGAACGGAGTGCGCGCGTTCTCGATCTCGGTCGCGAAGTCACTGAACGCGAAGCTCGGCCGGCGAGGGCCCGTGTTCGCGGACCGCTACCACGCGAAGGCGATCGCGAAGCCCACCCAGATGCGCAACGCGCTCCAGTACGTGCTCACGAACTGGCTGCACCACCGCCCGAGTCACCACGAGATTACGGAGGAAGTCGACCCGTACTCGAGCGGCGCGGACTTCCTCGGATGGAGGGAGCTGGGCGACACGCGGCAGTTCGTGCGAGACGACGGCTTCGAACGCGTGCCGCTCGCCAGCCCGCGGCTGTGGCTCACGCGCGAGGGCTGGCGGCGCGGCGGCGAGATCAGCGTGTTCACCGTTCCGGGTTGATGCCGGGGCGCCGGGGTTCGGGGCGGATGCGTGGCGCACGACACCGACGCCGAGCCGCGGGCTGGCGAGCCCCGGCCGCCGCGCCGACGCCCGCCGGGCCAATGCCTCCCGGGCTCTGGCAAGCCGTCATGAACGATGCCGCCGGGGATGCCGGGATGTGACGAATCGTGAGAGGCGCCGACCAGGGGGACGGGCGCGTTGCCCCACGTATCGACTCGCCGGGCTCGTGCGTCAGGCGAACGCGGCCGCGATGAACGCGCGAGCGCTCGCGGGACGGGCCGACGGCTCCTTCGCCAGCGCGGCGAGGATCGCGGTGTCGAGCGGCTCCGGGAGGTCCTTGCGGATCGGGCGCGGGGAGGTCGGCACCTCCGAGAGGTGCGCGAAGCCGATCGCGATCGGGTTGTCGCCGTGGAACGGCGGGCGGCCACACGCGAGGTGATACGCGAGCGAGCCGAGCGCGCAGATATCCGTGCGCGCGTCGACGTTGCGCCCGCGCAGCTGCTCCGGCGCCATGTAGTGCGGGGTCCCGAGGATCGCCCCCGTCGCGGTCAAGCTCTCGCTCATCGTGGTCGTCGCGAGCCCGAAGTCGATGAGCTTCACCGCGCCGCGCTCGCCGACCAGTACGTTGCTCGGCTTGAGGTCGCGGTGGATCACGCCGACCTCGTGCACACGATCGCCGGTGCCATCCCGAGCGACATCACCACCGCCATCAGGCCGACCACATCCACTACGCGTAGTCCTCCAGCGGCGGGCACGAGCACACCAGGTTGCGATCGCCGTACGCGTTGTCGACCCGGTTCACCGACGGCCAGTACTTGTGGTTGCGCAACCACGGCGCGCCCGCCGGATAGACGGCTTGCTCGCGCGTGTACGGGTGGTTCCACTCCGCGGCCGTGATCTCGGCCGCGGTGTGCGGGGCGTTCTTCAACGCGTTGTTCGAGCGGTCCATCGCGCCGCTCTCGATGGCAGCGATCTCCGCACGGATCGCGATCATCGCCTCGCAGAACCGGTCGAGCTCGGCGCGGCCCTCGCTCTCCGTCGGCTCCACCATCAGTGTGCCGGGTACCGGGAACGACATCGTCGGCGCGTGGAAGCTGTAGTCCATCAGGCGCTTGGCGATGTCCTCGCCCTCCACGCTCGCCGTCTTCTTGAACCCGCGGCAATCGAGGATGAGCTCGTGCGCGACGCGGCCGTTGCGGCCCGAGTACAGGATCGGATAGTGGGCGGCCAGCCGGTGCGCGATGTAGTTCGCGTTGAGGATCGCCACCTGCGTGGCGCGCTTGAGCCCCGGTTCCCCCATCATCGCGATGTAGGCGAACGAGATCGGGAGGATCGAGGCCGAGCCCCATGGTGCTGCGGACACCGGGCCCACCGGCTGCGAGCCCGGCAGCGCGAGCGGGTGGCCCGGCAGGAACGGCGCGAGGTGCTGGACGACCGCGATCGGCCCCATGCCCGGTCCGCCGCCGCCGTGCGGGATGCAGAACGTCTTGTGGAGATTGAGGTGACACACGTCGGCCCCGATCTCGCCGGGCCGGGTCAGCCCGACCTGCGCGTTCATGTTCGCGCCGTCCATGTAGACCTGGCCGCCGTACCGGTGCACGACGTCGCACACCTCGCGGATCCCCTCCTCGAACACGCCGTGGGTGGATGGATACGTGACCATCAGCGCCCCGAGGTTCGGCCCGTGGAGCTCCGCCTTCGCGCGCAGGTCCGCGAGGTCGATCGTGCCCTCCGCGGTCGACGCGACGGTGACGACTTTCATGCCGGCTAGCACGGCGGAGGCCGGGTTCGTGCCGTGTGCGCTCGTCGGGATCAGGCACACGGTCCGGTGGCCCTCGTCGCGCGACCGGTGGAATGCCCGGATCGCCAGCAGGCCCGCGTACTCGCCCTGCGCGCCGGAGTTCGGCTGCAGCGAGACCGCCGCGAAGCCCGTGATCTCGGCGAGCCACGCCTCCAGCTGATCGAACATCGCCCGGTACCCACCCCACTGCTCCGCGGGTGCGAACGGGTGCAGACCGCCGAACTCGGGCCAGGTGACGGGTAGCATCTCCGTGGTCGCGTTCAGCTTCATCGTGCACGACCCGAGCGGGATCATGGAGGTGGTCAGCGACAGGTCCTTCGCCTGCAACCGCGTCAGGTAGCGGAGCAGCTCGTGCTCGGCGTGGTAGCGCGAGAACGTGGGGTGCGTGAGGAACTTCGACGTGCGCGCGAGCGCGAGCGGCGCGAGCTCGGTGCCCGCGATCAGATCGGCGAGCTCGAACGGCAACTCGGCGGCCGCGGGGGCGCCCGGCGAGCCGGCGTAGAAGGCCTCGAGCAGGTCATGAACATCAGCGTGGTTCGTGGTCTCGTCGCACGACAGCCCGACCCCGTCGGCGTACCGGCGGAGGTTGATGCCACGCTCGAGCGCCTGCGCCATCACGACGGCCTGCTGGTGCGCGTCCAGGTCGACTCGCAGCGTGTCGAAGTACGCGCCGGCGCGCACCGCGTAGCCCATGCGCCGGAGGCCCGCGTCGATCACGGCGGCGAAGCCACGCGTGCGGCTCGCGATCTGCGTGAGGCCCTCGGGCCCGTGATAGACGGCGTACATCGACGCCATCACGGCGAGGAGCACCTGCGCCGTGCAGATGTTGGACAGCGCCTTCTCGCGGCGGATGTGCTGCTCGCGCGTCTGCAGCGCGAGGCGATACGCGACCTTGCCCTTCGCGTCGCGTGACACGCCGATGAGGCGCCCCGGGATCATGCGGCGGAACTCGTCCTTGCAGCTCATGAACGCCGCGTGCGGGCCGCCGAATCCCATCGGCACCCCGAAGCGCTGGGCGCTGCCGATCGCGATATCGGCACCGAGCTCCCCCGGCGGCACGAGGAGCGTCAGCGCGAGCAGGTCGGTCGCCATCACGACGGAGGCGCCCGCGGCATGCACGGCCTCCGCGAGCCCGCGATGGTCGTCGATGCGCCCGTCCGTGGTCGGGTAGGACAACAAGACGCCTGCGACATCGGGCCCCAGGGCCGCGCGAATGTCGGCAGCGGAGCCCACCCTGATCGCCACGCCGAGCGGCTCGGCGCGCGTCGTGACCACCGCGATCGTCTGCGGGTGCGTCTCGGTCTGGATCCAGAACGTGAGCCGCTTCCGCGCGCCCGCCTCGAAGCACATCAGCATCGCCTCCGACGCGGCGGTGGCTTCATCCAGCAGCGAGGCGTTGGCCATGGGCAAGCCGGTGAGGTCCTCGATCATCGTCTGGAAGTTCACCAGCGCCTCGAGCCGACCCTGCGAGATCTCCGCCTGGTACGGCGTGTACTGCGTGTACCAGCCCGGGTTCTCGAAGACATTGCGCAGGATCACCGACGGCGTGATCGTGTCGTAATAGCCCTGCCCGATGAACGACCGCATGACGTGGTTGTCGGCGGCGAGGTTCTTCAGCTCTTCGAGCAGCTCGTGCTCGCCCAGCGGCTCGCCGAGCTGCAGCGGCTTCTTCAGGCGGATGCCCGCAGGCACGGTCGCGTCGGCGAGCTCGTCGAGCGTGGCGTAGCCGAGCACGGCGAGCATCTCGGTGATCTCGGATTCGCGCGGCGCGATGTGGCGACGTGCAAATGTATCGGACGGTGCGAGGAGGTCGGGCTGCACGCCTGCACCCTACTACGGTGTCGCCGTCACGGCGAACGTGTGGAACGACGCCGCGCGGCACAGCTCCGTCGGCTTGTGGCGCACATCCAGGAGCGCGATGATCTCGGTCATGACGGTGGGTGTGGAGCCCACCACGAGCTGGGTGCAGCAGGCATACGCGAGCGGCAGGCCCATGCCGCCGGCCGCGGGCGTCGCGGCGGTGGCGGCCTGATTCGCGCCGGCCGCGAGGCGGGCCGCGACCGTGGCGATGTCGAGCGAGCCCCAGTGGTCACGCACCTCGATCGCGAGGTAGCGCGCATCCGTCGCCCAGCGCACCGTGACGGTGTCGCGGCCGAGCAGCGACCGGGCGGCATCGCGGGGCTCCTGCGCGCGAAAGCGGACTCCGGCAGCATCGACGGGCGCCGCGTAGACCGCATTCGCGATCAGCTCGTCCGCCGTGACGCTCACCAGCGAGCTGATGCGATCGGGCAGCCCGATCGCGACGATATCCGCGGCAAGAGTGGCGACCGCGCGCTCGCGGTCACGCGCGTTGTCGAGCGTGAAGCCACGCACCTCCGCCCCCCACGCCATGTACTTCTCGAGGCCAAAGATTTCGCCGCGCAGCAGCTTCTGCACGGTGGCGAGCAGCTCCTCGCCGAGCAGCGGCATGGGGTGCGCCATCACGTGGGACCAGCCCGCCGCGAGCAACGCCGTGACGGTCTCCGGGTCGAGCGGCGTCGCGCCCTCGCCGGCGACCGCGATCCAGGCGAGCGCCGAGAGCCGCAGGAGCTCGGGGTGCGCGAGCGCGATCGCCGCGTCCACCACCGCGATCGTGGACGCATCGACGGTCGCGCAGAGCGCCTCCGCATCCGCGACGACGCGGACCGGCGCCAGAGTCGCGCCGACGAGTCGGTGCAGCGCGCGCTGCGCCTTGCGCTCGGGATGGGCGACGACCAGCGAACCAGACGACGACACCTGGTTCATGATACCAGCGGACGCCGGGTGCGCGGGTCAGTACATGACGGCGATCGTCGCGGCGCCGCCGATGGAACGGTCCTTCGCGCCGCCAATGTCGACCGAGCTCGGATCGTTGTCGAGGTTGTTCACGATCGTGCCGTTGCCGAGGAACGCGAAGCCGACCTGCGCGAACTCGCCCGTGATTCGCAGTCCGATGCGGTTCGTGAACACGAAGTCGAGCCCCCCGTAGGCCTCGACGCCGAGCACCTTCGCCTGGCCGTACTGCGTGGCGAGCTGCACCGGGCCCGCGTTGCTGATCGCCATCAGGTCGCCGCCTGCGACCAGCGCGACGGCGGGCACGAGCGGGACCCGGAATCCCAGGGCCGGCGCGATGTAGTGATAGTCGGTATCGGGGATGCGCAGGCTTGCCTGATCCATGAGCGCGGCCCGGTCGATGATGAACTTGCGGCGACCGTAGGCGAGCCCGAGCGTGATGGACGGCGCCGTCGCCGACTTCCCGAGCAGGATGCGAAAGCGCGCCCCGATGCTGAAGTGGGTCTGGTTGACCGGCAGGGGCGTGCCCGGCTGCAGCGAGGAGGTCACGTTGAGCTTCAGCGTCTTGTCGTATTCGACGGCGAGGCCGAGGCCCGCGGCGATGCTCTTTGGATTGCTGATGCCGAGCGGATAGAGCTCCACGGCGAGCCGACCGCCCGGCACGACGGAGTTGCGATAGTCCTTCGGGCCCTCGGGGAAGTTTCGCCGCGAGTTCAGGGCGAAGATGCGGTTCGCCGCCGACGCGCCGATATCCACGCGCACTGCTGCACGATTCGCGGTGTGGAGCGGCCCCGCGTCGCGATGGCGACGGGATCCGCGGTCGCTGTCGTCCCCGGAGTCGTCGCCCGAGTCGTCACCCGGCCCGCCCGAGTCGCCCGAGTCATTCGCCGAATCGTCGCTCGAGTCGTCGCTCGAGTCGTCGCCCTTGGGCTTGTGATGACGCTTGCTCTTGCGCTTGCGTCCGGTGTCGTCGTCGCCCGAATCGCTGCTCGAGTCGTCGCCCGAGTCACCGCTGGAATCATCGCCGCTGCTGTCGCCAGCGTCCCCGTTGCCCTTGTGGCTCTTGTGCTTCGTCGGGTTCGGGTTCTCGTCGTCGCCGTCTCCGGCGTCGGAGTGCTTGCTCTTGCCGTTGCCCTTCGGCTTGCCCCGACCGCTGTCACCGTCGCTGTCACTGCTCGTACTGCCATCGCCATCGCTCTCGTCACCGCCGGAGCCGCCGTCGCTCGCGCCGCCGGCCGCATCGACCTTCGCGACCATCGCGTCGTGGAGCGAGGCCTTGAACTTGGCTGACTTGGGATTGCTGAAGCTGATGCTGAACCCCTTCGCCTTCTTGCCACCCACGTAGAGCCGCAGCTTGAGGGACGTCTTGCCCGCCTTGGTCCCGACGCTGCCGAGCACGAGCACGTCGGCACCGAGGTCGGTCGAGAGCTTCTTCGCGTTCCTGTCGGAGATGCTCGTCAGGTCGAACTTCTCCGCGGCGCGCTTGGTCTCGCGCTTGCCGAGGACAACAAAGTCGTCTCCGTCGAGCGCCTCGGCGACCCCGTCGCGTACGGCGCCATCGTCGTCATCCTCGAACGGGGGCAGCGCGACCTTTGGCTTCGCCCACGCCGAGGTGGCGATGCAGACGAGGATCGTGATCAGGACCGCGCGTGCTCGCATCGCTCGACCAGAAGTATACACTTACGAGCATGGCCGATCCGGTCGATCACAAGAACCTGATGATCACGGGGCGCCACAAGGCCCTGACCGGCAACGTCGCCGTCGAGAACGAGGTCACGGTCATCGTCACGCAGGCCTACGGGCCGACGGGCGAGAACCTCGTGGGTATCGCCGGCGTCCAGTTCGACGGCTACCCCGCGGTCACCATCGGCGTCCGGGCCAACGGTCAGGAGGACCTCGTGCACCTGTCCCCGATCCACGGCGATGGCCGCAAGGCCAAGCCCTTCGACATCGCCGCCGGCACCCGGTGCGAGCTGTTCTGCCCGGTCTCCAAGCAGCCGCTCGACCTGGTCGGCGAGGTCGAGGATGGCTCGGGCGCGCGCTACTTCGCGATCTACTTGACGCCGCAGCTCTCGCGCGGCTCGATGGTCATGATCAGCGACGTGTGGGGCCACTACCACTCGCGCATCATCGACGACTTCGAGCTGATCAGCGCATGGGCCTCGCGGCTCGACTGAGCCGGGTCTGAGCCGGGTCTGAGCCGGGTCTGAGCCGGGGCTGATCGGCGCCTGACGACGCTCGCTACAGGTCGTACAAGTAGAAGTACGCGCGCAGGTTCGCGTTCGCGATCGGCTTCTTGATCCGGGGCGGGCCGATGAGCTTGAAGAACACGTCCTCCAGCAGCGGGCTACCGACGAGGAAGCCCGCGCGCCAGCCCGTGTGAAGGAAGCGCCGGCACGACATCGCGAGGGCGTGATAGACGGCCGTCAAGTCGTACTCGTCGAGGCGCTCGCCGTACGGCGGGTTCGTGAGGATCAGCCCCGTCCTCGGCAGCGGGCGACCGCGCTCGCGCGCGATGTCGGCGACGAGCTCGGGTGACAGCGACGCCGCATCGGCACGCTGGAGCGTGACATCCCCCGTGACACCGGCGGTGCGCGCGTTGTCCTTGGCGGCACGGAGGACCTCGAGATCGAGATCGCACCCGATCACGAACGGCGTCGCGTCGGGCCACAGCGGCGCCGCCTTCGCGCGCGCGAGCCCGAGCGGCTCGAGGAACGGGGTGGGACGCGGGGTCCCGCGCGCCGCATGCACGGCCTCGATCGGGATCGTGCCGGCGCCACACATCGGATCGACGAGCACGTCGTGGCGCGGGTCGAAGCGCGCGAGCATCAAGAGGACGGCCGCCAGGTGCTCGCGCAGCGGCGCATCACCGGCCTCGCGCCGCCACCCGCGGTGCGCCAGCGATCCACCACCGAGATCGATCGAGAGCACGAGCTCGTCGCGCTCGTCGAGCCGGGCCACCCATCGCACCGTCGCCGCATCCGGATCGACGTGCAGCCGCGCGCCGCGTCGCCGCGCCGCTTCGATGATGGCGTTCTTGACGGTGCCCACCACCTGGCGCTCGCCGGCCGCGAACGAGTCCATCCGGCGGGCCTCGACGGAGATGCTGTCGCCGTCGCGCCACAGCGCGCGCGGGTCCGCGACCAGGTCGTCGTAGAGGCCGTCGTAGAGCGGCTCGAGGCGCGTCGCCTTGGAGCGCGCGACGTCCCACACCACGCGCGTCGGCGTGCGCAGGTACGACACCGCGGCCCACGCGAGCTCGGGATCGAACGGCATCACGAGCTGGCCCAGCCCCTCCTTGCGCAGCTTCGGCGGCCGGCGATTCAGCGCGCGCAGGCAGATGCGCGTGAGCTCGGCCTCCATCACCACGTTGGTCTGCGAGGAGCCCACGATGCGGAGCTCGTCGGCCTTCATGACCAGCCATTCAGCGAGGCGAGCAGCCCCGCGTCCGCGAAGAAGCCCTTGTTCAGATACATCGCCCGTCCATCGGTGCCCGCCGGACCCTTGGGCCGCTCGTGCAGGTAGCGGCGCGAGAGCCGCGCGACCTCGGCATCCCAGTCGAGCAGATACCACGACACGATCGTGGCGTCGCCGTGGTCGAGGTTCGTACGTGCGAGCCACAGGGTCCGCTGCAGCTTCGCCGCGACGCGGAGGCCGATCATCGCGATCGCCGGATCCTCGACCACGCGCCAGTGACCCGCGCGCTCGCGAGCGACCGGGAGCGTCTTCACCTCGACATCGCCGCGCCAGTCCGGCTCGTCGTGGCCGCGCTCGACCACGCCGAGGAGCGACGCCGCGCGCATGCCCCAGGCGCCCTTGTCGGCGCCGCGCGGGCCGAGCCTGACGCCGATCGCGCGATCCGCGGCCGCGAGCAGATCGTCGAGCGAGTCGGGCTCCTCGGCGGGTGGCGTGGCGGCGGTGGCGTGCGGGACGGCGCGGGGCCACGAGGCACTCGGCGGGTGCATGCCCCGCGGGCGCGCCTGCACGACGAGATGGCCACCGAGCAGCACGGGCCGGGGCTGGAGGACGGGCCAGTTCGATTGCGAGGCGACGGGCGCATCCCCACGCTCCACGGCCGCGCCGAGCTCCCACAGGGCCATGCGCAGGTCGGGCGAGCGCACCGGGGCGGCCGGGAGGCGCAGCGCGTCGGCGAGGGCTGCGAGCTCGCCGCGCGTCATCGCGTTCAGGAGCCCGCACAGGTTCGAGCTCCAGTGCGTCGCGACCTGCTCGCGCGCTTCGTCGGTCGAGAGCGCGGTGAACACGCTCGAGCGGGGCCGCTGCGGCTCGCGGAGCAGCGTGGGCTGGCCCGCCGCAAAGCGGCCTTCGCGTCGCGTCGCCAGCCGCCGGGCGACGGCGCCGGGCATCCGCACCGCCATGTGAGTCACCGCGTTCACCGCGAGGCGACGGTAGTCGACTTGCGGAGATCGCGCGAATGTTCCGTGCCCGTTGCGCGCGATCCCGCGCTAGCGTGCCGGCCACGTGGGTCGAGTCGTCGCCAGCGGCCGGTCCCTGCGAGGTGCGCACGCGCTCGCGATCGCGGTCGCGGTCGCCACGAGCGCAGCCAGCGCCGCGATCACGTCGGGGGCCGCGGGGTGTGCGCCCGTGGTCGACACCCCCGCGGACCAGCAGCGGGCGGTCGACGTGCGCGATGGCGATCGACTCGCCGCGCAGGTCCGCCTGCTCCCGGGTGTCGTGCGCGCCGAGGTGACCCTCGAGCGCCCCGTGGCAGATCCCCTCGGCACGGAGCCGGCGCGGAACCCCGCGCTGGCGATCGTCACGATCGTGGATGACCGCGCGGACCGTGCCGCGACGCGCGCCAACGTCGTCGCGCTGGCGCATGCGCTCGCCCCTGCCCTGCCCGCCACCGTGATCGTGGAGGTCGGCGCGATCCGACCGACGCTCGCGGACGTCGGCCCCTTCGCGGTGGAAGCGCACAGCAAGCGACCGCTCAAGGCCGTGCTCGCGCTGCTGCTCGCGCTCGTGGCCGCGCTCGCCGCGGCGCTCGCCGTCCGTCAGCGGCGCGGAAAGAGCGCCCAGTAATCGAGCTCGAGCACGATGCGGGGATCGCGCTTGCCCGCCATCAGCGGCGACACCGTTCCCAGCGCGTCGGGGTCGATGTTCTTCACCGCGGTCAGGCGCAGCCGCAACGCGCCGACGTCGTTCCGTCCCGCCAGCTCCGCCCGCTCGACGACCTCGGTGAACGCGCGCAGCGTGTCGCCCGCGTACGTCGGCAGGACGTGGGCGCCGCCGTTCCACGCCGCGATCCGCAGCGACGTCTGCAGTCCGTTCTGGGCGAGCGCCATCGCGACGCTGATCACGTGGCCGCCGTAGACGATCCGACGCCCGAACCGGGACCGCTCCATCGCCCGCGCGTCGAAGTGCAGCTGCGCGGTGTTGTGATAGAGGCGCGTGGCCTGGACGTGATCGGCCTCCTCGATCGTCATCGCATCGGGGTGGTCGAGGCGCTCGCCGACCTCGTAGTCGTCCCAGCGCGACACCGATCCGAATGCCCACGCGAGGTCGGGGAACCGCTGCAGGTTCATGGACTCGGGCACGACGAGCCGGTCCGCCGTCACCACCGGGATGAGCTGCGGCACGCTGCTCGCCCCGGCGAGCGCCCCCGGGTCGCGCTTGGGGACCATCACCCAGCGCACGAAGGTCAGCACCTCCTGCCCCTTCTGGTTGGTGCCTCGCGTGCGCACGTAGACCACGCCGGCGTCACCGCTCGACACCTCGCGGAGCCCGATGATCTCGCTCTCGGCGACCAGCGTGTCGCCCGGATAGACGGGCCGGAGGAAGCGCACGTCGGCGTAGCCGAGGTTCGCGGATGCGTGATGCGAGATGTCGGGCACGCTCTTGCCGAACACGACGTGGAACACGAGGAGATCGGGGATCACCTCGCGCGCGAAGCCGAGTGACCGCGCCAGCTCCGTCGACGAGGACAGCGGATGCCGATCGCCCGTCAGCATCATGTACGCGGAGATGTCGCCCCCGTGCAGGGTGCGAGGGACGGCGTGCACGATGTGCTGCCCGATCCCGAAATCTTCGAAGTGACGACCTGCGGAAACCTTCGGCATCGCGACCGCCGAAGCTACCCGCGGGGCGCGCGCAGCGATAGCCCGCCCGCGCGCCGCGATCCGATCATTCGGCGAGCAGGTAGCTGTACGACACGGTCTGCGGCCCGCCATCCCACGCCGGGAACTGGGCCGACTTGACGGCCGACTCCACGCACGCAGCGACGGGCGTCCCGGCGAACGCTCCACTGACCGTGGCCTTCGAGACCTTGCCGCTCGGCGCGACCGTGAGCTTCACGGAGGCCGTGCCCTGCTGGCCGGCGTAGCAACCCTGCGCCTTGCCCGCGACCGCGCTCATGCCGGTCCGGATATCGCCGCTGGACAGCGACTTCTTCTCCAGCACGACCGTCTTCGGCTTGTTCGCATCGACGCCGGCTTCCTTGAGCAGCGCGTCGAACGAGGGATCCGCATCACCACCGGCGGCACCGCCGGGTGCGGCGGCCGTGGGCTTGACCGGCTTGGCGCCCGCCTTCTCCGGCTTCGCGTCGGCGGTGGCCACCGCGCCCGCGGCAGCAACGGCGGGCCGCTTCGTGGCCTTGCTGTCGCCGTGGTGACGGTCGTCGGCCGACGCATCGCTCGCGACCGCGGTCGGATCGACGGGCGGTGGTGCGGCGACGGCCGCCGTCTCGATCGGCGTCGCCGTCGGAGCGGGCACCGGCACCACGGGAGGCGTCACGACCGCGGGCGGCGCGACCTCCGCCTTGGCGGCTTCCGGCGCCGAGGCGACCTGCGTCGCGGCGGGCGCTCCGCCCTTCAGCTTCCAGACCACGAGCCCGCCGGCGGCGACGGCCACGCCGATGCCGATCGTCGCATACAGCGTGGACTTCGAGCCGGTCGCCTTCGGCCTCGCGGCAAAGCGTGCCCCGATCATCGGGGTGGACGCCGACGGTTGCGAAGGCACGTTCGTCGCGGGCGCCGCGGCCGCAGCCACGACCGCCGCATCCCGCGCACCCGCGCTGTCCGGTGCGGCCTTGGCAGCCTTGCGAGCGGCCTTGTCCTTGGCTTTCACCTCGGCGGCCGGAGCGAGCTGCGATAGCTCCGGCAGCGACACCATCTTTGCCGGTTCGGGGAGCGCGACGGCCTTCCAGCCGGCCGAGCTCGTGGCGAGGATGTCCTCGTCCATGGGCGGTGGCACGCTCGCGACCCGCCTGGACATGCGCAGCTTCGTCGAGCTGGCGAGGCTACGGATGTCGTGCAGACCGGAGTCTTCGTCCCGGTTCGCGTCAGCCAGTGGGGGCACGCCGCCTCCTGATTCGTTGTCACTCATCCGAGTTGGATCCATCCCCGAGGTTTGCATCGCTTCTGTCTCCTCCAGGCGCGCGAGTGTGCGTTCAGGTAGGCCGTCGAAGTAACCCGAAGGCGCTTCACCGTCCAGCACTTTCATCGCGGCGCGGAGCTCGTCGTCCAGGTCGTCGCTCATGTTGCCTTTGCGCCGAGGGCGCCGGTCGCGGCGACTTCGGACGGGACGAGCTTGAGGCGCAGCAGGCGGCGAGCCTCGTTCACTCGCCACGCCACGGTGCCCTCTGGAATCTCCAGGATTTCGGCGATCTGCTTGTGCGGCAGCTCCTCGACGGTGGCCAGCACGAGCGTCACGCGGAGCGTCGCGGAGAGCGTCGCGACCGCCTCGAGCACCCGCTTCACCTCGGCCGACTGCTGGACCCGCTGTGCCGGGTCGGGCGCGTGCGTCCCCAGCGCCTCCGGCTTGCCACCCACGTGAGCCGCCTCGGTCGCGCCGCGCGCAGATAGCACTGCACCCCGCTTGTCCGACCGCAACGCGTTCAACGCGGTGTTGATCGTGATCCGGTACAGCCACGTGAAGAAGTCGGCGCGCCCATCGAAAGACGCGAGCCCGCGATACGCGCGGATAAACGACTCCTGGGTGACGTCGTCGGCGTCACCGTGGTTGCCGAGGATATGGAGGGCGGCTGCGTACACGCGTCGTTGGTACCGGCGGACCAGCCGCCCGAAAGCATCGCGATCCCCTGCGCGTGCCCGGTCGAGGTCTGGGTCCTCGTCTGCCATCCGGGTCACTATCAGGGGGCCGGGTATAGGACACAAGGTCGCGCTTCGAGTTTGGGTCCTGCGAGCTACCGCCGACGATCGGCCTCGAACAGCTTCCCCGCGAGGGCGGCCGCGAGCTCCGCGAGGCGGGCCAGGGCCCTGCCCGCGTCGGCCTGGGCCACGAGCCGCTGGCGGACTCGCTCGGCCCCGATCGCGCCCGCCTCCGAGCCCCGCTGACGGGTGGAGAGATCCAGCACGTTGAGCGGGTCGGCGCCGCCGAGGGCGGCCCGTAACCCTGCGATCCGCACGCGCGCCTCGCGTAGCGCATCCGCGACATCGTCCGCGAAGGCGCCGACGAGCTCCTCGTGTCCTCCCGCGGCCAGCGCATCGAGCTCGACGAGCGCGAGGTCACGCAGGCGCGTGGAGAGCGCCTCGTCCCCGTCGCCGGCCGCGCGCGTCGCCGTGACTCCCACCATCAGGACTCGGGCTTGTCCGGGCTCGCCGCGAGCGCCTTCGGGGGCGCGCTCGCAGGATCGCCCTTGGCACCGGCCATCTTCGACTTGAGCGCCGCGAGTGAATCGGTTCCGTCCGCCCCGGCTCCGAGGGCAAGCTCCGACCCCGAGCGAGCGCTGACGGCCGCGAGCTTGCGATCGAACGCGACCGCATCGACCTCCTCGCCGCGCATCGCCGCGTCGACCTCGCTCTCGATCGCCTCGCGATCGATCCGGTCCTCCGCGCGCGCGAAGCGATCCCAGACCGAGCTGTCGTTGCCGAACGCGTCCCCGCCCGGCGCCCGCGCGGCGGCGAGCTGCGTGGCGAGCGTGCCCTTGCGCAGCTTCATCATCTGCAGCTTCGTCTCGAAGTCCTTGCGGCTCCGGTTCAGCTGGATCGCGTAGCTCGCGGCCTCGTGTTTGTCGCGCTCGATCTTCGTGGCCTCGAGCTCCGCGGCCTTCTTCTCCTTGAGCGCCGTGCGCGCGGCCTCGTCGTCGCCTGCGCGGACCGCGAGCATCGCCCGCCGCTCCCACTCGGTCGCCCTGGCGCGGTGCTTCTCCACATCGGCATCGAGGAGCTTCGCGGTCGCCTTGTACGAGACGAGCTCTGCGAACGCCTTCTTGCGCCCCTCCTCCATCTCGAGGATCGCCATGTCCAGCTCCTTCGCCGGATCGATCGCCTTGTCGATCGCGGCGTTCGCCTTGCTCGAGATGCCGCTCTTGATCCGCGAGAAGATGCCCACGGCCCTACCTTAGCGCAGTCCGTGCCTGCGGCCGCGGGCTCCGCTCCCGCTCCGCTCAGTCTTTCCCGAGCCCGAACTTGCGGTAGCGCTGGCGAAACTGATCGTAGGTGATGCCGAGGAGCGCCGCGGCCTCCTTTTGCTTGAAGCGCGTGCGCTCCAGCGCGTCGCGGCAGAGCCACGACTCGTAGGCATCCACGCGCTCGTCGAGCGGCAGGCGGGGATCGTCCGCGAACGTCGTGGTCGACTCCGATGCGCCCGTCGCCTCCGGCGGGAGCGCGCCATCCACATCTGCGGCCACGAGCACGTCACCTTGCGCCATGTACACGGCGCGCTCGACGATATTCTTCAGCTCGCGCACGTTCCCCGGATAGTCGTACGCGGCAAATCGATCGAGCGCAGCGGCGCTGATCTCCTTCACGGAGATGCCCGACAGCTCGTGGCGGAAGTGGGAGAGGAAGTGGGCGGCGAGGATCGGCACGTCCTCCATGCGCTGCGCGAGCGGCGGCAACAGGATCACCTCGAACGCGAGCCGGTCGTACAGATCGCGCCGGAACGTTCCGTCGATCATCGCTTGTTTGAGATCGGAGTTCGTCGCTGCGATCACGCGGACGTTCACCTGGATCGACTCGCTGCCCGCGACCCGCTCGAAGCGCTGGTACTCGAGGACGCGCAGGATCTTGGCCTGGAACTCGAGCGACATGTTCCCGATCTCGTCGAGGAACAGCGTGCCGCCATCGGCGAGCTCGAACTTGCCCTCCTTCTGCTTGGTGGCGCCGGTGAACGCGCCCTCCTCGTGCCCGAACAGCTCGCTCTCGAGCAGGCTCTCCGGAACGGCGGCGCAGTTGATCGTGATGTAGGGCTCGCTCGCGCGTGGCGACAGCGTGTGGATCGCGCGCGCCACCAGCTCCTTGCCCGTGCCGCGGGGCCCGAGCACGAGCACCGGCCGCGGCACCGGCGCGACGCGCTCGATCTTCGTCATCACCGTGCGCATCGCCTGCGAGTCGCCGACGATCTGCCAGCGCCGCCCCGCCGCCTTGCGCAGCCGCTCGTTCGTCGCGCGCAGCTCGCGGTTCTCCTGCTCGAGCTGCCTGCGCGCGAGCGCGTGGGCCATGATGCGCTCGACCTTCTCGACCGAGATCTCGAGCTTGTCCTCGAGGTAAGGGTCCTTCGTGATGAAGTCGACCGCGCCCGCCTTCACGGCCATCACGGCGTCGTCGATCGTGCCGTGCCCCGTGAGGATGATGATCGGCAGATCCGGCAGCGCCTTGCGCATCGCCCGACAGATCTCGATGCCGGACCGGCGGTTCGGGCCGAGGTCGAGGTCGAGGACCGCGAGGTCTGCCTCGTTGGTGCCGAGCCAGCGGATCGCGTCCTCGCCATCGTCGAAGCCTACGACGTGCGAGCCCTTCGCGCGGAACACGTCCCCGAGGAGGCGCCGGACCTCGGCCTGATCGTCGACGCAGATGATCGTGCCGATGGTCATGCGAACCGCTCCCCGAAGGTCTGGAGCGGGAGCGCCGAGAGCCCCGCCTTGTCGGTCGGCATCGTGATCGTGATCGTGGTGCCCTGCCCCTCTTCGCTCTCGACCGTGATGCGGCCGTGGTGCGCGGCGACCACGCGCTCCGCGATCGCGAGTCCCACGCCGGAGCCGGTCTCCTTCGTCGTGAAGCCCGGAACGAACAGGCGCCCGAGGTGAGCGCGCGGGATCCCGGGCCCGCTGTCCGTGATCACGAGCTCGACGATCGGCGCGGCCCCACCGCTCGGCGCAGGGATCGCGCGGGCGCGCACCGTCACCTCGCACGCGCGCGTGAGCGAGGCGCACGCCTCGGCCGCGTTCGAGATCACGTTCAGGAGCGCCTCTCGCAGCAGCATGCGGTCGCCGCGGATGTCCGGGAGCCCCGCGGTGGTCTCGAGCGCGATCGGGACGTGCTGGATGCGCGCCTGCGCTGCCATCACGACCTCGTGGAGGAGGTTCGCCAGCGGCACGAGCTCGATCGTCGGCGTGGGCGCCTGCATCGACCGCAGGTACTGCGCCCACTCCTCGTAGAGCGCGGTGACATCCGCCTCGAGGTCCTTCAACCGCTCGTGCAGCGGCGTCTCCGCGGGCGCGAGCTTGCGGGCGGAGCGGGTGCGCGACCCGATGATGCCGAGCAGGTTCTTCACGCGGTGGCCGTGCGCGTATACGCCCGCGAGCACGTCATGGCGCGCGACCTCCGCCGTCGCGGTGACGAGCCGTGGTGCGACGCCGGCGGCGGCCGCGCCCGCGCCCGGGTTCGCCGCATCGAGGAGGCGCCCCACGACCACGCCGAGGCTTGGCGATTGCGCGTCGAGCATGCGCGCCGCGTTGCGCCACGCGAGCCCGTGACTCGCATCGATGCGCAGGGCGCGCTCGATCTCGGCGAGCGCCCCGGCCTGATCGCCGCGATCGAACATCAGCAGCGCGAGGCGACACGCCGCGCCCGTGTGGCCCGGCTGGAACCCGAGCCCCTTGCGGTACGCGCCCTCCGCGAGTGCGCGGGTGTCGGCGCCGGGCTCCTCGGCGCACACGGACGCGTAGAGGAACCACAGGCGCGCGCGATCCGTCGTCGGGAGCTCCTCGGCCGCGGCCGAGGCCACGAGAGCAGCCAGCTCGCCGACGAGCGCGCCGTGATCGCCGGTGTGCTTGCGAACGCGGCGCTCGAGGCGGCGGAGGGCGACGGCGACGCTCGGGCGCTCGGCCTCGGCTGCGGCCAGCTCGTCGTCGATCGCGCGGTCGGTGACCTCGCTATCGCCGCTGCCGTGCCGCGCCGCGAGCAGCGCCGCCCGCACGAGCCGGGTCCCCGGTCCTGCCGGTGCCGCCGCGAGCTGCTCCGTCGCGTCGGCGGCGCGACCCGCAGCGACGATCGCGGCGCAGACCTCCTCGACGAGGTGGTGATCGTGCAGCGCGGGGGCCGCGTTCGCCGCAGCGACGAGCTCGGCGAACGCGGCCCCGGACTGGGCCGTGGAGCCCGCGAGATCGCGCTCGGCCTGCGAGGTGCGTGCGAGCTCGAGGTGCACGCGCGGCCGATCCCAGCGGGCCAGGGTCGGGGCTTCGAGCGCGACGAGGAGCGCGCGCCTCGCTGCGGTCAGCTCGCCCGCCGCGAGGTGGGCACGGCCGAGCACGAGCTTCGTCACCGGGCCCGGTGCCCGCTTCGCGGCCTCGGCCGCGAACGTGCGTGCGCCGACCGCATCGCCCTGGGCCAGCGCGATGTCTGCGAGCCGCAGCGCCGCGACCTCGTCGGTGGCCTGTGCCATCGCACGCACGAGCGCACTCCGGGCCGCCGCCGGCAGCCCCAGCGCCCAGTACCGTTCCCCCAGCTCGAGCAATGCGCTCATCCCGGGGCCGACGATAACTCACCTCGCCGCGGCGTGCGGCGCGAGGGCCTCCCGCGTGCGGCGCGCTGGTCATGCGCTCTCAGGCGAGCTCTAGGCGCGCGGCGGAAAGTCGACGAGCGCGGCCTTGCGGTTCGCGAGGTGCGTGGCGAGTCCGTCGAGTGCATCCTCGAGCCGACCGCGCGCTTCACCGCGATAGTCGGCGTGGTCGATCGCCGGAGGGGACACGCCAGCCGGATGGGTTCCCGACCTGCGGATCGTCTCGAGCGCGGCGTCCATGCTCGCGAGGTCATCCTGCGCGCGCTTGCGCACTGCCTCGTGCATCTCCTGGAAGCTCGCGTAAAAGTCCTGGAGCATGTCGCCCTGCCGCAAGGCGGTCACCTTGCCGAGCTTTCCCACCGCCATCTTGTCGAAGTACATCGAGACCTTGAAGAGCGGTCCCGCGACCTTGTGGGTCATGATCAGGAGATACAGCGTCAGCACGACCACGAGCCCGATGCCGACGCCGACCATCTTGTAGACGAGCGCGTGATCGCCCGACGCGAGGGTCCCGCTGATCTGCTCCTGCAGCTCGCTCTGGGTCGTGTCCTTGTCCGTCAGGGCCTGGAGGTCCTTCTCGATCGAGAGCGAGGCCGCGCGCCGCTGCTGGTAGATCATGAAGCCCAGCGCGCCGGCGATGATGCCGGACAGGATCGTCACGATCAGCACGTAGCGAAGCTGCAGCTTCTTATCGAGCAGGTAGTTCGACAGCTTGCGCTTGTGACGCGTGCGTACGAACGCCGAGGGGGGGGTCGCCGCGGTGGGATCACTCAAGGGCCTTCTCCTTGCGCGCGATCAGGTCGCGAAGCTCCTGGACGGTCGCATGCTCTCCGGCCCCGGCAGTCTCCGCGGCCGCGATCACGGCCTTCATGCGGGAGATGTCGTCCTTCTGCATCTGCACCACGCCCGCATGCGCGAGCTTGAAGTGCTCGTAGAAGTCCACGAGCTGGTCGCCCTTCCGGAGGTTCCAGACCTTGTCGAAGCGACCGTCGCGCATCTTCTGCAGATACAGCCCGACCTTGAAGAGCGGCCCCGCGACCTTGTGGGTCATCTTGATGCCGTAGGCAGCGAGGCCGAGGACGAGCAGCAGGCCCGTACCGATCAGGACGAAGAGGATGCGGCGGCGTCCGCTCTCGAGGTCATCGATCTTCGCCGCGATGGCGCGCTCGCAGCTCCAGTGCGAGACGACCTTGTGACCGTAGTCGGGCGGCACGATGATCGCCGGCGCGGGCTCCGGCACGAGCTCCATGGTCGACTCTTCCATCACGACGCCGTGATGGCGGTCGTCCGACCCAGCGGCGGTGACCGAGCCGGCCGAGCCGGCCGAGCCGGCCGAGCCCACCGCTTCGGCTGGCGCCGGAGTCGGGCTCGGGCTCGGGCTCGGGCTCGGGCTCGGGCTCGGGCTCGGGCTCGGGCTCGGGCTCGGCTTGCTACGGGTGCCGCTCGTAGCCGCAGCAGGGTCGTCGGTGGGTGCCTCGTCGAGCTCGTCGTCGCCGATGGACGGAATCGCCACGCACGGCGTGCCGCGCACGCTGGCGATGCTCACCTCGGTGGTCTCGTTGGCCACCTTCATGACCCACACGCCGAGCCCGACCATGAGCACGGTCGAGACGCCAACCATCATCAGGGTGAACTTGAGCTGGTAGCTCTTGTTGATGAGCAGGTTGCGCCAGCTGCGCTTGTAGTTACTGGCCTGGCTACCAGGCTGGGGTTGCGGTCGCATGACTACGGAACCCCCGCCTTGGTCTTGATGGTCGGGATGATCTTCGTTTCCACGAGCCCCTCGATCACGGCGCTGACGCAATCGTCCGCCGACAGCGCGATGTCCTTGTCGGAGGCGCCGCTCTCGACCTTGGCACCGCCGCTGAGGAAGCCAAACACGCTCTTATCGGGGAAGTCCGCGAGCAACATGCTGACTTTACAAGAAACGGTGGCCGAGGATCCTGCTTTTACGATCTTCAGCTCGTTCAGCGTCCCATCCACGTAGAACCCCATCATCTTCTTCGCGGCGAGCGCGGCCTTCGTGGGCGCCCCGCCCGCCCAGGTCTGCGCCCAGCCCGACTGCTTCTTGGTCATCATCTTCGTCGCGGCCTTCACCATCGCGGCCCGGTTCGCCGCGTCGTTCGTCCCGGTCTTGCTCGACATGGGGCCGAAGTTCACGTAGATGCCGCCGCTCGCGGTCGCGGTCGAGGCCGTGGGCGCCGTCGTCGAGCTCGTCCCACCGGCGGTGCCGCCCGTGATCGCCGCGAGCGCCTTGTCGGCCTGCTTCTTCACGCTGTCACTCGGGTCGTTGGCCTTGGCGCGCTCGAGCGCGGAGACGGCGAGGCGCTTCATGCCGGGCTTCGTGGTCCCGTTCACCAGATCGCCGAGGCCGGCGGCGGCCGCTGCACGCACCGTCACGTCACTCTCGTTGTCGACATTCACGTGCTTCGCGAGCGGCAGGATCGCGCGCTGATCCTGGACCTTGCGCAAGTTGATGGTGGCGGCGAGGCGCACCTTGTTGGAGCTATCGTCGAGCGACTTCACGAGGTCGTCGACGTTGTCTGCGAGCACGGGCACGGCACCCACGCAGAGCGCGAGCGCGACCGCGGTCCCGATGATCAGCGCTCGCGCGCGGCTGCCGTTCGCTCTTCGTCTCGACATCACGTGCGCAGTCAGACGTTGAATCGTACCGATCATTCGCTCCCGGCTGCAAGGTAGCGGCGGGATAGCTCGACGTAGTGATCGGCTCCGTAGCGGATCGACTCCCGCTCCCTCGTGGTGACGGGACGCTTGACGCGCGCAGGCGAGCCCAGGACGAGGCTACCGGGCGGGATGTCGGTGCCCGGGGTCACGAGCGCACCTGCCCCCACGAGACTACCGGTGCCGATGCGTGCGCCATCGAGGATGATCGCGCCCATCCCGATCAGGCAGAAGTCCTCGACGATGCAGGCATGGATGGTGGTCGCATGTCCGATCACGCAATCGTCTCCGATCGTCGCGCCGAACCGGTCCGCGGTGACGTGCACGATCGTCCCGTCCTGCACGTTGGTACGCTTGCCGATGCGGATCGGCATCGAGTCGCCGCGCAGCACGCAGGCGTACCAGACGGACGAGCCCTCGCCGATCTCGACATCTCCGATCACGGCGCAGGTCTCGGCGAGGAAGACGCCGGGCGCGATCTGCGGGGTCTTGCCGGCGAACCGGCGAACGACAGCGGCCATGCCGCGAGTCTACTTCCGATGACCGGACTGCTCGGCCGCGGCGAACAGCTCATCGAGCGCAGCGTCGGTATCGTCCTGGGCGGGCACCACCGGGGCGAGGTGGCGGACGACGCCCTCGCAGTCGACGACCATGAAGTAGACGCGGTCGGGGTCGCTCATCGAGTTGTCCTCGTAGACGCGTGGAGCGGCCACGAACAGCGGGACAGGCAGCGCGCCCGCTCGCGCCGCGAGGAGCTTCGCGCTCTCCGCGAGCGACAGCGCAGGGTCGCCCTCGAGGGCCGCGATGACGCGAATGGGCTCGCCCTTGCCCGGATGGTCGCGCACCCACTTCGCGATCGGCTCGAACAGCGCCTCGCACTGCGAGCACCGCGGCGAGTACCAGCCGATGATCGAGGAGTGGGCGTCGGTCGCCAGGTCGAGCACGGACCGATCGTCGATCCGCGAGAGCGCGCCGGTCGGAGGCTGGCCGATCAACCCGCGGCGGCGGAGCACCTCGTCCCGCGGCCACAGCGTGGCCTTCAGCTTCTTCACGACGCGGTCGCGCCGCACGGTGACGACGACGCGATCGTTCGCCTGATGCAGCTGGATCGTGGCGAGCAGCGAATCGCACGTGGTGATGCGCGCGCGGTCGATGGCGAGCACGAAGTCACCGGGCCGGATGCCACTCGCCTCCGCGGCGGCCCCGTGCGTGAGGCCCTCGACCGCGCACTCGATGCCGGCCGTGGTCGGGGCATCGACCATGCTGATGCCGAGGAAGGCCGGATTGCTCGGCTTCGCGTCGACGCGCCTCGCGAGCGCGACGATCGCGCACGCCACGGCTGCCGCCCTCACCGCTGCCACCCGCCCGGTTGCCCGCATCGCTGCCTCTATATGTAGCGAAGGCCGCGCACGAGTTCCAGGACTTCCAGGTATTCTGATGTAGGACAACGTAGGATTTTTGACTTCATGTAGTTCGGCGCCTGATCATTATTTGAAGTGAAGCGCCGCGACCCGCTGCCCGACCTCCGCCACGTCCTCGACGACAGCCGCCCGCACGTGAACGGGCGCGGGATCCCGGTGGCACCCGCGAGCGCCGCCGACAAGCGCTTGCATAACCGCTTCGACAAGGCCTTCGTGGTCGTGATCGGCAGCGAGCTGTACGGGGATGCGCACGCGATCGCGCGCAACGTGTCCGCCGGCGGGATCCTCGTCGAGATGACCTACGCTCCGCCGCTGGGCACCGTGGTGACGGTGCACTTCCAGCTGATCCATCCGGGCGAGGCCGGGGATCCGGACGCCGAGGACGAGATCGACGAGATCGTCGTGCGTGCGGAGGTGAAGCACCACCACTACCTGAACTTCGGAGGTGGCGACCAGGAGCAGGCCTCCTCGCGCGCCATCGGGATGCGGTTCCTCGAGTTCGTGGATCTCGGCGAGCGCATCCCGAACGATCGCCTGCACTAGGCGTCTCCTCGAAGGGCCCGCCCCTGGCCTGCCGGCTGGTTCGCGGCGCCGGGACTTACCGCGCGCGGTGGGACGTTACCTGTCGTGATGTTGCGCCGTGACCTGCGACCGGTTACTCCCTGTGCGATGCGCGCGGTGTGGCTGTGTCTCCTCGCGACGACCGTGACCACGGCGTCAGCGGCCCCGACCCCCGAGGCGCCCGCGTCGCCCGACGACGCGAAGGCCGTGCAGCTGCTCGGCACGATCGCGACCGCCCCCGACGCGGCCGCGCGCAAGGCCGCGATCGCCGAGCTCGACGAGCTTGCCCCCCGCGCGCTCGATGCCATCGGCTCGTGGGTCGTGCGCAAGCACGCCACCGATGTCGATGCGCGCAAGGCGGTGCTGGCTTCGATCGACGCTGCGGTGCCCGACAAGAGCGGGAAGTTCGTCGCGCAGCGCGAGTCGGACAAGGACAAGAAGGGCAACGACGACGTCGACTGGCTCCGGCAGCTGCTGCCCCTGCCCGCCTCGGCCGCGACCGGCGAGGTGATCGCGGACGATGTCGCGATCCGGGCGCTCGCCGCCTCGAAGGATATCCACGCCGCGGCGCTGCTGTTCGAGGTCGCGTTCGACGCCGGCACGATGATCTACCGGGACGAGTGCGGGCGCTATCTGCGCAAGATGAACCCGTGGTCCGTGCCCGCGCTCACGCGCGAGTCGCAGCAGGACGGCGATCGGAGGCGCTACGCGACGTTCCAGCTCGAGCGCATGGATCGCCAGGACGCGAAGAAGGCGCTCGATTCCGCGACCCGGAGCGAGGCGCTGCAGATCGCGATCCTCGACGTGTTCCGCGAGACGCGGCATCGCGAGGCGGTGCATGCGGTGTGGGGCAAGATCGACGACGACGCGCCGCGCGTGCGAGCGGCCGCGCGGGCGGCATGGATGGACTACATCACCGGCCCGCCGCCCAAGCCGGCGCCGCGCAAGAAGCTGCAGATGGCGGGCGGCAAGCTGACGAAGAAGGAGAAGCCGCTGTGGCTGACCTATCGCGAGCTGGCCGACCTCGAGCTGCGGCGGGCGTCGAACGATCTCCTGCATACCGACTATTCGCTGGAGGACGAGACGACCATCGACGACAGCGCGCCGACCGCGAAGATCGAGCCGATCGATCAGGTCGCCGTCACGAAGCAGCTGTTCGCGTTCCACGACGGCGAGCGAGCCAAGCGCGAGCAAGGCGAGTGGTCCGTGGCCAAGACGAAGGCGGCGGCGGGCGACATCACGGGGGCCGCAGCCGTGATCGATCGGCTCATCGCGATCAACCCCGAGCGCGCGGAGCGTGTCGAGATGGGGAAGATCTACGGCGCCCTCGGCAAGCAGCTGACGGACGCGAAGCGGTGGCCCGAGGCGGCCGCGGCATATTCCAAGGCGGCGGGACTCGATCCGACCAGCCCCACCGTGCACGAGACGCTCGCGGCCGGGCACTACGCGGCGGGCCAGGCGTTGCAGGCCGCGGGCAAGGACGGTGGCCCCGACTTCCGCAGGGCGGTGGCGCTGAAGCCCGACTACGCGCCGGCGCAGAGCGCTGCCGAGGCCGTCGACCACGGCGGCCCCCGCCCCGCGTGGATGCTGTACGTGGCGGCGGCGGCGGGCATGCTCGCGCTGCTCCTGGCCGGCGCGGCCCTCGCGATCCGCCGCCGCCGCACCGCCTGACGAGCCGATGACTAGCCGACGAGCGCGACGATCGCGGCGAACACCTCGTCCTGCGAGGCTTCACCGTCGATCGTCTCGATGCGCTCACCCTGCAGCTGCAGCTCGGCGTTGGTCGCGCGATAGCCCTCGGCCACCTCCTCCTGCATCCGGAGATCCTCGAACAGCTCCTGCACGCGGCCCGCGGCGACGCGGCGCTGCGCCGCGACCTCCGGGCGCACCTGCAGGAAGATCGTGAGATCGGGCGTGCGGGCGCGCGCGTTCAGCGTCGCGATCCAGTCGCGATCGGCGCCCGTTCCCTGGTACGCGAGCGACGAGTGGTACCAGCGGTCTGAGACGACGAGGGTGCCGGCGGCGAGCTGCGGCTCGACCTCGCGCTGCAGGTGATCGATCCGGTCGGCCGCGAACAGGAGGCCGAACATGTTCTGCGACAGCGGCTGCCCGCTCGCGAGCTCGTGACCACCGGTGAGCAGCTCGCGCAGGAGCTTGCCGATCGGGCCGTCCGTCGGCTCCCGTGTGAGGTGAACGGCCCGGCCCTGCGCGCGAAGGTGCTCGGCGAGGCGCCTGGCTTGCGTGGTCGTGCCCGCGCCATCGAGGCCCTCGAGCACGATCAAGCGTCCGGTCGTGGGTGTCGCGGGTGTCGCGGTCATCTTCCGCGAGCTTACTCTCGCGACCGCGGCCGGGGGCGCGGCCGTCACCCCGGGGCTCACCTGTGCTGACCCGCCTCGCCGTCGCCTCTCACGCGATGCCGTCGAAAACTTGCCTCCGCCGATCTGCGGCCCCACGGTCGGGACCATGCGCCGGCTCGTCTCGCTCGCTCTGCTCGCCGCAGCCCTCGTGTTCGCTGCGACGGCCTGCGGGCCGAAGGTGCGCCCGACCCCGATCAAGTACGACGAGGACCTCGCGGCGACCACCCGCGTCGCGCCGGTGGCCGGCGCGCCGGTGCAGCGCCCGGTGGCACCGCCCGGCAAGGGCCTGCGCACGGGCACGGTCACGCGTGCGCGCCTCGCCGCCGTGCTCGACGCGGGCCCCGGCGCGTTCCTGCGCCAGCTCGAGGTCGCGCCGAAGCTCACCGCCGATCGGTTCGTGGGCTGGCAGCTCGTCCAGCTCGTCGACCGCGCGAGCCCGCTGTTCGACCTCGACGTCGTCCCGGGCGACGTGCTCCTCGCCGTGAACGGCAGCCCGCTCGCACGGCCCGACCAGCTCCAGACCGTCTGGGACGGCCTCCGCACCGCCACCCACGTCTCCGCCGAGATCTGGCGCGGCGATGCGCGCCTGACGCTCGACTTCACCGTCGTGAACTAGGAGGGCGGCGGCCGGGCTCGTCCGGAGCCGCTCGTCCCGGCCCGCCGGCCTGAAGTGCGCCCGGGGGCGCGGGTCGCTCAGCGAGCGTCGGCGCCGCTCGCCGTCAGCTCGGCGAACACGCGGACCGCGTGGGCGACATCGTTCGAGAACACGCCGTCCACGCCGAGCTTGGCGAGACGCAGCAGCTCCGCGCGATCGTCGATCGTCCAGGCGTTGATCGGCATGCCCGCGCGATGCCAGCGGGCCACCGCCTCCTCCGTGCACAGCGTGTGCTGCGGGTGCAGGACGGACGCGCCCGTCCAGTTGCCGACCCAGCCCTTCCGCAGGGGCAGCGGCTGCTCGTCATGGAACAGGAACGCGCACGCCAGGTCGGGCAGCTGCGCGTGGAGCTGCACGAGCGCGACCGGGTCGAAGGACGACACCAGGATCTGATCCGCTCGCGCGCTGTCCTTGATCACGCGCGCCGTGGCCGCGACGAGCTCGCCCATGCGGCCGACCTTCGTGGTCTTGATCTCGACATCCATCTCGATGTCGAACGCATCGAGCACGTCCGCGAGCATCGGGATGCCCTCCCCGCGGACGCGCAGCGCGGCCCGGGCCGTCGCGGACGTGGTCTCGATCGTGCCCGGCTGTCCCGTGAGCCGCTCGAGCTTGCTGTCGTGGAGGACCACGACGTTCTTGTCGCCATCGAAGCGGACATCGAACTCGATCGCGTCGGCGCCCTTCGTGACGGCGGATTCGAACGCCACCATCGTGTTCTCGGGGAAGCACGCCGAGTCGCCGCGATGGGCCCAGATGCGGGGGCGTCCCCGCGTCCGCCGCCAGCGCGTGGCGCGGCCGAGCCGGCCGAGGTGAGGCAGGAACCGCGCGAGCGCAGAAATGGCCATGCGCTCAGCTCTCGACGAACGTCTTGTGCAGCGCGCGCACGAGGTTGTCGACGTGCTGGCGATCGCACCAGAGGGTCACGCGCAGCGGCGAGACGCTCACCGCGTTCAGCGGCACGCCCGCGCCGACCGCGCTGGCGCGCGCCTTGTTGATCACGCCGGGGTTGTTGCCGATGCCGTGACCCACGATCGTGACCGCGCCCTCCTCGCCGAGCTCGATCGCGTCGCCGACCACGTTCACGAGCTTCTTCTGGACGTCGGCCCAGTCCGGCACGTCGGCGGTCGTGAACCACACGCGCAGCTCCTTGCCCTCGAGGTCGAGGTGCGTGAGCGGAATCGAGGCCGTCTCGAGGATCTGCAGCGTGTGCTCGACGGCCGCGCCGCCCGAGACGCGCAGGCGTACGAGCGCGTTCTGTCCCGTCACGGCCGCGACCTGGCGATCCCGCGCGGGCGTGAAGTCGATGCGGGTCCCCCCGCCGTCCTTGTTCGTGGCGCGCGCGTACAGCGCGATGCCGCTCTTGCGGGCGAACTCCACCGACGCGTCGTGCAGGACCTTGGCGCCCTGCGCCGCGAGCTCGAGCATCTCGTCATGCGAGATCGACTCCAGCAGCTCGGCCGCCGGGACGATGCGCGGATCCGCCGTATACACGCCGTCGACATCGCTGCAGATCTCGCAGTAGTCGGCGCGCAGCGCGCCCGCGAGCGCGACCGCCGTGGTGTCGGACCCGCCGCGCCCGAGCGTCGTGATCTCCCGCTTGTACGACACGCCCTGGAAGCCCGCGACGATGACGACCTTGCCGCGATCGAGCTCGTCCTCGATCCGGAACGGCCGCACCTCGACGATGCGCGCGCCCGAGTGCCGGTCGTTCGTGAGGATGCCGGCCTGCGAGCCGGTGAACGAGATCGCCTCGAGGCCCTCCTCGGAACACGCCATCGAGAGCAGCGCCATCGACTCGCGCTCGCCGCACGTGAGCAGCATGTCGAGCTCGCGCCGCGATGGCGACGCGCTGACCGAGCGCGCCTTCTCGATCAGCTGATTCGTGGTCTTGCCCATCGCCGAGACGACGACCACGACCTTCTTGCCGGCCGCCTGGGTGCGAGCGATGCGCTGGGCGACGAGCTTGATCTTTTCGGCGTCGGCCACCGAGGAGCCACCGTATTTTTGAACCACGATTCCAGTCGGCGTCACGCCGCTGACCATACACTGTAACCGTGAGCTCGCAGCGTGAGGTCCGGTCCGTCCTGCTCGCTGCGGGCGTCGCGATCGCCGCGTTCGCGGGGAGCGCGTGCGGCGGCGCGCGGCCGCTCCGGGCGGGGTGGCCCGATGCGCCGTTCGCGCTGCGCGATGCCGGCGATCGCGTGGCCTCGACCGACGCGATGTGGGCGATGCCGATGGGCGCCGCGCGCGATCGCATCCGCGCGCAGATCGCCGCGGCGACTGTCGCGCGCATCCGCGAGGCACTGGATGACGACCGCACCGTGGACGCGGGCCGCCTGTTCGACGATCTGGTGGCGCTGTGGCAGGCGGACGCGTCCGGGATCGGAGCCGGGCTCGCGCCGTACGTGGGCGTGATCCGCGAGCTGCGCACGACGTTCGCGAAGTTCGGCGCGCTCGACTCGGTGGTCCGCATTCTCGCGGTGCTCGTCGAGATCGATGCGGCGGGGCGGGACCACGCGCTCGCCGAGCTGGACGAGGTGCTCGCGTTCGCCGACGATCTGGCGATCTCCGAGCTCGGCCCGGATGCGGTGCGCGCCTCGCCGATCGCGCTCTTGCAGCCCGCGGCCACCACCCTGCCGCTGCCGTGGCTCGTGGATCGCTACCTCGAGCTGGTGGTCGAGCGGCAGAACGTGGTGTCGCGGCTGCTCGACCGTCACGGCGCCTCGCTCGAGCTGGTCCGCGCCCACCGCGACATCCTCGTGACCTCGCGGCGCGTCGCGATCGCGCTGGCCTACGCGCAGCGGCTGGGCGAGCTCGAGCGCGTGCTCGGGCGCATGCAGGCCGCGAGCATCGGCATCGATCGCGATCTCGTCGTGAAGGCGGAGGTCGTCGCCGATCAGCCGACGCCCGGCGCCTACGTCGCGCTCGCGACCACCCTGCGCGAGGGTGAGCACGCGACCGATGTCGGCGCCGCGTTCGCGATCGAGCTCGCCGGCCTCGCGAGGTTTCCGGGGTCCGCGGAGCTGATGCTCGCGGCGGCCGGTGATGCCAAGGACCTCGGCCGCACCGAGCAGGCGATCGCGCTGTACGAGCGCGTGCTGGGCACGGGCGAGCCGGACGCGACCAGCGCGTTGCGGCTCGGCAAGCTCTACGGTGAGCGGATCGAGCGGCTCGCATCGGGCGGCCGCCCGCATGCCGCGCAGGTGGCGTGGCGCGGCGTGGTCGCGTTCGCCGCGACCGCCTCCCGCCGCCGTCCCCACCCGATGTGGCAGCAGACGGTGGCGCTCGCGGAGACGGCCCTCGGCCGCGGGCTCGCGAGCCAGGGCCTCGTGGATGCCGGCCGCTCGTCGCTGACCGCGGCGATCGAGCGCGCGCCCTCGATCGATGCGTACCAGGCCCTGACCACGATCGCGATTCAGGTCGATCAGCTCGCGGTCGCCGACCAGTGGGCCTCCGACGGGCTCGCGTTCATCGGCGGGGCCTCGATGGGCCATCGCTATCAGCGCGCGAAGCTCGAGCGGCTCGACGCGGACGCGCTGCGCCTCGCGGGGCGCACCAAGGATGCGGCGGTGCGGTATGTGGACTCGCTCCGCGCGTGGGCGTCGCTCGGCGAGGCCACGGAGCTGCCCCGTGCGATCGCGGCCGAGCGCATGCTCGAGTCCGGGCGTGCGCTGTGGTGGCTCGGGGACACCGATCGGGGCGCGGCGCTCGTCGATCAGGCCGTCGACGCGGCCCCCGATGGCAGCCCGAACGCGGCGACGGCCGTGGCGTTCTTCATCCAGGTCGGACGCTTCGACGCCGCGGTCGATGCCTATCACCGCGGGCTCGAGGACCCCACCGTGCCGGAGGCCTACAAGGTGTACGCGAGCCTGTGGGTGCTCGCCGAGGCGCGGCGCCAGGCGCTCGCGCCGGACCGGCTCGCGAGGGAGTATCTCGGCGGGCGCGAGGGCGAGCTGTGGTACGAGCTGCTCGCCAAAGCGGCGACGGGACGGCTCGCGTACGGTGCCCTCGCGGCCGCGGCCATCACCGGGCCGCAGCGGGGCGAGCTCGCCTTCTACGGCGCGGTGCTCGGCCTCGCGCCCGAGGCTGCAACGCCGGTCGGCCGCGCGAGACTCCTGCGCGCGGCGGTGAATGCGCACGTGCTGTTCGACGCCGAGTACGATCTGGCGCGGCTGTATCTGCGGCTCGCACCGTGACACCCGCGCCCGCGATCCCGTCGGTGGCGGCGCCGCTCGCCGCCGAGCTCGGCGACGCGCTGCGCGCCGCGGGGCTCACGGCGCGGATGCTCGCGACGTGGGTCGGGCGCGGCCGGGTCCCCGTCGTCGCGGCGAGCCTCCCCGCACTCCGGGCCGCACTCCGGGCGCGCGAGGTGATGCCGGCGGGGGTCGCGCTCGCGCTGTTCGTCGCGGGCGCGGAGCTCGCCCTCGAGCGCGCCGCCCGCCTCCCACTCGATGCGCTGCTGGCGGCGGGCCTCGTCGAGCGGGACGCAGGACACGTGCGCGCGACGGTCGCGCTGCTCCCGGTCGGCGCCGCGCTCGTCGCGTGCGATCGCGCGGATGCCGCCGAGCACGTCGAGCGCGTCTGCTGGCCCGATGACTCGAGCGATCACCTCGCGGCCGCCATTCCGCCGGATGCGCGCCGGACGTGGACCGACCTCGCGTGTGGCTCGGCGTTCGCGCAGCTGCTCCGGCCCGAGCAAGCCGCGGTGCGCTGCGCGCTGGATGCCAACCCGCGTGCGGTCGCATGCGCGCGCCTCGGCGCTGCGCTGTCGCGGATCGCGATCGCGGTGGACATCGCCGACATCGGGGACGCCACGGGCGGGGCGATCGCGACCGCCGGTGCCGATCTGGTCACGTGCAACGCCCCCATGCCCGGCGGCGCTCCCGGCGACCCGATGTGGCAGCGCACCAACGGCGCGTTCTTCGATCGCCTGTTCGCCACCCTCCCTGACCGACTCGTGCGCTCGCCGGCCGCCATGGCGATCGTGCACGCCCGGCGCGATGCCCTACCGGGCGCGCTCGCGGCGCTGCCCGGGGAGCGCGTGGTGGTCCGGTACACGCCAGACGGAGTGCCCGCGTTTGCCGTGCTGTGGTGGCGTCCCCACGCACCCGATCATCTCGTCGAGCGCGCGACCGTGCTCACGGCCCTCCGCCCGCACGTCGACGCCGAGGACCGCGCGGCTCTGCTCGCGCTCACCGCGCGGAAGCGCTCGTAGGTGCTCCTCGGGCCACTCGTCGAACACTCCTGGAGTCGAGAATCGCGTATGGTCGGGCCGGTGCGGGTGCTACGCACGCTCGTCATATGGGCGATCGTCCTATCCGGCGCGCTCGCCGGGTGCCGGCAGCAGCGCATCGCCGAGATGCCGCTGCCGCCGCTCGACCCCACGCGCATGTCGCACGCCGTCCATGCCGCGATCGCCTGCGACTCCTGCCACCGCGCCGGCAAGCGACCCGGTGCCGACGATCACGCGCCCTGCGACGACGCGAAGTGTCACGCCCCCGCGTTCCTCGGCGCACCCACCCTGTTCTGCCAGGTCTGCCATACGGCGATCACGACGGCGCCGCTCGTCGCACCGCTGAAGGCCTACCCGACCGACGACCTCTGGCAGGTGATGCCCCCGCGCTTCTCGCACCGGCAGCACCTCGATGCGAAGGGCGTCGAGTCACGGGTCGGCTTCCACGTGAGCTGCGTCGATTGCCACACGCGGGACGCGGCGCTGAGCCGACCGTCGCACGCCACCTGCGCGCGCTGTCACGCCGCCGAGGTGAAGCTGGCGGGCGCCCCCACCATGTCCGAGTGCGCGCGCTGCCACGACCGCGGCGAGCATCCGCGCACCTCGATGCGGATCATCCGCGGCGACCTGCGCGCGTTCAGTCACGATCGCCATCGCACCGACCGCAAGAATCGCGCGATCCGGTGCGAGGAGTGCCATCCGCAGACCGCCACCGCGAAGGGCTATCTCGATCTCGCCGCGCCCCGCGTCGAGAGCTGCGTCACGTGCCACGACGACGTGGACCGCGTGCCGCCCGATCAGCGCATGCGCGTGTGCGAGACCTGCCACTCGCAGGTCACGGCCACGCTCACCGCCCTCGCGCCTCGTAGCCACCTCCCCGCCACCGAGCGCCCGCTCGATCACACGATCGCGTTTCGCCGCGACCACGCGGAGGTCGCCGCGACCTCCGCGTCACGGTGCGCGACGTGCCACGTGCAGATGTCGGGCAACGCACAGCAGGCGTGCGACGAGTGCCACCAGACGATGCTCCCGAGCGATCACCGGATCACCTGGCGCGAGCTCGACCACGGCCCCGAGGCAGGCGCGGACCGCGAGCGCTGCGCGACATGCCATGTCGTCGACTTCTGCACCGCGTGTCACTCGCAGCGTCCGCGCTCGCACGGCATGTCGGGCACGTTCACGACCGAGCACGGCCAGCTCGCGCGCCTGAACATCCGGCCGTGCCTCACGTGCCACGTCGCCGACTACGCCGGCCCCATGGGCCTGCCCGCGATCGTGAGCTGCGCGGATTGCCACGACGCGTCGGCGCTCGGGATCCGACGGTGAGTCGCGTCACGACGGCGGGCTGGCTCGTCGCGATGGCGAGCCTCGTCTCGACCACGCTCGTGCGGGCCGAGCCGCGCCCGAACCTGACGCTTGCCCATGACCCGGGCCTGCACCACCTGCGCATGCGCCCCCGCGCGGCTCAGGCCTCGCTGCCCGCGAGTGCCGCGGCAGTCCGCCACTCGGTCATGCCACTGCCCCCGCCGCACACGCCCACGCCCACGTCGCGGATCGCGGAGCTGGACGGGATCCGCAACGTCCTCCAGCCCGTGTCGTTCAGCCTGAACGTCGGCTACCAGATCGACGGCGCGCGCCCCAGCGGGCGGGACCGGGTCGACGGCGGCACGCCGCAGGCTGGCTCCGACTACGCGACCCTGCGCTCGTACGGGTTTGGTGAGGGGTACGCGAGCACGCGCGGCGTCGGCCTCGCGAGCCTGTCGACCTACTTCTCCGCGCGGTTCGAAGCGGCGCGGCGGATCAGGGCGCGCGATCCCGTCACCGACCAGGAGACGACGGCGGCACTGCCGCCGCCGATCGCGACGTGGTTCGATCGCAGCGGCACCGATCTCCGGACCGGCTGGGCCGAGCTCCGCGATTTCCTGCCGCGGCGATGGGGCCTCCAGCGGCTCCGCGTGCGTGCGGGCGACCAGTTCATCTACGGCGCGTGGTCGATGCACGTGCTCGGCGCCAATGTCGCGTACGACGGCGACACGCTGCAGGCCTCCGTGTTCTCGGGCGTCCGGCGCTCGGACTACACGCGGGCCGTCGCCACGGCGCAGCCCACCGCGTTCGGTGGAACGCTGCGGTTCGATCTGCGCGGCCTCGCGCGGCCCCTGCCCATCGCGGTCGGCGCCTCGTTCCTGCGGCTCTCGGACTCCGACGATACGGGCCAGCCCGCGACGAGCAGCACGCTCCTTCAGGCCGACTGGCGCCCCCGGCGCTGGGTCGCAGTGATCGCACAGGCGCGTCTCCTGGGCAGCAACTCGGCGAACCAGCGCCTCGAGGTGCGCGCCCGCTACAAGGAGGTGTCGAACCTGGTGTTCGATATCACGCACCGCGAGCAGGACGACTGGCGCTGGGATCCGACGCTGGTGGTGCTGCGGCAAGACGACATCACAGAGGCGCGGCGCTACCTCGACCTCGGGCCGGTGCTACCGCAACTCATCGCGTCGGTGCGCGGTGGCACGTTGATCGCCGAGAACGTCGACCTCTACGCGCGCATCGCGGGCGCGGCGGATCTGCGCGGGCGCACCATGCCCGCGAGCTCGTACTCCGCGAGCTATCTCGAGCTCGCGGGCGCCCTCGAGGTCCGGTTGCGGCGCCAGGTCGCCGTGGGTCTGTCGGCGCTGTCGCGGCAGACGTCGCGAACCTTGCCCCACTCCGTCGAGGATCACGCCGGCGTCGCGGATCCGCTGCCGGGGGAGACCGCGATCGGCGAGGAGGGCTTCACCGAGGTCGGGTCGACGCTGCGGATGTCGCTCGGCGCTCGCAAGTTCTCCGCCGTCCTCGAGGTGTACGGGCGCCGCACGCACTTCGGGGCCACGTACCACGATCCGATGGCCCTGATTCCCAACAGCGAGGTGCGCGGCGGGGGGCGGTTCACCGTCGACGCGTGGCTCGGGCCGCGCGTGCGACTGTTCGCCGCGTACGATGCCTCGAGCGAGCTCGACACGGCGCCCGAGATCAACGGCTACAAGAGCCTGCGGCTGATCATGTCGGGGGTCTATTGAGCCGGTCGGTCGCGTCCGCCGTGGCGTCCCTGGCGTCCCTGGCGGCGCTCGCCGCGGTGGTCGCGCTGGGGCTCGGCGGAGGTCGCGTGCACGCGGATAGCACCCAGCCCGCCGCGCCCGCCGCGCCCGCCGCGCTCTCTGCGATGCGCGACGGCTTCGATCACTACCTCCACGATCGCGACATCGCGGTCTCGGGCGCCGAGCCGGTCCCGTGCACGCAGTGCCACGCGATGAAGTCGGGGCTGCTCGTGGGCGTCCCGGGGCACGCCGACTGCTTCGGTACGTGCCACGGCCCGTCCCCTGCCCGCGCGACCGGAACGCCGCTCGTGATCGCCGACGACGCGCTGCGGATCTGCCTCGCCTGTCACAGCGCAGCGTCGCTTCGCAGCGCGACCCCGACCCGCGCCTCGCTCGCGCCCGACTACCCGCCGTACGCGCGCTTCCAGGACTTCGCGCTCGAGGCGCCGCACCAGGTCCACGCCGCCATCACCTGTACGAGTTGCCACCCCCAGCGCGATCCGGGCCCGCGCCGGTCGCGGCGGCCGGCTCCCGACAGCGCACGAGCGCCTCACCAGCGCTGCGCGGGCTGCCACGATGGCAGCGCCAAGACCGGCCACGCGACCGCGATGAGCGCGTGCACGCAGTGTCACTCCGCCGCGTCTGGCGTCCCCGAGCCGCTCGCGATGGTGCGCACGCGCGACACGCAGATCTTCGTGACCTCCACCTTCTCGCATGGCAAGCACGCCGCGCGTGGCGGCGCCGGCGCGGAGTGCACGAGCTGTCACGCGGCCGTGCGCGCGAGCAACGACCGCCAGCTGCCGCGCCCACCGATGCTGGCGTGCGGAGCGAGCGGCTGTCACGACGGGGCCGCGGCGTTCGCGGTGACGGGCCCGTGCCGCAAGTGCCATCAGGACGTGCCGCCGGGGAAGTTCACCGTCGCGCGACCGCAGACGCGATTCGCCCATGCGAGCCCGGCCCATGCAGGGGCTGGCCTCGCCTGCAGCGCCTGCCACACGCTGTCGGCGCGCGGCGAGCCGCTGCCACCGACGCACGCGCCGTGCGCGACCTGCCACGCGACCGACTTCGCGGCGCGGGTCCCGAGCACCTGCGGCGCGTGCCACAACGGCACCGAGCCATGGCGGCGCCTCGAGCCCGACCGCGCGCGCCGCGATCGCACCGAGCTCGGGATCGCGATCGACCACACGCTGCATCCGGGCCCGTGCAGTCGCTGTCATGTCGCGAATCCCGTCACCGGCGAGCTCGCGCTGGCGCCGGGTCACGGCGCGTGTAGCGGCGCCGGCTGCCATACCGCGGCGGGTCCCGTGGCCCCGCTGATCACCGGCTGCGACGGTTGTCACCGGCTGGGCCTCGCGGACGCGCGCGCGGCCGCACGAGCCGCAGCGACCTGGTCGGTCCGCGCGACGTTCGCTCACGGCGCCCACGCCCGCGATGCGGCAGGTGCGGCGGTCCCGTGCGCGACGTGTCACGTCGACCTGACGGGCCCGACCCCGCTCGAGCTCGCGACCCCGCCCAAGCGCACGTGCGCCCCGTGCCATGACGGCACGCGCGCGTTCAAGCTCACGGGAACCGGCTGCACGCGGTGCCACACGCGGACCGCGCCGCCATGAGCGCACGCACGACCACGCAGCCCATTCCGCGCGCTCAGCGCGTGTACGTGGTCGCGATGGGCGCGATCATCGGCGGCGCGTTCGCGTACGCGGCGTGTGACTGGGGCACGTGGACCCATCTCGCGTACCTGCCGCTGCAGGGCGGCTTCGCGATGGGCACGCGCTTCGGCGGCATCGCGATGCATTACTACGGGCTCGTGCTGTGGGGCCTCGGGGGCCTGGCCGCGGGCGCGGGCCTCGGAGCGGTCGCATGCGCGATCTGGCGACGGCCATGGCCGCAGACCGCGCTGCGCGTCCTCGGCGCCTGGGCGATCGCGGCCGTACTGCTCGCCGGCAGCTACTTCACCTGGTCGCTGTGGCCGTGGTGACGACGGGCGGACCCGACGCGCTGCCCTCCTGGTCCGGAGGGCGGCCGGCCCGCCCGCGGCGTCCCGAAGTGCTCGGGCGCTCCGCTTCACTCGCGCACCACCTCTCATGAGTCGTCACATCTTCGCTTGAACTTCGGCACGCGCTCCGTGAGCTGCGTGGACTGCTCCGGCAGGGGCCGGGCCTCGTGATGGCGCTCGAGACCCGCGCTGACTTCGAGCCGATCGGTCTGCGAGACGCTGGAGCCGCTGCTCGCTGCGTCCGCCACTGCCATGATCCTCGAAACTCTCCGATCACAGAGGCTCGAGCCCTCGCGACTGCGCCCACGCGGGCGCACATGCCATCCCGACTGCGCAGTGTCAGGCGACACGTAACGTAGTCCGCAACCGACAGCAAACGTAGTCGAGCGCTACGCGAACACATACGAGTTGCAGTGCCGACCACCCGAGGGCATCGCGCGTGCGGTTCGAGAGCACCGAGGCCGCGGCGCGACAGCCGACCAGGTCGCGACCAGTGATCTTGTACGCACGGAGCGAGCCGACCGATCTCGAGACTTCAAGTTCCAGCCCTCGCTCGACGCAAAGCTGGTGCGCGAGCTCGCCACCGGCCACTTCATCGCGCAGGCGGACACGCAGCCGCTGCGGCGTGCCGGCGGGCCTGCATCGAAACACCGCGCCGGGACTCCCAGGCATGCGGTCGCGTCGCGCGCGGCGTGCGCCCGACCCAACGCCACCAGTCACGGTCGACCGCGTCGACCGGTGGTTCGAAACCGGACTTGTACAAGCCCGGACATCCCTGACACTTCAGCCTACGGACATCCCTGACAGCTAGCGGAAGGACATCCTTGTCACTTCCTTCGACCCACGGGGCCGGCGAGGCACGACGAGGCCTCGGCCGGGACGATGTTCATCGAGGTACCCCAACGGGATGGCGCCCCATTTCACGTGGTAGCGACCGTCGACGTCGTGGGCGGTCTCGAGCTCGACGTACTCGTGCTGAAGCGCGGACGTGATGAGCACGGGACGCTGCTGCCACAGGATGAAGCCGTGCTTGTCGACCCGTGCCGTCTGGCTATACGCGCCGAAGTTCGCGTTCGCGAGCAGTGGTCGCGGGTAGGCGCGCCGCGAACGCGCAAACACATCGGCGGGCCGACGCATGCCGAGTGCCTCGTGCGGCCGTACGTGATTGTACTGACCTCGCCACGGGTCGAACACTCGCTGCTGCGCAACCAGGCTCACCGCGGGCGGCGATGCGGTCTCCGCTTTCAACGTGCGATGGAGCCGC
>JAYSYE010000095.1:0-2241 GCA_043716635.1 Deltaproteobacteria bacterium | reverse complement strand
CCTTGAACTTCAGGCCACCGAGGTTCGAGTCGCTGATGCCGATCATCGCCTCCGCGGAGGCCTGCGCGACGAGGCCGCGCGAGGGCCGGCCATGAGTGTCACGCGTGTCGTGGGTCGCGGAGAGCACGGGGTTCAGGTACGTGACCGTCGAGCCGAACCCCGGCGGCGGCGGAATCGTGTCCATCGCCGTGATCGGCGGCGTCGACGTGCTGATGCCCTCGGCGAGCGTCTGCCGGAAGAGTCCGATCGTGAAGAGGCCAGAGTTATCGACCCAGTTCGCGGGCTGGAGATCGACCGACGCGTGGACGAACTGGTGGTTGTTCGTCAGCGCGCGCTTGCTGTCGACCGAGCTATCCCCACCGATGCCGTAGAAGCGCTCGTTGACGTCGCGCTCGACGAGCGCGTAGCCATACACGCGACGATCGTTGAACGTGCCCACCGGCTGCTCGAACTTCGAGTCGATGAGGTAATCCTTGTTGAGCCGGTAGATGAAGCCGAGCGACGCCGAGCGACGCGCGCCGGTCGGCTGCTTGTACTTGAGCTTCAGCCCGGCGCCGAGGCCATCGCCGAACGACAGCTTGAAGCGGGGCGCGACCTTGAAGTTCCCGAACTTGAAGAGCGTGGCGATCCGCTTGTCGAGCCGCTTCTCCTCGGTGACCGCGACGAGCAGTCCGATCGGCACGAACGTCAGCTGGATGATGCGCTCGGGGAGGTTCAGCAGGCCCCAGTGCAGACGGAACGGCCGGTGAACGTGGAACGTGCTCGTCGTGAGCCCGTCGTCCGGGGGCGGCGGTTCGACGGTGGGTGGCACCTCGCGCACGACCGGAGGCCCGGCGGGCGGGGCCGGAGTCGTCGGATCGCCGGCAGGCGGCGCCGGCACGGGAGGCGGCGCGTCGGGGACCGGAGCCCCGGGGACCGCGGGAGCCACAGGGACCGGCGTCGGTACTGGTTGCACACCGCCGGGCGCAGGTTGCACCGTGGGCGCAGGTTGAACACTTGGCGCGGGCTGCGGAGCCGGCGCAGCCGGCGCAGGTTGCGCAGGTTGCGCAGCGACGGGCACCGCGATGGCAAGCACCGCGGCGAGGACGAGTGGCGATCTCATCATGGGACTGCGCGCTGCTGCGGCGGGTTCGGCTGGATCACGGTGGTGTCGAACACCTCACCGCGGAGGTTGATCGCGCGCGTCGAGAGCTTCTCGCCATCGACGTCCACGATCACGTAGTGGGGCTGCGTGCGCGCCGAGGCCGTGAAGTCGCGTGGATTCATCGGTCGGATCGGCGCGCCCGACGAGCCGCTCACGATGTAGGTCGTGCCGGCGATCGGCTTGGTGCGCTCGTAGTCGTGATCGTGGCCCGAGAGCACGAGCTCGACGCCGTAGGTCCGCGCGAGCTCACCGATGGCGAGCGCGACGCCCTCGTTCACCCCGTGATAGCCGCTCGAGTACGGCGAGTGATGCAGGAACAGGACGAGCAGCTTGCCCTTCGCGGCGCCATCCGCGAGCGATGCGCGTACATAGTTGAACTGCGCACAGGCGCGGTTGCACTCGATGCCGTTGTCGAGCGCGATGACGCGCACGTTGCCCCAGTCCATCGCGTAGTACCGCCGCCCCCCCGACCACTCGTCGAGGAAGAAGTAGCGCTCGTAGTACACGCGGCCACTCCAGTCGTGATTGCCCATGGTCGGCACGACCGGCATCTTCGCGAGCAGCGGCCGCTCGATCTGGAAGAACGTCGTCCACTCGTTCTTCTTGCCGCCGTTCTGCACCATGTCGCCGGTGTTCAGCACGAAGTCGACGTCCTTCTCGTGCGCGATCCCCAGGATCACGTCGCGATGCACGTCGTGCCCGTTGCGCGTGTCACCGAACACCGCGAACCGGATCTTCGTCTCGCCGGGCTTCGTGCCGGTTCGAAAGGTGCCCTTCGCGACGGAGTGACCGTCCGTGATCACCTCGTAGTCGATCCTGGGACCACGGGGCAGCTTCGCGAGGTGCGCGCTGAACAGCTGGCCGCTGCGCTTGGCGACGAGCGTGCCGGAGGTGCCGTCGTCCGCCTTCCAGGACACCTGCCCGCTGCTGGTATGCTCGCTCTGGAATCCGATGATCGCGCTATCGGGCCCCGTGAGCAGCACGTACGGCCCGGTCAGCAGGGATTGAGGATCGGGGTCGTCCCACTCGAGGAAGTTCTTTGCGCACGCGCTCGAGCCGATCGCGAGACCGAGCACGAGGATCAAGGGGACGAGCGA
>JAYSYE010000094.1:0-56517 GCA_043716635.1 Deltaproteobacteria bacterium | reverse complement strand
CGTCCGTCGCGGCATGCTCGCGGCGACGGGCCAGATCCGCGTGATGTTCGACGCGGACTGCTCGATGCCGCCCGCCGAGCTCGCGCGTCTGCTCGCGCCGATCATCGAATGTCGCGCCGAGATCGCGATCGGCTCGCGCTACGCGGAGGGTGCGAAGACCGTGAAGCAGCCGGCGTATCGGGTGCTCTGGAGCCGGCTCTGCAATCAGGTCATCCAGAAGTCACTCGTGCCCGGCGTGCTCGACACGCAGTGCGGCTTCAAGGCGTTCACGGCCGAGGCCGCCCGTGACCTGTTCAAGATCGCGACGATCGACGGCTGGGCCTTCGATCTCGAGATTCTCGCGCTCGCGTCGCGGCGTGGTCACCGCATCGCCGAGGTCGGTGTCGAGTGGACGGACGACGCGCGCTCGAAGATCAACCCGCTCAAGGACATGTGGAAGGTCATCCGCGAGGCGCTGACCATTCGCAAGAACCTGCGCACCGGCGTCTATCGCGCGCAGCACGCGCTTCCGCTGGCCGCTTCGGTGTAGTGTCGGTTCGCTCGAATGGCGGAGAGGTCGAGATGACCGCTGGTGCTGGGGTGCACGCGTGTGCGCTTCCGGCACGAGAGGAAAGTCCGAGCTTCATAGGGCAGGGTGCTGGCTAACGGCCAGTCGAGGTAACTCGCAGGACAGTGCAACAGAAAGCAGACCGCCGGCCGCGATCACATCAAAGGCCGGTAAGGGTGAAAAGGTGCGGTAAGAGCGCACCGCCTCTCCGGTGACGGCGAGGGCTAGGCAAACCCCACCCGAAGCAAGGCCAGACAGGAGTCGCGTGGCCCGCGCGATGACTCCGGGTTGGCTGCTCGAGCTCGTCGGTAACGGCGAGCCTAGAGGAATGGTCGTCCACGACAGAACTCGGCTTACTGACCTCTCCGCCGTCCGGGCGCTTGAATCGATCGTCGTGTTAGCGTGGGCTCGCATGGGAGCCGAGCACGTGGTTAGCGCGGGCACTCGCTCGCCGGTGCACGAGATCGTGAACGCTCTGTGGCGCGCGCTGCACGACCTCGGATCGCGGGCCAGTACCGCGGAGATCGAGCGGTGGGGCTTCTCCCTCCATGCGGCGCTGTCGGCGCCTGGACGCGAGTTTCACAACCACGACCACGTGGTCCACCTGCTCGCCGATGGCGATCCCCTCGAGGTGATCGCCGCGCTCTATCACGACGCGGTCTACATCCAGGTCGATCAGGGCGCGCCGCGCTCGATGAAGCCCGAGCTCGAGCAGGTGCTCGTGCAGGAGGCCGCGGGGTGGCGCGTGCTGCCAGGCGCGGCCGCGCCCGTGACCGGCGAGGTGCTGACCGTGTTCGGGCGCCAGGTCGGCGACGTCGTCACGGGCACGACCGGCCTCAACGAGCTCGCATCCGCGCTCGTGGCCGCGCTGCAGCTCGAACACGCGCTGCCTCGCGAAGCGCGGCTCGCGATCGCGGCGTGCATCGAGCAGACGATCCCGTTCCGCGTCGACCCCGCGCCGCCGCTGCGCGATCGGCTCGCCCGCCTCGGGCTGGTGGGGACCGACCTCGACGATGCGGTACGGCGGGCCGTGCGCGTCGGCAACCGTGACGTCGAGAACTTCAGCGACAACGACCCGGGTGCCTTCCTCGACAGCACGTGGAAACTCTTGCCGGAGAGCAACCCGGCGCTGCACGCACCGATGCTCTACACGGTGCGCGACTACCGCATCGCCCTGCAGAAGATGGAGCAGTTCCTTGCGTGGCTGCCCGCCGAGCGGGTGTTCCACTCGTGGGACGGCGAGCCCGCGGCCAGCGTGCACGCGCGGCGGGTCGCCCGCACGACGGGCAACCTGCAGATCGCGGTCCGCTATCTCCGCGCGAAGCTCTACTCGATCGGGCTCGTCGAGGCGCTCTCCGAGGTGACGGGCGGGGATGTCCCGCTCGACTACTTCATGGGCGGTCTCAAGAGCGCGCGGCAGCCGGTGATGAAGCGCATCGAGCAGTTTCTGCCGCCACTACCGCCGGCGGAGGATCTCGATCCGTCGCTACACAAGCTGCTCGCCGAGGGTCGCGCGTCGGAGTCGTCGTTCGATACCGGCCCGTCGCCGCTCGGCGCGTTCCTGCATGCGGCCTGCGGCGAGGCCGGGATCATGACCGGCGTCGACCACGCGCGCCGCTGGTGGGCCGGCGGCTGCACGGCCTCCGAGTTCATCGCCGCGCAACCGGCCCAGCCCGTGGCCGCGATCGCGCGCGCGGCCGCGAACATCATCGAGACGCGCCGCGACCGCCTGTTCGCGCTGGCCGATCGGCTGGAGCGCGGCTGACCCTCAGAACAGGACCCACATCGTCCCGATCCAGCCGTCGCTTCGCAGGTCGCCCGTCACGCCGTTCCCGAAGTCCGCGGCTCCGCTCCAGCTGCGCCGGTGGTCGACGACGGCCACGAAATGCAGGCCCAGGAACGGGAACGTCATCCCGACGCCGAGGCTGGCCATCGTGCCGCTCGTGTCGAAGGCATCCTTCTCGTCGACGGTGACTCCACCCGTGTGAACCCCGACCCCGGCGCGCAGGATGAACGGACGCAGCGGCACGAACTGCGCCATCGCCATGGTGAACCAGCGGCCCCACCGGATGTCCGCGCCGCCATCGTCCCGGGTTCCGCTGGGCATCTCGCCGTGCGCGTACTCGTGACCGAGGGCGAGCCCCGCGCTGAACCACGGAGCCAGGTTGAGGTACGCCTCGCCCGCGATCTCCCCCGTGAAGCCGCTGCTCTTGCGGTCGCCGATTCGCAACGTGCCCAGTCCGCCGCGCAGGCCACCGATCGCTCCGATTGGAGTGTCACCGTTCTCGCTCTTCCACATGCCTGCGTACGTCGCGGTGCCATCGCCGTTGCTGGTCCAGCTCTCGCCCTCCCGGAGCCGGATCGACGCGCCGGGGTACGGTCGGCCAGTCCCGGCCATGCAACCGGACATCCCGACACCCGCGATGACCCACGTGGCAAGTCGGCTCACAGGCACGTCCCCGGTCGCTCGCCCGCACAGTGCGGAAAGAACATCTGCACGACGCGGAGGCGCGCCTGCACGCCCCACCCGCTGCTCTCGGCATCGCTGTTGCTGTCACGCGTGCTGAACGCTTCGGGGCCGATGAACATGCGCACGCTCGTCCCACCAGCCTTCGCCACTGCGCCGAAGTCCAGATGCACCGAACGAATCTTTCCCTCGCCACCGACCTGCGCCCCGAGCGCCGTCTGCGGGGTGAGCCAACGAGTCCCGGGCAGGTCCAGCGGCGTCTCGAGCCAGACATTGGTGACCGCGGACGAGACCGCGTGGGCCGCCGTGCCGGTCGTGGCCGGCAGGTGCACGCTGGTCCAGCCTGCACCCGCGCCCATCGTCGAGATGTACTCCGCTTCGATGTTGACCGTGAACCCGACCACCCAGGCCGTGCCCGACGCGGCCGCCACCGTCGGACCATCGTGAGCCTCCAGCGACATCCGCGCCCCGTGGACCTCGGCCGGCCGAGACCCCCGAGACGGACAGGGCCATGCAACCGCTGCCGAGCACCGCGAGCGCTGCCGCGAGCGAGCCATTCTGGTAACGACGTTCGGGTACAGACAAGACCGCTCACGTTACGCCAGAACGTTCCGGCTCTGCGATGGTGAACGGCCGCTGTCTGGGTGTCGTCGGTTCGTCGTCACGTGCCGGCGTGTGGGGCCGGCGTGTGGGGCCGGCGCGTGGGGCCGGCGCTAGGCCTTCGGAGCGTCGGTCGCCGTCGTCGCTTCGGCCGGCGGGGTCACCGGCTCCAGCAGCTCCTTGCGGTAGACGAGGCGACCGCAGCGCGGGCAGGTCTCGATCGACTCCATCCGGGCGAGGATGTTGTTCAGCTGCGGGGGCAGCGCCATGTGGCAGCCCTGGCAGACGCCCTTCACGACCGGCGCGACCGCGTATCCACGTTTGGCAGCGAGGCTATCGTACTCTTTCAGCCACTGCTTCTCGACCTGGCCGCGAGCGGCGTCGCGAGTCGTCTTCGCCTCGGCGAGCTGCGCCCGGAGGCCGCCGAGCTCGCCGCTCATCTCGTCTTCCTTGGACGTCAGCTCGGTGCGGAGCACCTCGACGTCCTTGTCGCGCGTCCCGAGCTGCACGGTGGTGCCGGCCGACGCCTCGCTGACCTTCTTCAACTCACCTTCGCGGTCGGTGATCGACTTGCGCTTGTTCTCGACCTCGCGCGTCGCCGCCCCGAACTCCTTGCTGTTGTTCGATGCCTGCAGCTTGCTCTGGGCGGACCTCATCGACTCGCGGTCGCGGTCGATCATCTCCTGCTGCTGCTTGCGCCACGTGTCCGTCTCCGCGAGCTTGGCGCGCTCGGTATCGAGCATGCCTTGCAGCTTCTCGAGGTCACGTCGGAGGGGATCGAGCTTGGCGGGCAGACTGGTCGTGGCGGCTTCGAGCTCGCGCACCTTCACGTCGGACTGCTGGAGCTTGAGCAAAAACACGAGCTGTTCGCGCACTCTTGATACCTCTCGTCGACTTGTCAGGAACTTCGTGGGCCCACCTGGGCTTGAACCAGGGACCCACCGGTTATGAGCCGGCCGCTCTAACCAACTGAGCTATGGGCCCGCGGCCGCTGGTTGCCACCCACTGTGGAACACCGCACGGTTCGCGACGCGAACACTATCAGACCAGCAGGAAAGGACAACACCCGGGCCGGCCGCGGACGCTATACTCGTTCCACGATGAATCTCGGAAATCTCGCGCGTGTCACCGCCGTCCTCGGCGCATGCGTGATGGCAGCCGCCTCGGCCTCGTCCTCCCCGAGCCGCAGCGGGATGGTGGGCCCGCCGACGGCGCAGGGCGAGAGCGCACCCCCCACGCCCGTCGCGATGGCGCCGACGTCCGCGCTCGGCGTCTGGCGCAGCACGTTCGGCGCGGTGAAGATCGAAGCCGACAACAGCAAGGGCGGCGTCCAGACCGGTGCCGTGCAGGGCGTCTGGGTCTACCAGCGCCAGGGCCAGGAGGTGATCGGCTACTTCGCCGGCACCCTCAACGGCAACGTCCTGCAGTTCCGCTGGCAGGAGCCCGCGAACCCGCCGCTCACGGGCCAGGGCTACGTCGTGTTCGACGTCGCCGGTCGGCAGTACAGCGGCAAGTGGTGGAGCGACCAGCGCGACCGCGTCGGCGACTGGAACGGTTGGCGCCAGCAGGCGGCCACCGCGTCCACGGACCCGAATGGTCGCGCGTACGGTGGCGACGCGTACGGGGGTGCGAGCTACGGGCAGCCGCCGCAGCCCGCGCAGCCGCCGCAGCCGCCGCAGCCGCCGCAGCCCGCGAACGGTCGTTATTACTGACGCGTCGGCTGACCCGTCGGGCCTTCGCCGGGCGTCGGCAATAGCGGGCGCAGCACGGCGAGACTGATCGGCTTCACGAGGTGGTGGTCGAACCCCGCCGCTTCGGAGCGCGCGCGATCCGAGACCTGCCCGTAGCCGGTGACCGCGAGCAACCGCACGGCATCCCAGCCCGGGATCTCGCGCAGTCGCCGAGCCAGCTCGAACCCGTCCATGGCGGGAAGCCCGAGATCCAGCAGCGCGACGTCGGGCGTGTACGTCTCCGCGATCACGAGTGCGCGGGCCGCGTCGTGCGCCACCCTCACGGTGCACCCGATCGCCATCAGCACGTCGGCGAGCCCGGTCGCCGCGTCCACGTTGTCGTCGACGATGAGGACGGTCGTGCCGTACTGCGCCGAGAGCGAGCCGCTGACGCGACGCACGCGTCCCGTCGGCTCTCCGACGACGACCACCGTGGCCGGTAGCGTGACCGTGAACGTGCTGCCATGGCCCGGCCCGGCGCTCTCCACGCTCGTGCTGCCACCGTGCAGCTCGACCAGGCTCTTCACGATCGCGAGCCCGAGCCCGAGCCCGCCGCGCGAGCGGTCGATGTTCTGCGCCTCCTGCACGAACCGATCGAAGATGTGCGGCAGGATGTCTGCCGCGATGCCGCGCCCGGTGTCGCGCACGGCGATCCGGGCCACGCCGGCCTGCACGCGCGCCGTGACCGTGACGTGACCACCGGGGTCCGTGTACTTCGCGGCGTTCGTGAGGAGATTCGAGAACACCTGCGTCAATCGGGCGACGTCACCGTCGAGAATGATGGTCGTCGGGACGTCGAGGTCGAGCTGGTGCCGCTGCGACTCGAACAGCGGCGCCGCGATCTCGACGGCCTTGTCGATCACCTCCACGAGCCGGACGCGGTCGCGCCTGAGCTCGAGCATGCCGCGCGTGATGCGTGAGACGTCCAGCAGGTCGTCGACCAGCGCGGACAGGTGCTGCGTCTGGCGCTCGATCACCGCACGTTCCTTGGCGAACGCATCGCCACCGCGCAGCCGCATCAGCTCGATCGCGGTCTGGATCGGCGCGAGCGGGTTGCGCAGCTCGTGCCCGAGCATCGCGAGGAACTCGTCCTTGGCGCGGTTTGCGGCGACCGCGCTCGCGCGACTCTCCTCGACGGCGTGGCGCGTGCGTACCGCCTCGCTGACGTCGACCGACATCGTGATGACGCCCGAGACGTCGCCGGCGTCGTCGTAGAGCGGCCGGAACGTGCTGTTCACGTAGACGTCGCGCGGCACCCCGTCGGTGCCCGTGACCCGGAGGAGGGTCTCCGTCGTATCGAAGTGGACGCCCTCGCGATAACAGCGCTGGAGCTTCTCGTGGCTCGGCGAGCCGACGAGCTCGGGGAGGACCTCCGCGAAGGTCGAGCCCGCCACGATCGTGCGCGCGACGAGCCGCTCGTACGCGGCGTTGAACAGGCGAGGACGATGGTCCGGGCCCTCCCACACCGCGACTCCGACCGGCGTCTGGTGAACGAACGCGACGAGGCGGTCGCGCTCGACCTCGACGTCGCGACGCAGCTGCTCGAGCTGCAGCATGCTGTGCACGCGCGCCGTCAGCTCGCGGGCCGAGAACGGCTTCACGAGGTAGTCGTCGGCGCCGGCCTCGAGCCCCTCGATCCGCGACTCCTCGCCCGCGCGCGCCGATAGCATCACCACGGGTACCGACGCGAGCGCGGGATCCTGGCGGACCGCATGCAACAGTCCGAAGCCGTCGAGGTTCGGCATCATCACGTCGGTGATGATCAGATTGGGCCGCCGCCCGCGCGCGGCGGCCAGCGCGAGCCGGCCATCGGCGACGACCGTGACGTCCCACCGGTCGGACAGCAGCCGTCGCAGGTAGGCGCGCATGTCCGCGTTATCGTCGGCAGCGAGGATGTGCGAGCGACGACCGACGTGGACGGTGCCGTCGATCACTGGCTCGGAGGCAGGGGCGGGCCCATCGGGGAGCCAGCGGGCGGCCTCCTCGAGAAATCCCGCGAAGGTGCCACCGAAGCTCGCGCCCGCGTCGATCTGCGCCTCCGGCTCGCCCGCGTGCACCGCGCCCATCGGCACGGTCACGGTGAACTTGGTCCCGCGGCCGACCTCGCTCGTCGCCGTCAACGTGCCCGCGTGCAGCTTCACGAGCTCGTGCGCGAGCGCGAGCCCGATGCCCGACCCCTCGTGCGTGCGCGACCGCGCGCCCTCGACGCGGTGGAAGCGCTCGAACAGACGCGGGAGCTGCGCGGCCGGGATCCCGGTCCCCGTGTCCTCGACGGTGAGCTCGGCGCCGCCCGCCACGCCGCGCAGCCGGACCGTCACCCCGCCCTCGAACGTGAACTTCAACGCGTTCGACAACAGATTCAGGACGATCTTCTCCCAGAGGTTGCGATCGACCCAGATCGGCGCCCCGAGCGGCTCGCACTGGACGTCGAACGCGAGCCCGGCTCGCTCCATCGCGGAGCGGAACGCGCTGGCGAGCTCCCGCGTGAGCTGCGCGAGGTCGGTCGCCTCGAACCGCGCGGTCACGCGCCCCGCCTCGATGCGTGAGAAGTCGAGCAACGCGTTCACCAGCTTCAGGAGCCGGACCTCGTTGCGATGAACGCCCTCGAGCGCCTCGCCGGCGAGCGCGCGCTCGGGGCTGCGCAGCGCATCCTCTGTCGGGCCCAGCATCAGCGTGAGCGGGGTGCGGAACTCGTGGCTGATGTTGGAGAAGAACGTGGTCTTCGCGCGGTCCAGCTCCGCCAGCGTCTCGGCGCGGAGGCGCTCGGCCTCGTACGCGTGAGCGGTCGCGAGCGAGCTGCCGATCTGGGTCGCGACCAGCTCGAGGAACCGGCGGTAGTCGTCGTCGAGCAGGCGGACGGGGCTCCGCCCGACCACGAGCACGCCCACGATCGCGCGCTCGCTGCCATAGATTGGGAGGCCGATGACCTCGGTCGGAGGCTCCGACCAGGCGCCCTGCGGCACGTCGGTGCCGTGGACCGCGGCCCGCTGCAACGTCGCCGTCCGCACCACGATCGACGTGGGGAGGGCGTCCGTCGTCACGAGCCGATGCGTGGCCGCGATGCCCGCCATCGCGGCGAGCGTCGCGTCACCCTCCGCGTCGACGGTGTAGACCAGCGCGAACGGGAGGTCGCGGGCGTTCGTCGCGAGCGCGGCGGCGGCGCTCGTGCAGGCCTCGCCCGGCGTGCGCGAGCCGGTGGTCCGCGCGGCGACCTCGCTCAGCAGCGCCTGCTGGCGCTCGCCGAAGATCCGCGGGGTATCGACGCTGTTCGCGCACAGGATCCCGCCGGGCTCGCCCGCGTCGCCAGGCACCGGGCTGTACGAGAACGTGTAGTACGTCTCCTCGCGGTAGCCGTTGCGCTCCATGATGAGGAGCAGGCCCTCGTCGAACGTGCCCTGGTTGTCATGCATCGCGCGGGCGGCGCGCGGACCGACGCTGTCCCAGATCTCGTGCCAGACCTCGGAGGCGGGTCGCCCGAGCGCCCACGGGTGCTTGCCACCGAGGATCGAGCAGTACGCATCGTTGTAGAGGTTGATCAGCTGATCCCCCCACCACACGAACATCGGCTGCGACGACGTCAGGATGATCCGGACGCAGGTGCGCAGGCTCTGCGGCCACGCCTCGACCGGACCGAGCGCGCTCTGACTCCAGTCGTAGTCACGCATGCGCTCGCCCAGCTCCCCGCCTCCGGCGAGGACGTCGTGGTTCCCCTTGGAGGGCGTGGCGCGCACTCAGACCGGACGCGGGCCCGAGCCCGGACGAGAGGTGAGCTGCCCGAGCTCGAGCACGCCATCGAAGACGTGGGTCGCAGGCCCGGTCATGAGGACGTTCGTGAGGCCCGGCAGCACGGTGATCGCGAGCGGCCCGCCCGGCAGGTTCACGGTGATCGGGGTGCCCTCGTCGGCCCGGCCCGTGAGCGTCGCCGCGACGGCGGTGGCACAGGCTCCGGTACCGCAGGCGAGCGTGAAGCCACAGCCGCGCTCCCACACGACCAGATCGATCTCCGTGCGCGATCGAACGTGGGCGAACTCGACGTTCGTCGCCGCGGGGAACCACGCGTGCTTCTCGATCGCGGCACCCGTCGCGTTCGCCGCGTCACGCGCCTCGTCCGGCGTCCGGACAAACGTGATCGCGTGCGGGTTGCCCATGGACACGCCGGTAAATGCGCGCGTCTGCGCGCCGCTGGCCACCGCGATCTCGAGTGGCTGCTCGATGCACCGCTCGGCCGCGGGGCCCGACATCGGGATCTCGCCGCGCAGGAGCCGCGGTGCGCCCATGCGAACGGTGACCGCCTGGGCGACGCCATCGACGGCGTCGACGGTGCATGCGAGCACGCCGGCGCCCGTCTCGATCGCGATCTCGCGGCGCGCCAGCCCGCCGCGATCGTGGAGCTCCTTCACGACGCAGCGCAGACCGTTGCCGCACATCTCGGCCTCGCTGCCATCGCTGTTGAGCACGCGCATGCGGGCATCGGCCACCGTCGACGGCAAGATCGCGAGGACCCCATCGCCGCCGACGCCGAACTGCCGGTCACACAGGGCGACCACGCGGGCGGGCTCCTGCACGGCGGCCGCCTCGGGCGAGCTGGCGAGCGCGCGCAGATCGACGACGAGAAAGTCGTTTCCCAGCCCGTGATACTTCGCGAACCGCATGCCTGTCGAAGCTTACCGTCAGTCGGGCCGACGCGCGAAGGCGACGCGACTTCAGTTCGGCTTGGGCGCGTTCGGAGTGGAGTCCGCCGGCGGTGCCGTGTCGCCGCCCGGCGTGCGATCCTTGGGCGTCGACGTATCCTTCACGGCGGGCACGGCGGGCGCGGCGGGCGGCTTGACGGTCGGCGTCGTCGGCGCGGTGACCGGCTCCGAGCCGGGGGTCGCGCTCATCCCTGCGGGCGTGTTCGGGTTCGGCTTCACGTCGTTGCCGCCGATCCCCGCCGGGATCGGGGCCTCGGCGGGCGTGGTCGCGGTGCCCGAGGCGCCACCCTGAGACCCGTTCGCGGGCCCGACATCGAGCGCGGACCCGGAGGTCGGCGCCATCGCGGGCGTCAGCGGCGTGGTCGGCACGGACGGTACGACCGCGCCCGCGCTACCCGAGCCCGAACCTGCGTCGAGCGCCTTCTTGCGCGCGGCGTCCTTCGCATCGGCGATTTTCTGCTGATCGTCGCCGTACTTCTCGAGTGCGTCTGCACCGTTGTGGCTCGCGATGAACGCCAGGATCATCGAGGTCACCATGAAGATGGTACCGGCCGCCGCCGTCATGCGCTTCAGGAACGTCGAGGCGCCGCCGCCACCGAACACCGTCGCGGCATTGCCGCCGCCGAACGCGCCACCCATGCCACCGCCCTTGCCAGACTGCAGCAGCACCGTGAGCACCAGGAACAAGCACACGATGACGTGCAGGACGGTGACGAGCGTCGACATACGGACCTAGCTTCTAGCCCAAACGCCTACCTCACGCAATCCGTTACGCCGCTCGCGCGGCCTTCACGATCGCAATGAAATCGGCAGCTTCGAGCGACGCACCTCCGACGAGGGCGCCATCGATGTCGGTCTCGGCCATCAGCGCCTCTGCGTTGCCCGGCTTCACGGAGCCGCCGTACTGGATCCGCACCGCCGCTGCGGTCGCCGCATCGAAGCGCGCGGCGAGCTTGCTGCGAATGTACGCATGGACCTCCTGCGCCTGCGCCGGCGTCGCCGTGCGTCCGGTCCCGATCGCCCAGACCGGCTCGTAGGCGACGACCAGCTTCGCGGCCCGCGCGACGTCCATGGTCTCGATGGCCGCCAGCCCGCCGGTGAGCTGCTCGTCCACCACGCCGAGCGTCCGCCCACCATCGCGCTCCGCCAGCGACTCGCCCACGCAGACGATCGCGCCGAGCCCGGCCGCCAGCGCCGCGGCCGCCTTTTTTCCGACCCCCACGCTCGTGTCCCCGAAGAACTGGCGGCGCTCGCTGTGCCCGACGATCGCCCAGGCCGCGCCGGCGTCCGCGACCAGCGGTGCGGAGACCGCTCCTGTCCACGCGCCCGAGCTCTCCCAGTGCACGTCCTGCGCGCACGTCGCGATCTGCGTCCCTTCGAGACGCTTCGCGACCGCGGGCAGCGAGAGGAACGTCGGCGCGACCCCGATCTGCACGCCCTTCACGGTGCCGAGCGAGTTCTTCAGCTCCGTGACGAGGGCGACGGCCTCTGCGATCGACTTGTTCAGCTTCCAGTTGCCGACGACGAACGGGATGCGCATGGCACCGGTCGTATCACGCCTGGGGTGGTGTCCACGACAGGCGGAACTCGCAGTGCGCGGCGCCGTGGCAGGCACACGCCGTGTGAGCCGCGCCGACGGCACCCGCGCCCGTGAGCTCGACGATCCGCTCGAGCTCGGCCGCGACGACCATGCATACCTCCGGCGAACCGGGATAGCCGTGGAGCGTCACGTCTGCACTTCCGGGATGCACCACGACCTCCGCCTCGCCCCAGTCGTGAAAGCGCGCCCAGAACGACGGGAGCGCGGCGAGCACCGTCTCCGGCGGGACGGACGCGGGATCCGCGCCGAACAGGCGCGGAAAGGTCGCGCTCATGACGCCTCGGCCCACCTTGCGCGGCACGAGCTGCCCCGGAACCATCACGCGCGCGATCTCGAGCGCGGCGACGAGGTCGGCGAGGTCCACCCACGCGAGCGGGGCGAGCGTCGGGGAGAGCGCGGTCGCGAGGTGTGGCGATTCGCTCACGAGCTTCGCGAGTCCCGATTCGCCCACGTGGTGCTGGAGGAGCCGCGACAGCACGCGGAGGTGGGCCCCGCGCACGGTGCCGCGCACGAGGGGGCGGTCCGTCCCGAGCTCGAGCTGCGCGAGCTCGAGGCCATGGGTCGGGGCCAGCAATGACTCGACCTGCTTCAAGACCTGATCGGCTTGCACCGGCGCCGCCGCCGCCTCGTTCTCGTCGACCGCTGGGAGCCGCTCGAGCGCGCGGCCGAGCGCCGTGGCGAACGTCGATGCGGAGGCCCACCGCCGTTTCGCCGTCGGGAGCAGCGCCTTGGCCAGCACCTCGTCCACGGCCGGGCTGAGCGTCCACCGCAGCTGCGACGGCGGCACGAGCGGGTCGTGGAGCTGGCGATGGACGACCTGGGGCGCGGGACCCGAGCCGAACGGCGGGCGGCCCGTGAGCATGCAGTACACGGTCGCGGCGAGTCCGTACACGTCGGTGGTCGGCGCGTCGACCTCGGCGAGGAATGACTCGGGTGCCGCGAAGCCGGGCGTGCCGGCGGCATCGCGCTGATCGCCCGCCTTCACCGCGACCCCGACGTCCACCAGCACGGCGCGGTCGCGCTCGCGGTCGAGCAGGATGTTGGCCGGCTTCACGTCGCGATGGATGAGCCCGAGCGCGTGCATCGAATCGAGCGCGTCTCCGATCTCCGTCGCGATCGCCGCAACCGCGTTGGTCGGGAACCACTCCTTGCGCTCGAGCGTCGATCGCAGCACCTCGGAGAGTGGCTGGCCCTCGACGAGCTCCATCACGAAGAACACGTCCCCCGCGTGCTCGCCGAGCGCGTACACCTGGACGAGGTTCGGGTGGTGCAGCGAAGCGAGCATGCCGGCCTCCGCGCGGAACCGCGACACGAGATCGCGATCCGACGCGAGGTCCGAGCGCAGGACCTTGATCGCGACGGCGCGGTTGAGACCGAGATCCTCGCCGCGATAGACCACTCCCATCGCGCCGCGCGAGAGCTCGTGGACGACGCGGTACGTACCTCCGACCACGGTTCCCGCGGACAGCGAGCCGGCGGCGGCATCGTCATCGGCCTCGGTGGTCCGCTCGTCGGACGCCACGACCAGCACCTCGCCGGCCGGCGCGCCCCGCAGGGCCGCGTAGCAGCGGGCGAGGGCGGCCTCGCCGCTGCGCTCCCCGTGCGCGATCTCGCTCGCCACCGCGCGCACCTGAAGTGAGATGGCGAGCGTGTGGCTCGCCGCCACCGCCGCCGAGGCGGCCGCCGCCGTCTGCACGGGCGTGAGCTGCGCGGTGACGCCGCCGCCGCGCGTCCCGAACAGGGTGGGCGAGGTCCCCGCCGCGGCGAGCTCGGCAGCCGTGAGCGGCGCGGCGAGCGGGACGCTCGCGCTGGCGGACGCCGGGACGAGCGTTCCCACCGATGGCAGTCCGGACAGCGGGTCGACGGGGCCCACGCTGCTCTGCTCCGTGACCGGTGTGCCCGCGATGAACGCGTGATCGGGCGTGACCTCGACGCTCACGGCCTCGGTCTGCAGCCGCGCGATCAGCTTGCGCACGACGAGCGTCGCCTGACCGGCGGTGGCCCCGACGAGCAGCACCGCGATCTCGTCGCCCCCGAGGCGCCCGATCGGATCGTTGCCGCGCACCGTCGCCCGGATGCGAGACGCGACCTGCGAGATCACCTCGTCGCCGACGCGATGTCCGTGCTGCAGGTTGATCTTGCGCAGCCCGACCACGTCGATCACGACGAGCGTCAGCCCCTCGTTGCGCCGCGAGGCCGCGGCCACCTCGTGCGCGATCGTCTGCTCGAACGCGCCGCGCGTCATCGCCCCGGTCAGTGGATCGTGGAGGCTCGCCGCCATCAGGCGCTCGCCCTCCGCGACGAGCCGTCGGTGACTCGCGAGCCACGAGAGCTCGCGCGTGAGTCGCGCCGCGATCGCCTTGAGGTCCGTGCGCTCGGCGGCCGAGAAGCGCCGCACGGCATCTGCGATCACGGCGACGAGGCCCGAGACCTCCGTCGGGCTCGAGCGCAGTGCGTCGGCGATCACGGACCGCGGGTCGGGTCCCGCCGTGATCACGGTGCCCGAGGCCGCCGCCGCGATGCGGGCCGCTCCGGCGATCTGCTGGCGATAGGTGTCCGTCGGGCCCGGCCGGGCCGCGGTGGGCAGCATCTGCTGGCCATCGCGCCACCACACGACGCAATCGTTCGCGGTGAAGCCCTCGGCGACCGCCATCAGCGTCTCGGCGGCGGCGCCCGTCAGGTCGACGAGCGACGTCGCGATCAGCCCGCGCGCGCGCGCGAGGTCGTGCTCGGGCGTGCTCGCATCGGAGTGCGCGATCGCCGCGAGCGCCGCCGCGGAGGTCGGGGTGAGCAGGACCCCGACGGCTCCCGCCTGCGCGGCCGCCCCCGCCACGCGCGCGGCGTTGGAGCCATCGCCGATGATCCAGCGCGGCGGGCCGTCTGGCGGGTTGGGCCCCAGCTCGGTCGCCACGAGCGGTGGCACCAGGAGCGCGACGCAGCCCGGCGGCAGGTGGTCCGCGGTGGCCGCATGCAGCGTCACGTGCGCGCTCTCGGCGAGCGGTGCGAGATCCGCGATCAGCCGACCCGACGGGTCGAAGACCGCGAGTCGTTTGGCTGCCATCGCCCCATCATAACGACGTCGCACTCCCGACGCGAACCCGCAGGCGCCGGTATTTGACGACCCGGAGGGTGAAGCGCGTGGCGCTTCGGGACCCCCTCGTGCCGGTACGGCCTATGAACGCAGCGCGGCGATGCCGGGCAGATCGAGGCCTTGCACGAACTCGAGCGATGCGCCGCCACCCGTCGACACGTGCGTGACCTTGTCGGCCAGGCCCGCCTGGGCGATCGCGGCCGCCGAATCGCCGCCGCCCACCACTGTCAGCGCGAGCCGGTTCTCGGCGAGCGCGCGCGCCACCGCGACCGTGCCCGTCGCGAACCTCGGCTTCTCGAAGACGCCCATCGGGCCGTTCCAGAACACGGTGCGCGCGGTCGCGAGCACCCGTCGGTAGGCATCGATCGTCACGGGCCCGATGTCGAGCGCCATGCTGTCGGGCGGGATGGCATCCACGCTGATCGCCCGGATCCCCTCGGAGGCGTCGAAGTCGTTCGCCGCGACCACATCGGTCGGCAGGTACACGCTGACCTTCGCCTCGACCGCCTTGCGGAGGAAGTTGCGGGCGACCGGCAGCTTGTCCTTCTCGACCTTGCTCGCGCCCATCGCCTTGCCCTGCGCCTCGAGGAACGTGTTGGCCATCGCACCGCCGATCACGATCGCCTGCACGCGCGACAGCAGGGCGTCGAGCACCTCGATCTTGTCGCTGACCTTGGCCCCGCCGAGCACCGCCACGTACGGCTTCTCCACGGCGCCGAGCAGCCGGGACAGCACCGCGATCTCCTTCGCCATGACGAAGCCCGCGCCGGCAACGCCGACGAACTTCACCATGCCCGCGGTCGATGCGTGGGCCCGGTGGGCCGTGCCGAACGCGTCGTTCACGTACACGTCGCAGTACGACGCGAGGGTGCGCGCGAAGGTCTCGTCGTTCGCTTCCTCCCCGGGATCGAAGCGGAGGTTCTCGAGCATGGCGACGCCGCCGTCGCGCAGATCGCTCACGACCTTGCGCGCCCCATCACCCACGGGCTCGTCGGCCAGCACGACGTCCTGGCCGATGAGCTCCGCCAGTCGCGCGGCGACGGGCTCGAGCGAGAGCTCCGGCTTCACCTGGCCGTCCGGACGCCCGAGATGGGAGCCGAGCACGATGCGTGCACCGCGCTCGATCAGGTGCTTGATCGTCGGGATCGCCGCGACGATGCGCGCGTCGTCGGTGATCTTCTTCGACTTCTTCTCCATCGGGACGTTGAAGTCGACGCGCACGAAGACGCGCTTGCCCTCGACGGGGAGCTCCTCGAGGGACTTGATGCCGCCGGGCAGCGGCATGACTACAGGCGCTCCGCGACGAACGCGGCGAGATCGAACAGGCGCTGCGAGTAGCCCATCTCGTTGTCGTACCAGGCGAGGACCTTGGCCTGATCGTCGATCACCGTCGTGAGCTGTGCGTCGAGGCTCGCGCTGTGCAGATCGCCGTTGAAGTCGATCGAGACGAGCGGCTCGTCGACGACCTGCAGGATGCCCTTCAGCGGGCCTGCGGCGGCCGCGCGGAACGCGTCGTTGATCGTCTTCGCATCCGCCTTCTTCGCGAGCTTCACGGTGAGGTCGACGAGCGAGACGTTCGGCGTCGGGACGCGGATCGCCATGCCGTCGAGCTTGCCGGCCATCGACGGCAGCACCTCCTTCAACGCCTTGGCCGCGCCGGTGGTGGTGGGGATCATGGACAGCGCGGCCGCGCGGGCGCGACGGAGATCTTTGTGAGGCAGGTCGAGGATCTGCTGGTCGTTCGTGTACGAGTGGATCGTGGTCATGAGGCCGGAGACCACGCCGAACGACTCCTCGAGGACCTTCGCGAGCGGCGCGAGGCAGTTCGTGGTGCACGAGGCGTTCGAGATGATGTGGTGCTCGGCTGGCTTGTAGACCTGGGTGTTGATGCCCATGCAGATCGTGACATCGGGGTTCTTGGCGGGTGCCGAGATCAGGACCTTCCGGGCCCCGCCCGCGAGGTGCTTGCTGGTGCCCTCCTTGTCCACGAACTTGCCGGTCGACTCGATCACGATGTCGACGCCCTTCGCCTTCCAGCCGATGGCGGCCGGATCCTTGTGGGCGCTGATCTCGACCGTGTCGCCGTTGACGACGAGCGATCCGTCCTTCACCGCGACCGTGCCCGGGTACTTGCCGTGCACCGAGTCGTACTTGAGGAGGTGCGCGAGCGTGCCGACGTCGGTGAGGTCGTTGATGAGGACGAGGTCGAACTTGTCGCGCTGCGCCGCGAGGCAGCGCACGAAGCCGCGACCGATGCGACCGAACCCGTTGATACCGATACGAACCTTCGCCATGCGCGGAAGCTAGCGCGAGCGTGCGAGCGCGAACAATGCCCCGAAACGCCGAACCGCCGGGATGCGAAGGCAGCCCGGCGGTGTCGTTGCGAATCGAGATGTGGTCGGGGCGCGGCGGCGCGCTACGCGACGGACTGGGCGGACGGCTTGTCGCCCGCCATCTTCGAGGTGACCTCGCTGATGAGCTCGGTCGCGAGCGAGACGATCTGCTTCTGATCGAAGCCCTGTGCCTCCAGATCGCGATAGATCGACTTCGCCAGGATCTTCACGGCGCGGGTCTTCGCTTCGCGGTCAGTCATTGCGAGTCCTACTCAGCATCGGACGTGCCAGGCATCTGACGGTGTAAGTTGCTGAAACCACGCGCGAGATCGGTTCGGCGCTGCGCGGGCCGACACCCACCTTCGACCATTTGGTGTGTAACTCCGCACCCCCTGCGCAAATCTTTACGCGTGGTCGGACCGAGCGCTTGCATGACGCAGCCCGCCACGGACCCGGCGCCCCGCGCGCGCCTCGAGTGGCGTCCGCAATTACCTCAGAGGGTCGTGATGCCGAAGAAGCCGCGGATCCGCCCGAGCAGGTCCTGCTTCGCCGTCTCGGCGCGCTTGCGCTTGGTCTCGTCGTGCTCGCCGCGCGCGGCCGTGAGCGCGGACCGCCGCTGGACCAGGACCTCGGCGATCTGGTCTGCGACCGACGGCGTCGCGCGCAAGATCGCCTTGAACGAGCCGCTGTCCACGCGAAAGCACGTGAGGTCTGTCGCGGCGAGCACGCTCGCAGTCCGCGCCTCGCCGGTCATGAGCGACATCTCGCCAAAGAACTGGCCTGCTGTCAGCCGGGCCACCTCGCGTTGATCGGTGCCCGTGCCGATCCGCACGACGGCCTCGCCCTTCACGATCATGAACAGCCCGTCATCCTGGGCGCCCTCGTGGGTCACGGTCTCGCCGGCCCCGAACGGGGCGAAGACGAGCTGCTGCGCGAGGGCGTCGCGCACGGCCTCCGGCAGGGCCCGGAACAGATCCACGCTCGCGAGCGCGGCCTGGCGTTGGTCGCGCTCCTCCACGACCTTGCGCTCCTCGCGCGCGTCGCTCTCCGTCGTGAGGAACACGGCCTGGGCCGGGATCGACATCGGGATGCCCGCACGCCGCAGCGCGTACCAGATGCGCGTCCGCACGGCGCTGTCGGGCGGATCGTCGGAGGGCAGGTCCGTCAGCCAGTAGCGCACCACGTACTGCGCGTAGCTGTCCTGGATCGCCATCAGCAGCACCATCGGAGCGGGCGTCGTGGCCATGCCGGGGACCGGATCGGCGCGCACCGCCGCCTCGACCGCGGCGATCACCTCCGTCGGAGGCGTGCGGAAGTCGACGTGGAAGTCGATCGTCCGCCGCGTCTGCACGGGCGCGCCTGTCCGCTGGCCGAAGATGGTGACGGCGCTCTTCACGAGCATGCCGTTCGGGATGATGATCGTGTCCCAGTTGCGGGTCTCGATCGCGGTGAAGCGCCAGCGGATCTCGCTCACACGTCCGATCGGCTGACCGGCGCCAAGCGAGATCCAGTCCCCGACCTTGATCGACTTGTCGAGCTGCACGCTGAGCCCGCCCATCACGTTGCCGAGCGTGTCCTGCAGCGAGAAGCCGATCACCGCGGTGAGCACGGCGCTCGTCGTGATGAGCCCCGCGATCGAGAACCCCGCGCGCTTGCCCACCGCGATGAACGCGACGATCACCATCACCGCCGTGAACAGGTCGATCAGGATGCGCGGCAGCAGCATCCCGAGCATCGGGAGCACCAGCCGGAACACGAGGATCGACCCGATCGAGATGAACGCGAGCCACAGGAATGACAGCGCGATGAGGTCGGCGACGAGCGTCTCGTAGCCCGTCGTGAGCTGCGCCGCGCCGATGCCCACCGCGACGAGCTGGGCGAGCACGAGCCCACCCGCGGCTCGCAGGTGCGAGCGCTCCACCGCCGGCGCGGACCGCGTCGCGATCCGCATCAGCACGAATGCGGCGACCAGGACGGCCGACCACGCGTGCCAGACGTGCGCGAGCACGGCCTGGACGTCCGTCACGCGGCGCTAGTTCTCGACGAACGCTTTGAGGCGCTTGCTGCGCGACGGGTGCCGCAGCTTGCGAAGCGCCTTCGCCTCGATCTGGCGGATGCGCTCGCGCGTCACCTCGAAGTCCTGGCCGACCTCCTCGAGCGTGTGGTCGGACTTCTCGCCGATGCCGAAGCGCATGCGGAGGACCTTCTCCTCGCGCGGCGTCAGCGTCGCGAGCACCTTGCGGGTCTGGTCCGCGAGGTTCACCGAGATCACGCTCTCGCTCGGGGAGATGATTGACTTGTCCTCGATGAAGTCACCGAGGTGCGAGTCCTCCTCCTCGCCGATCGGCGTCTCGAGCGAGATCGGCTCCTTTGCGATCTTCAGGACCTTGCGGACCTTGTCGAGCGGCAGCTCCATGCGCTCGGCGATCTCCTCGGGCGTCGGCTCGCGACCGAGCTCCTGCACGAGGTAGCGCGTCGTGCGGACGAGCTTGTTGATCGTCTCGATCATGTGCACGGGGATGCGGATCGTGCGCGCCTGGTCGGCGATCGCGCGGGTGATCGCCTGGCGGATCCACCACGTCGCGTACGTCGAGAACTTGTAGCCGCGCTTGTACTCGAACTTGTCGACGGCCTTCATGAGGCCGATGTTCCCCTCCTGGATCAGGTCGAGGAACTGCAGCCCGCGGTTCGTGTACTTCTTCGCGATCGAGACCACGAGGCGGAGGTTCGCCTCGACCAGCTCGCTCTTCGCGCGATCGGCCATCCGCTCGCCTTCACGAAGGTCGTGATACGTCGAGCGCAGCTCGGGCGCCGTGGAGCGAACCTCTTCCTCGAGGAGCGCGACCTTGCGCATCGAGCTCTTGATGAGCTCCTCCATCTCCTCGAAGTCGGGGAGCGTCAGCATCAGCTTCTTGCCGACGGCCCGCGCGCGCTGCGGGGAGCTGCGCATCTCGCGGAGCGTCTTGCGGATCTCCGCGGCGGGCAGGCCGGCCTTGGCCTCGCACTGCCGGATCTCGAGCTCGGTCTTGTCGAGCTTCGCGATGATGTTCTTCAGCTGGAGGACGATGCGATCGACCGTGGGCTTGTTGAGCCGCAGGTCGGACAGGTCCTCGAACATCTGCGCGCGGTTGTCCTTCTGCGCGTCCTTGACCTTGCGCTTCTTCGCATCGGTGTCGGCCTCGCCGAGCTTCTCCTCGAGCTTCTCGGTGTCGCGCTGGAGCTTGCGGACCTTGTCGATGATCTTGCAGACGCGATCGACATAGAACTGCTCGTTGAACTCGGCCTCGTCCTCGTCGATGTCCTTGACGACATCCTTGACGCGGACCTTGCCGCGGCGCAGGCGCTCGCCGATCTCGAGGAGCTCCTCGACGGCGACGGAGCTGTTGAGCACCGCCTGGAGCATCTTGCGCTCGCCGTCCTCGATGCGCTTCGCGATCTCGACCTCACCCTCGCGGGTGAGCAGCGAGACGGAGCCCATCTTGCGCAGGTACATGCGGACGGGATCGCTCGTGCGCGAGTAGGCGTACTCCTCGTCCTCGTCGACCTCGCCCTCTTCCTTGTCCTTGTCGACGACCGCGCCGGCCGGCGCATCGGTGGCGGCCTCGCGACGGTTGCCGGCGGCATCGACGACCTCGATGCCGTGCTCGCCGAGGGCGGACAGCCACACGTCGATCTGGTCGGTCGAGACCACGTCCTCGGGCATATGGTCGTTGACCTCGTCGTACGTGACGAAGCCCTTCTGCTTGCCGAGCTCGATGAGCTTGTCGCGCATCGAGTCCTTGCTGCCGCCGCCCGAGCGCGCCGGCTTCTTGCGAGTCTCGGCATCGAGCGCGGCAGCATCGGCATCGGCGGCGACGCTGCGCGGCGCGGGACGGGCGCCGGGGACGAGGTCCTCGCTGTCGTCCTCCTCGGCAAAGCCGAGATCGCTGGCGACCGCGTCGTCGTCGTCGAACGTGGGGATCGGCGCCTTGGCAGCGGCCTTGCCCGCCTTCGGGACGGCGCCGGCCTTCGGCACCTTGGGCATCGAGAAGTCTTCGTCGTCGTCGTCACCACCGAAATCGTCATCCTCGTCGCGCGGACGGGACGGCTTCGCGGCCTTCGTGAGCGGCTTCGCGAGCGCAGCCTTCGAGAGCGGCTTGCCCGGGACGGGAGCCTTCAGGCCACTGTCCTTCGCATCGACCTTCTTCGCCGCAGGTGCACCCGGGGTCGCGGCTGCCTTCGCTCCGCCTTTGACGTCCTTCACTTCCTTCACTTCCTTCACGTCCTTGCCGTCTTTCCCCGACTTGCTCTTTGCGTTCGTGGCCATGTTCAGTCGACCTGCTTTCCTGCGGACGTGTCGGGTTCGGATAACGAAAGTCGGAGGCGCGCCACGGAGACGGCGTCACCCTGTTTCTCGGCGACGGCGAGCTGCGCGAGCAGGCGCTGGCGATCGCGGTCGCCGTGGTGGCGAGCGCCTGCGAGGCTCTTGCCCACGGACGCGCGCTCGATCTCCGCTTGGCGATGCTCGAGGCCGCGCACCATGTTGGCGAGCGCCGTCGAGGGATGCGGGTGGGAGACGTACTTGCCGGAGAGCACTTGCTTGGCGAGCTCGGGTGTCAGGGTCGCGGGCGCGAGCTCGAGGAGGGACTGTCCCGCCCGAGCCGCGGAATACATGTCTCGAAGGCGAGCGTCCGTCAAGAGCCAAAAAGCCTTGTCTGCTTCGGGGGTTGCGATCAAAGACGGGTGGTCGATCAGGACCGACAACACCTCGATCTCGTCGGTGGGCGGCCGCCAGTTCTCGGGGCGGGCTGGCGGGGCAGGCGTCTCGGGAGCATTCGTAGCTCCGCTCGACGGGCCGGACGTGGGGCCGCCGAGGCGCTGATCGCGTGAATCGCGCGGATCCCGGGACCCGCTCGCGCCGGCCGCAGCCCGGCCCGCCCGCGCGATCGCGTTCGCAACGACACTCACATCCACGGACAGCGCGGTCGCCAAGGTGTGCACGATTAGATCACGCTGGGTGGGACTCGCAACTTTCGCGATGAGCCGGCCCGCATCGTCCAGTGCGCGCGCGCGTGACTCGGCGTTCGTCGCCTTGCCCCAGACCTCGTAGGCGAAGAACTCGATCCCGCTGCGGGCCCGGTCCAGCGTCTCCTGCAGGCGGGCCGCACCGCCGCCGACCACGAGGCTGTCGGGATCCATGCCGTCGTCGAGGCCGCCGCCGATCTTCTGCGCGCCCGACCGGCCATTGCCCGCGTTGCTCGCGACGAGAACGGGCACGTCGGCCTCGATGCAGAGCTCGAGCGCGTGCATCGTCGCCTTGTAGCCCGCGCGGTCTCCGTCGTAGAGCAGGATGACCTTGTCGGCGAGGCGGCGCAGCAGCCCGACCTGCTCGGCGGTCAGGGCCGTGCCGAGCGGTGCGACCACCTCCGTGAATCCCGCCTGGTGGAGCGAGACCACGTCGAAGTTGCCCTCGACGAGGACGACCCGCTTCTTCGCCGCCATGCCCTCGCGCGCCTGGGCGAGCCCGAACAGGAGCTTGCTCTTCTTGTAGACCGCACTCTCCGGGCTGTTGATGTACTTCGGAGGCGGGTCGACACCTTCTCCCTCGGGGGCTGACGCGACCACGCGCGACGAGAAGCCGACGACATCGCCGCCGGGGACCACGACCGGGCAGACGAGGCGATCGCGATTGCGGTCGTAGTAGCCCCCGGTGCGCGGGCGCGGGGCCAGCAACCCGACCTTCACGGCGAGCTCGAGATCGGCGCGCTGCTCCTTCAGATGATCGGCGAGCGCGCCCCACTCGGCGGGCGCGTACCCGAGCTGGAAGGTGTCCGCCGTCACCTGCGAGACGCCGCGCTTGGCCAGGTACGCGCGGCCCGGCTCGCCGCGCACCGGATCCGCGAGCACGCTGCGATAGAACGCCGTCGCGAGCTTGTTCAGCTCGAGCATCGACACCCGCTCGCCCCGCAGCTTGCGCAGCTCCGGGTTCTCCTCCACGCGCGGGACCACGATGTTGAAGCGGCCGGCGAGCTGCTCGGCGGCCTCGACGAAGCTCTTGCCCTCGAGCTCCATCACGAAGCTGAAGACATCGCCGTGCTTCTGACACCCGAAGCAGTGAAAGAAGCCCTTGTCCGGCGAGACGTTGAAAGACGGTGTCTTCTCGCCGTGGAAGGGGCACAGGCCCTTCCAGTTACGGCCCGCCTTGCGCAGCTGCACGTGCTGACCGACGACCGCGACGATGTCGGCCGCGGAGCGGATCTGCGTGATGACGTCGTCGGGAATCATGACAAGCGTGCCGACCGACCAGCATGACCGATCGGTCGTGCGGTCGGTAGCGCTATCGCGACGCGTCCACGAGGACCCACACGGCGAGCAGGAGCGTGCCCGCGATCCACATGGCCAGGAGGATCTGGATGCCGCGCGTCGTGCGCATCGCGAGAACTGCGCCGTGGTCCTCGTGGCCGAGGTCGTGGCGGTGCTTCTTGCGCTGCGTGCCGGGAATCTCGGTCTCGGGGGTCGCGGCGGTCATTCCGGCGCGCACCTTGCCCGACGAGGGGCTAGCGATCAAGCCCCATCGGTCCTACCGGCTCGCGTCGCGGATGAGGCGCGCGAACGCGGCCCCTGCAGCCCCGGCGATCGTCTCCGTGCTCGCGACCGGTTCGTCGCGCGCGCACGCCAGCGCGACGAGGCAGAGGACCTGCCCGCTGATCGTCACCGGCACGACGAGCAGATCGCCGGCAGCGGGCTCGAGCGAGGCGAGCAGCTCCTGGTCCACCGGCGTGAGGTCGCCGGCGGGGGCCCGCATGCTCGCCGCGCGCTGCACGACGCGAGGCACCAGCCCGGGCTCGCACAACGGCACGCCGATCTCGGGGATGCTCGCGCCGCCGCGGTGAAAGCTCTTCCAGCCGACGGCGATGTCGCCGCGGATCACGAGCAACAGCGCGGCCTCGCAGGTCGGCACGAATCGCTCGACGGCATTCAGGACGAGGTCGCCGACGGTGTCCCGGTTGCCACCGCGGCGGATCGCGCGTGCTGCCTCGCCGAGGGTCGCGGACGCGGATGCGGTGATGCGCCGGGTACCGGCCGGCGCGGCTGCCGCGACGACCTTGCGGATCGCGATGCGTCCGATCGTGCCCTTGCCGGGCTCGGGCCCCGGCTCGGCTGCTTTCGGCTCGGGCTCGTCGCCGATCGTCGGGATGAAGCGACGGCGCTCCTTGCCGGTGACCTCGCTCTCGATGGCCTCGGCCGGGACTCCGAGCTCCTCGTCCTCGAGGACGGCGATCGAGCTGAGGTCGTCGATCGGGTCCTGGAGCGTGAGCGGCGGCTCGGGCGCGGGCGCGGCCGGACGAGCTGCTGCGAGGCGCGGCCGGGTGGTGGGGTAGGTGCGCGGCTTCGGGTCGGGCGCCGCCACGGGCGCGGAGACCAGGTACGGACGCGTCGACACGTCGTCGTCGGTGAAGTCGACGTCCACCCCGTCGGGGATGGGCTCGGGGATGGACTCGTTCGCGGACTGGGTGAGGCCGTCGATGTCCAGCTCTTCGTCGGACTCGCCGAGGGTGTCCGGCGCCACCTGCTCGATGACGAACTGGGGCACGGGCGGACCCGACTTGCCCTTCGCCCGCAGGAACCGCGTACCGCGGGGGATGCCGTATCCGCGCTCGAGGTGGTAGCGGATGCGCAGCTCCGCGGCGATCGACGTCACCAGCTGGCTGGGATCCACGCCGAGCTCGTCGGCGACGATCGCGAGGGCGCGCCGATCCAGTGGGGCGGTCGAGACGATCGCGATGCGATCCCGGGCCGCTCCCAGCCGCGCGATCGGCACCACCGAGAACCGCTCCGCCACGTCGGCGGACAGCTTCGACTGCAGCTCCCGATCGATGCGTTCGAAGTGACGGGCGAGCGCCGCGGGTTGCCGGAACTGCCGGCCGAGCGCCTTCGAGAGCGCGTCGAGGTCGAGGAACCCCAGCTCGACGAGGTTGGTGCCGAGGCGACCGCCCCACATCACCTGGGCCCGCAGCGCCTGCTCGACCTGCCCGGCGGTCAGCACCTTGGCTGCCACCAGCAGCTCGCCCAGACGCGCCATGCCCCGCAGCGTATCAGGTTGTGTCGGCGAATCCGTCGAGGAGCGCGAGACGTGCGTGATGCGACGGGCGGCCGTAACCCGCAGGGCGCGCCGGTGTAGGTGCCACCGCTCGCGCGAGCCGATGTTGGGTTTCTACGCGATCGTGACGTCGCGGCTCAGGTACACATCCTGGATCGCGTTCAGCAGCTCGACGCCTTCGGCGAACGGCCGCTGGAATGCCTTGCGGCCGAGGATCAGCCCGGTGCCGCCCGCGCGCTTGTTGATCACGGCGGTCTTCACGGCGTCGTGGAGATCGTTCTCGCCGGCCGCGCCACCGCTGTTGATGAGCCCGACGCGCCCCATGTAGCAGTTCGCGACCTGGTACCGCGTCAGGTCGATCGGGTGGTCCGTCGTGAGCTCCGTGTAGACCTTCTTGTGGGTCTTCCCGAGGCCCTTCAGCGCGGGGTCGTTGTAGCCACCGTTCAGCTCCGGCAGCTTCTGCTTGATGATGTCGGCCTGGATCGTCACGCCGAGGTGGTTGGCCTGGCCGGTGAGGTCGGCGGACAGGCTCTCGTCGCCAAGCGCGGTCTTGAACGCGTTGTTGCGCACGTAGCACCACAGCACCGTGAACATGCCGAGCTCGTGAGCCTGCGCGAAGGCGGTGCTGAGCTCGGTGAGCTGGCGCCGCGACTCGGCGGAGCCCCAGTAGATCGTCGCCCCGATGCCGGTCGCGCCCATGTCGAACGCGGTCTTCACCGTGCCGAACAGCGTCTGATCGTACGTATTCGGGTACGAGAGCAGCTCGTTGTGGTTGATCTTCACGATGAACGGAATCTTGTGCGCGTACTTGCGCGCCACGATGCCGAGCACGCCGAACGTCGAGGCCACGGCGTTGCAGCCGCCCTCGATCGCGAGGCGGACGATGGAGTCGGGATCGAACATCATCGGGTTCGGCGCGAACGACGCCCCGGCGGAATGCTCGATGCCCTGATCCACCGGCAGGATCGAGAGGTAGCCGGTGTTCGCGAGCCGGCCGTGGCCATACATGCGCTGCATCGCGCCGAGCACGCGCGGCGTACGATCGGATTGCGAGAAGCTGTGATCCAGGTAGGTCGGCGACGGCAGCGTGAGCATGCTCGTCGGAATCGTCTTGCACTGGTGGTCGAGCAGCGAGGCCTGGTCGCCCAGGAGGTCACGGATCTGACGTAGCTCCATGCCCACGGTTCTACCCGCGGCCGCGTGTTACAAACCAGCCCTCATGCGCACTCGTTCGCTCGCGACTGGGTTGGCTTCGATCGGCTGGATCGTGACGGCAGCGCTCGCCGGCGCCTGCGGAGGCGGGGGTGGCGTCAGCGACGGCACCGATGCGACCGATGGCATCGCGCCCGATGCGCCGGATCCGAACTACGGCATCGGGTTCGCGAAGCCCGCGGCCGTGCTGCAGGCGAACGCGGCAGGCGCGAGCGTCGGCGCGCCGGATCTATCGTGCCTCGGGACCCCGACCGCGGTGGTGGCGGCCGCGACCGACATCACCCTCGCGACCAAGGTCACCGACTTCGAGCACAAGCAGGCGTCGGGCAACGTGCAGGTCACGGCGTTTGCCGGCACGGCGGTCGGCACCCCGTTCGATCCCGCCGTCACGTCTGCCAGCGACGGCACGGTCTCCGTGCGCATCCCCGCGGGCACGAAGCTCTTCGGCTTCAAGATGACGAAGTCAGACTCGCTCGACACGCTGCTGCTGAACCAGTTCATCCCCGCGACGCCGGCGGCCCAGAGCTACGAGAACATCCAGAACGTGCTGCTCGCGACGGCAAACACGATCCCCGCGCTCGTCGGCGCGGGCGATGACCGCGTCCCGGGCACGGGGGTCCTCGCGGGCGCCGTGCGCGACTGCCAGGCGCACGAGCTGTCGAACTTCATCGCGACCGTGTCGAGCACGCGCGGCACCCCGACGTTTCTCCCGGGTGCGTCGACGTACTACTTCGCGAACGGGCTGCCGATCCGTCACCAGCGCCACGAGGCGAGCGGGCCGGACGGCCTGTTCGCGGTGCTGAACATCCCGCCCTCGACGACGGCGTACGTGCAGGCATGGGGCTATGCGAGTGCCGCGGATCTCGCCGCCGGCCAGCTGACGCTCGTCGCCGAGTTCGCCACGCCGGTGATCGCCGAGACCGTGGTGACCGGATCGTACCGACCGCTGCGCACGGGCGAGTAGAGGAGGGGCTCCGTGCCGATCGCCAGCCAGAACGCGGGGCGGGATGCGGCCATCGCGTGGGCAGTGGTCGCGGCGCTCGTGACGGTGCTCGTTCGCGTCGACATCCAGCTCCCGGCGATCGGGCATCTCGGCTCGGCGCTGGTGGCGGTCCTGTTCCTGTACACGCCGGTGCTGATGGCGTGGCGCCGCCACGAGGACCTCGACGACTACGGGTTCCACGCGGAGCCCGTGAGGCGGGGCGTGGCGACCGCGGGGATCGCGATCCTCGCGATCTTCCCCGTGTTCGCGCTCGGCTACTTCGCGTTCTACGAGATCGCGTGCAACTCGCACGTCCTCGCCCACCTGGTGCCGCGCGGCATGTGCCACCGCTACAGCGGGATCGCGGGGCTCCACCTGCCCGCGGTCGATCTGGCGTTCGGCAAGTTCTGCGCGATGCAGCTCGTCGTCGTCGCGCTGCCCGAGGAGCTGTTCTTCCGCGGGTTCCTGCTCGGGCTACTGGAGCAGCGGTTCCCGCCGAAGCGGCGCGTGCTCGGCGGCGGCATCGGGCTCGCGCTGGTGCTCTCGGCGGCGGCGTTCGCGCTGGTCCACCTCCCCAAGGATGGCGATCCCCGCGCGCTCGCGACGTTCTTCCCCGGGCTCCTGTTCGGATGGATGCGATCGTCCACGCGATCCATCCTCGCCCCGACGCTGACTCACGCGGGCTCGAACATCTTGATCCGCGTGCTCGATCTGACGGTGCTGCGATGACGGTGCTGCGATGACGGCGCGGACCGCGGCGCTCTTCGACATGGACAAGACGTTGCTCCGGGTCGACACGGCGACGAGCTGGTCCCGGTTCCTCTACGCGCGCGGGGAGCTGTCCACGCGCATGCTCGCGAAGGCGACGTACTGGAGCCTGCTCTACAAGCTCGCGGTGCTCGACATGGAGACCGTGTTCTCGCGGCTCGTCGCCGGCCTCGAAGGCGACTCCGAGGCCGAGATGATCGAGACCTCTACCGCCTGGTTCCGCGACCACATCGCGCCCGCGATCGCACCCGCCGCGCGCGTGGCGGCGTGGCACCACCACCAGGCCGGCGATGTGCTCGTGCTCGCCACTGGCTCGACGCAGTACGCGGCGCGTCCCGTCGCCGCCGCCTGCGGCATCGACCACGTGCTGTCCTCGGTGCTCGAGGTGCGCGAGGGCCGCTTCACCGGTCACGCGAGCCCGTGCTTCGGGCACCACAAGGTCGCCATCGTCGAGCGCTGGGCCGCCGAGCACGACGTCGATCTCTCTCGCTCCACGTTCTACTCGGACTCGTTCAACGATCTGCCGCTGCTCTCCCGGGTCGGCACGCCGGTCGCGGTGAACCCCGATGCGCGGCTGCGCCGGCACGCGCGGCGGCACGGCTGGCCGATCCAGATCTGGCACTGACGACTCCCCGTCCGGGTAGCTCGGCGAGCTGGCGCGGGGGTTGCTCGAAGCACCTGCCGTGACAACGTAGGTCGTTGGACGACCCGCGTGCGTTTGTGACCACGGCGGTGACCAGTGCCGCTATCGCGTGGCGTGGTCGATCAACCCGCACATGCAGGTCGGCGCCGCCGACTCGGCGCGCGCGTGCGCCCAGCATGCGGGACTGGTGAAGCACGGACGCGCCCGACGTCGCGGCGGCGCTCGCTTGCCCGGGTCGGCGCATTCTGCACACGCCGCTCGAGCAGTTCCAGCTCGGGGGCGGGTCGGCCGCCTGTCTCACCGCCGTGCTCCAGCCGAGCCGCGCCGCGATCGCCGCGCGCGCCATGGCTGCCTAGTCTTTTGATAGCCACTTGATCGAACGGGCCGCGAACCGTATACGTGCGCGCGATGGCACAAGCGCGTCTTCCTCGCGGGCTCGCCGCGATCCCCGCGGTCCGGCGGCTGATCGAGCTCGCGCTCGACGAGGATCTTGGCCGCGGCGACATCACGTCCGCCATCACCGTCACTCCCGCGAACGCCGCTCCCGTCGTGGCCGACATGAATGCACGCGAGCCGATCGTGCTGTTCGGGATCGACGTCGCGGCGGCCGTGTTCGCGCTCGTCGATCCCGACATCGATGTCGAGCTCCACGCGGTCGATGGGGATCGCATCGACCGGGGCGGGCTCGTGATGACCGCGCGCGGGAGCGCCGCCACCGTCCTTGCCGCCGAGCGCACCGCCCTGAACTTCGTCCAGCGGCTCTCCGGGGTGGCCACCCTCTCGAAGCGCTACCACGACGCCGTGGCGGGCACCTCGACCCGCGTGGTCGACACGCGCAAGACCACGCCGGGCTTTCGCGTGCTCGAGAAGGCGGCGGTCCTCGCCGGCGGCTGCGGCAACCATCGCTTCGACCTCGGCTCGGGCATCCTCATCAAGGACAACCACATCGCGGCGTGCGGGTCGGTCCGGGCCGCCGTCGAGACGGCGAAGGCGCGTGCGCCGCATCCTCTGCGCATCGAGGTCGAGGTCACGAACCTCGGCGAGCTCGACGAGGCGCTCGCCGCCGGCGCGGAGATCGTCCTGCTCGACAACATGACCCCGGCGCAGGTCGAGGTCGCGGCGGCGCGGGCCCACTCGCGCCACGTGATCGTCGAGGTCTCGGGCGGCATCACGCTCGCGACGATCGCGGAGTACGCGCGCGCCGGAGCCGATCTCATCTCCGTCGGCGCCCTGACGCACTCCGCGCCCGCCGTCGACATCGGCCTCGACGTTCGAGTGGGCCGGTGACGCCGCCGCGGGCCACGTGGCTCGGTTCGCAGCGCATCGCGCTGGGCACGTGCGGCTCCACCAACGACGAGGGTGGGCGGCTCGCCCGGGGCGGCGCGAGCCACGGCACCGTGATCATCGCCGATGCCCAGACCGCGGGGCGTGGACGCGAGGATCGCCGCTGGGAGTCCCCGCCGGGCACCGGGCTGTATCTCTCCGCGATCACGCGTCCGAGCCTGCCGCTCGCGCAGGTCCCCCCGATGACGCTCGCGATCGGGATCGGGGTCTGCGATGCCGCCCGCCAGCTCGGCGCCGCCGCGGAGCTCAAGTGGCCCAACGATGTCCTCGTGCGCGGCAAGAAGCTCGCGGGCGTGCTCGTCGAGGCTCAGAGCCAGGGCCCCCGACTCGATGCCGTGGTGATCGGCATCGGGATGAACCTCGCCGACGATCCGCCGCCGGCGGTGGCCGCGACGGCGACGAGCCTCGCCCAGGCGACCGCGCTTCACTACGAGAACCCGCTCGCGCTGCGCGATCACGTCGTCGAGATCCTGCTCGGTCACGTGCAGCACTGGCTCGACCGCTACTCGGCGGCCGGGCTCGCCGTGATCATCGATGCGTGGCAGGCCCGCATGGCACCGGGCCTCGCGGCGCGCGCCACGATCGGCGGCGAGCAGCTCGTCGGGACGGTCGCCGGGCTCGATGGCGACGGCGCGCTGCTGCTGCGGGACCGGGTGGGCGCGCTCCACCGCGTGCGCTCCGGGGACGTCGAGGTGATCCGCGGCACACCGCCACCGGAATCGTCCGCAGGCGCGTGCTAGGACCAACATAGATGGCGATGGCGCGCTCCACCTCCCGCTCGCTCCTCTATGTCGGCGTGGCCGCGGTCGTGGTCGCGGCGGTCGTGCTGCTCGTGAAGCTCCGGCAGCAGCCGGACGCCGAGCCCGCCACGCCGGTCGCGACTCTCGCGCCCGCCCCGCACGCGCCGCCTCCGCCGACCACGCAGCCGATGCTCGGCAGCGGGTCGGCGGCCCCCGTCGCGGCGGGCTCCCAGGTGCCGGCTCGCGACGGCTACGAGGCCCCGCCCGTGAACGTCTACGAGGTCGACGGCAAGGAGATCCGCGACCATCGCACCGGCTACCACGCTCCCCGCGACATCCCGCCGAACTTCCACGCCCCCGACGCCCACCGCATCGACTCCAAGGTGGTGCACGCGATCACGGAGCAGGTGCAGGCGATCGTGCACGACTGCGCCGCGGCCGTCCCTCCCGAGGCGCGGCAGGCCAAGCCCCGCGTGGAGGGCCAGATCATGATCGCGATCGCGGGCGAGCGCGTCGCGGTGACGAAGAGCATCATCAAGCTGCGCGGCGTGGTCGGCGCCTCGGAGGATCCGGTCCGCACCTGCATCGAGGCGGGCACCGCGAAGATCACGACGTCGGCCCCCAACGAGCCCGACCTCGCCGAGTACTCGATCAATCTGTCCCTCGCGATCATCTAACGGGCCCGCCGCGCGCCACGCTCGATGGCTCGGCTGCGACCCGAGGTGACGCCGCCACCACGCACCCGGACAGTGCGCGAGGGCACCAAGTCGGTTGATGACCCTTACGCCCGTATGTATAGTCGCGCGCCCTATGAGTCGGTCCACCGGCGCAGTGCTCGTCACCTTTCTCGTCGGGGCAATCGTTGCCTCGACCGGGTGCAAGCAGCTGGCAGGTCGCAGCGCGAATCGCGAAGGCAACCGTCAGTTCCGCGAGATGCAGTTCGTCGACGCCGTCGGCTCCTACGAAAAGGCGCTGAAGACCGTCGAGGACCCGATCATCCACTACAACCTCGGGCTCGCGTACACGAAGGTGTTCAAGCCCGGGTTCGACGGCCCGATCCTGCTGGGGATCGAGGGCGATGCCGTCTGCGGGCAGATCCCGGGCGTGAAGATGGTCCCGGCGCAGGTCTGCGTGAAGGCCGGCGACCGCACCTTCGTGGCATGCGATGCGAAGAACGTCTGCCCGTCGAGCTTCCAGTGCAAGCAGGCCCAGTACTGCTCGCTCACGGCACCCGAGATCGCGAACACGGCCGCCACGCAGTTCCAGGCGTGGCTCGCGGCGAATACCAAGGACGATGACACCCGCAAGCAGATGACGCAGGTGTGGATCGACTCCGAGCAGTATCCCAAGGCGCTCGAGTACTGGCAGAAGCAGCTCGACGCGAAGCCGAATGATCCCGCGATCATGGGCAACCTCGCGGGCATCAACCTGAAGGCCGGCGAGTGGCGCAAGTCGATCGCCTGGTACTCGAAGGTCGCGGAGGTCGTCCCGGACGAGAGCGCGAAGGTCAGCGCCTACCAGTTCATCGGCAACGTGGCCTGGGCGAAGCTGTCCAGCCGGACGCTGGACGCCACCGAGAGCATGGAAGTGGCTGACAAGGGCATCGGCGCGCTGCAAAAGGCCGCCCTGATCGCGCCCAAGAACGCGAGACTGTTCGGACTTCAGGGTTCCATCTACAACTTCCGGTCGTTCATCCAGGGTGCCTCGTTCGCGGCCGCCATCGAACGCGCGAACGCACAAGACCTCCAGAAGGTCTCGCGCGTTCTAGCTGAACAGGCGAAAGCAGCGGTCGGTGGCACTACGCCACCCGTCACCTCCACCCATCCCGCACCCGGCTCCGCAGCCGGCTCTGGCTCTGCCTCCGGTTCCGCAGCGGGCTCCGCTGCTGGCTCGGGTTCGGGTAGTGCCACTGCCGGCTCCGGCCAGGGCCGCTGATTCGCCAAAGAAGGAGCACCACGATGGCGAATGAAGACGACGACAAGACCACTCCGTTCATCCGCGAGACGGACGATCCGGCCAGGGCCGTGCCCGCAGCCGGTCGCCCTGCCGTCGCCGGACAGCCGAAGGCGGCGGCACCCGTCACGTCTGCTGCGTCGGGCGATCCGTACCGCAGCCCCGGGGTGAACGCCGCGAGGCCGCCGGCCGGCTCGATGTTCGGCAACTTCGTCGCGTCCAAGAACCGCAAGATGCCGAAGTGGGCGATCCCGCTCATCTCGGCGATGATGCTGATCGAGGTCGGGATCTTCGGCGGCGCGTGGGCGAAGTCGATCTGGGAGATCGAGCAACTCGATCGCCCGAAAGACACGATCGATCTCGCGCTCGCGGCCCCGCCGCCGCCGCCGCCGCCGCCACCGCCGGGTGGTAACAAGCCGACCACGCCGCAGATCACGCCGAAGAAGAAGACGGTCAAGGACCTGATCCAGCCGATGAAAATCGACAAGCAGGAGCCGGTCAAGCAGGAGGAGACTGCCGGCGACCCGAATGGCGAAGAGGGCGGCGAGGAGGGTGGCGTGGCCGGTGGCGTCGTCGGTGGTGACATCAACGGCGTGATGGGTGCACCCCCGCCGCCGCCGCCGCCGCCGCCGCCGCCGCCGGCGGCCCCGCAGATCGTCGCGCCCACGCTGCTCGAGGGCTCGCGCATCGCCGGCAACAAGAACATCGTTCCGGACGACGTCACCAAGACGGAGATCGGCCGGTCCGGCAAGGACAAGATTGTCGGGTCATTCAAGCTCTGCATCTCGGTCGGTGGCGATGTCACCACCGTGAATCAGATCAAGAGCACCACGTTCGGGGCGTACGACTCGAAGATCAAGAACGAGATGCGCGCCTGGAAATATCGTCCGTACATGGTCAACGGCAAGCCCGTCCCCGTGTGCACCGCTGTCACATTCATCTACTCGCAGAAGTAACGAAGTCGTTCGAAGGCCCCTGAAAGGACCGCGCCATGGATTTTGGAGAGATCTGGAGCCACATGTCCATCATCGTCAAGATCATCACCGTTGGGATGATCTTGATGTCGGTGTACATGCTGTATGTCATTGCGGAACGGCTCATCACGTACCGCGCCGCGAGCGACCAGAGCATCCGCTACGTCCAGGCGCTCGGGGAGTACCTTCGTCAGCACAAGGTCACCGAGGCGCTGAACGCCGCGAAGACCATGCCGAAGAGCCCGGTCGCCAAGGTCATGGAGGCCGGCCTCGTCGCGCTCATCTCGGGACGCGAGGCGCTGTCGACCGAGGGACCCGACGATGTCGGTGACTTCGACCTGGTCGACTCCGTCAATCGTGCGCTCGAGCGCGTGAAGGAGCGCGAGACGAGCAACCTGCGCAAGGGCCTGACGTATCTGGGTACCACCGCCTCGGCGACGCCGTTCATCGGCCTCCTCGGTACGGTCATCGGTATTCTCGGGACGTTCCAGCTGCTGCGTGGTGGTCAGGTGTCCATCAACGACATCGGCCCGAAGATCTCCGAGGCGCTCGTGTCGACGGCGCTCGGCCTCGGCGTCGCCATCATCTCCGCCATGGCGTTCAACTTCTTCACGTCGCGCGTGGAGCAGTATGCGATCGACATGAACGACGTCTCGAGCGAGTTCATCGACTACGTGCTGCGCGAGGGCCGGGGCTAGTCGTGGCCGGCCGGGCCGGTCATAAGCACCGCCGCTGGCGGTTGTCCGAGCACAAGAAGCCTCACGTCGACGGTGTCCGTAGCGACATCAACGTGACGCCGCTCGTGGACGTGATGCTCGTGCTGCTCATCATCTTCATGCTGATGACGCTCGTGATGGGGCGCGGCCACGACGTGCCGCTCCCGGGGGCGAAGAACTTCTCCCAGGAGAAGGACAAGAGCCAGCCCGTCGTCACGATCGACAAGGACGGGGTGCTCTGGGTCGAGAAGGAGCAGCTCGGTCCCGTCACGGAGGCGACGCTGAAGGAGATGGACAACCAGGTGAAGGCGCAGTGGGCAGCGCCGAAGAACCCTGATGGTGTCAACCGCATCTACTTCAAGGCGGACCAGGAGCTCGAGTACGAGAAGATCTACCCGGTGCTCGAGTACATGAACAAAACCATGGCCATGGAGAACGTCGACCTGGCGATCGCCAAGGACGCGACCGAGGACAGTCACTAGCCATGGGGATGTCATCCGGCGGCAACAAGAACGGCGTCCAGTCCGAGATCAACGTCACGCCGCTCATCGACGTGTTGCTCGTGCTGCTGATCATCTTCCTCGTGGTCATGCCGATCATGATGAAGATGGAGACGCTGCAGGTGCCTCGCAAGGCGGAGATCGACGAGCTCCCCGACCCCAACGCGGTGATGCTCACCGTCACGGTGCAGGTGGACGGTTCGATCAAGTACGACGACAACGGCAAGGAGCAGGTGATCCAGGCGGCGGAGCTGCTCACCAACCTCCGGCCCCGTCTCGAGGGGATGAAGCTCGGCAACGAGAAGGTCGTGTTCGTGGACTTCGATCCGGCGGTGAAATGGGGCCAGGTGATCTCCACCATGGACTCGATTCGCAGCCTCGCGACGGACGTGAACCGCGACGAGATCAAGGTCGCCCTGAAGATCAAAGAAGATCCGAAGGACGAATCGGGCGGCGCGGCCGCTCCCACGCCGGCCCCCGCGCCCAAGTAGCGGCGGGCCCGAGGGCCCCCGGGGCCCTGGAGACCCGCCACGAGACGCCCGCATGTCACTGCGACATGCGGGCGTTCTTGCGTGCGGTCTGCGACATGCGACGGCGACCGCGATGGCACCGCTGTCACCCTGCGTGATCAGACGGATGTGTTAGCTCGGTTGTCGACGGTGATAGGACAGGGAGAAGCGCCTTGACACAGTTGACGCGTGAACGCTACAAGCGGGCGATTTTGTCGAAGTTACGCCTCGACCTCGGGCAGCTGAGACGGAAGGGGAGCACAGGAACTATGCAGAGGACTCTGAAGTTTGTCGGCGTCGCATTCGCGACGGTTCTCGTTGCAGGCGTCGCAGGCGCCGCGGGCTGCACCGCTGACACCAGCGTGACGGACCTGAACGAGGCCGGTCCGCCCATGGTCCGTCAGGTTCGCTTCGGCGAGCGCTTCGTCGAAACCAACATGACCACCGGGGATATGACCACCCGGTCGCGCCGCGTGTTCGGGTTCGGTACCCACCCCGACGCCGGCGACGCCGAGGTTCACCCGGTCACGTCCGCGGACGCCACCGACAACACGTTCCGCATCATCATGGACGAGCTGCTCGTCGGCAACAATCTCGAGGAGGTCGTCTGCCGCGGGCTCGTCGACGACGACAACCTCGGCCGCGTCCCGGTCGGGTCCACCCCGGATGACGTCGCGAAGTGCTCGCTGCCGAATGACGCGCTCGTCGACGGCTGCCCGAACGGCCCCCACGCCATCTGCATCTGCCAAAACCAGGCGGGTTGCATGCGCGGCACCGAGACGATCCCGATCAACAAGCCGGTCGGGATCCTGGACGAAGACCTCGACGGCGCGGCCGACAAGACCGTGTTCATCAACGGTGCGGTGACGCTGCGCTGCAAGGACACCATCGACGTCCCGCTCGACCTAGACGCTAGCTACTGGAACCCCTCGGGCAACCAGACCGCACCGGCCATGGGTGGCTTCGACGCGCTCGGTCCCGCGATCGTGCTGGCACCCAAGCTCCTGCCCACGAATGTCACGTGCCGCCTCGCGTTCAGCACCGACGTGGTCGACAAGCAGGGCATCACGGTCTGCGAGCCCCCGGCTGGCGATGTCACCCAGGACTGCACGCCGGGCGACACCTCGGCGTTCACGTTCAAGGTCGAGCCCCTCACGTTCACTCCCTCGCGACCGTTCGTGAACGGTCAGATGGGCGTCGCGCGTCAGACCTCACTTGCCATCGAGCTCAACGTGCCGCTCGACGCCGCGACGATCACCAACATCACGATCTCACCGGCGGCGCCGATCATGGTGCGTCTCTCGAACATGGGGTCCGTACTCGTGATCGAGCCCGTCGCCGCGACCGGGTTCGCGCCGACCACCACGTACACCATCACCATCCCCACGACCGTCACCGACACGTTCGGACAGCCGGCGTCGGGCGTCGTGATCTTTACCTTCACCACTGCAGCGACCTAGGAGCCCTCTCATGAATCCCAAGCAGCTCCTCGTCGCGGCGACCCTCGGTGCGGGCGCCCTCGTCGTGACTCACCTGGTCGACCCGACGGTTGCCCGGGCCCAGTCGACCACCGCCGGCGCCATCCAGGGCGTCGTGACCGATAGCAAGACCGGCGAGAAGCTCGCTGGCGTGACGATCACGGTGGCGTCGCCGGCGCTCCAGGGCACCCAGACCGAGATCACCGACGACAACGGCGAGTACAAGATCTCGCCGCTGCCGCCGGGCGAGTACCTCGTCACGTTCTACTACCTCGAAGCCACGGTCGAGCGCTCTGGCATCTCGGTCGGCGTCAACAAGACGACGCCCGTGTACCAGAAGCTGTCGAGCGACCCGAAGGCCGGCGAGGTCGTACAGATCCAGGACTCCGCTCCGACGATCGATCCGACCACGACGACGCAGGGCATCACGATCGACAAGAACTACATCAAGAACATCCCGCTCCCGGGCCGCACGTTCGAAGCCGCGCTCGGTGCGGCCGCGGGCTCGCAGAACGATGGCGTTGGCGTCTCGTTCTCCGGGTCGTCGTCGCTCGAGAACCAGTACTACGTCGATGGTGTGAACACGACGGGGCTCACGTTCGGCACCGTCGGCTCGCCGGTCATCAACGACTTCGTCGAGGAGATCGAGGTGATCACGGGCGGGTACAACGCCGAGTTCGGTCGCGCGACCGGCGGCGTGGTGAACGTCGTCACCAAGAGCGGCTCGAACGAGATCAAGGGCTCGATCTTCGGCACGTATCAGCCCGGTCAGCTGACCCACGCTGTGGAGCGCACGCCCTCGAACGCGGCGTCGATCGACGCGAAGGCTGACAACGGCTACCGCGCTGACTTCGGCTTCGAGATCGGCGGTCCGATCGTCAAGGACAAGCTCTGGTTCTTCGTCGGCTTCGTGCCGCAGTTCTCGAGCATCGACATCACTCGCACCACGAAGCGCCGGACCGACTGCCACATCGTGAACCCGGACGGCAGCGTCTCGGGTTGCGATCCGATGGCGAACCGCAACGGCGTGTACGACGTCGATCCGCAGACCGGCTTCTTCATCACCGAGAACATCGACAGCGAGATCCGGACCGCGAAGACGCACGCGTACAACGCGATCGGCAAGATCAACTACGCGCTGAACCCCGAGAACCAGGGGCAGCTGTCGTTCCAGGCGCTGCCGGCGACGGTCGAGAGCCCGGCGATCTACGGGCCCGCCACGTCCGGCACGAAGGGCAAGCAGCTCACGACCGACGTGTCCGGCAAGTGGACCTCGAAGTTCAACGACAACAAGACCGAGATCGAGGCGATCGCGGGCTGGCACCGCGACTACGTCAAGACGGATCCCTTCGATCCCACCTCGGTCAACACCCCCCTGCAGGTGCTCTTCAACTCGAACCTGGGCACGCTCGGTCCGAACTTCGGCGAGTCGGCTGCGACGAACGCTGCATGCCGCGACAACGAGAACCCGACGTCGACGGACGACAAGTTCCCGCTGATCCAGAACTGTCCGATCGACAGCGTCCCCTACGTCATCGGCGGCCCGGGCTCGATCACGGACGACAAGGAGCAGCGCTTCGCGGGCAAGGTGAACATCACCCAGCGCGTGAAGGCGGCCGGCAGCCACGAGTTGAAGGCCGGCATCGACGTGGAGAACAACCTCCGCGACAAGGCGCGCCTCTACTCGGGCGGGGCGTTCATCCAGAACTTCCTCGGCCAGAGCAACCAGGTGGTGGTCGATCGCTTCGTCCAGCTGCTCGGCCTCAAGGGCTCGCCGCAGACCGATAACCCGGACCCGCGGTTCTCGGACACCTGCACCACCCCCGACCCGAAGGGCAACTCTGGCGTCGGTGGCGGCGGCACCCTGACGTACCTGTGCGACTACCTCGGCGCGGGCGACGCGGGCTCCAAGGTGAAGGGCAACACGTTCAACTGGGCCGTGTACCTGCGCGATTCGTGGCAGATCCAGCCGAACCTGACGCTGAACGTCGGCATGCGCTACGAGGAGCAGCGCCTCCGCTACGCCGACTCGCTCGCGAACAAGCGTGACCCGCTGACGCAGGAGCAGCTCGGCAAGAACGCGATGGTGCTCAACGGCATGTTCGCGCCGCGTATCGGTCTGCTCTACGACTGGACGAAGGAAGGCCGCAGCAAGATCTATGTCAACTACGGCCGGTACTTCGAGTCCATCCCGATGGACATCAACGACCGCTCGTTCGGCGGCGAGACCACGTTCCGCCAGACGTTCGGTACGGCGGCGGCGACGTGCGCCCCGCAGGTCGACGGCACCACGGCGGGTGCGGACCCGAAGATCGGCGGCCTGAACGGTCAGAGCTGTCTGACCACTTCGTCGGCTCCGAGCACGAGCCAGCTCATCGGTGCCAGCGGCACGCTGGTCGCGCCGGGGATCAAGGCGCAGTACCTCGACGAGATCATCGGTGGCGCGGAGTACGAGATCATCGACGACCTCAAGATCGGCATCTCGTACCAGAACCGTCAGCTCGGTCGCGTGATCGAGGACGTGTCGACCGACGGCGCGAGCACCTACCTCATCGCGAACCCGGGCGAGTGGTCGAAGGACGAGGAGACCAAGCTCGAGCAGCGCATCATGAACACGGACAGCGACACGGAGCGTCAGCGCCTGACGAACCAGCTGCAGCTGTTCCGCGGGATCCGCGGCTTCGACAAGCCGACGCGTACGTACAACGCGCTGCAGTTCACGGCGACGCGTCGCTTCTCGAAGAAGCTGTACGTGCAGGGCTCGTACACGTACTCGCGGACGCAGGGTAACTACCCGGGGCTGATCTCGTACGACAACGGCCAGATCGATCCGAACATCTCTTCGCAGTACGACCTCATCGAGCTCACGGCGAACCGGTACGGCCCGCTGCCGCAGGATCGTCCGCACTACATCAAGCTCGACGGCTACTACACGTTCGATCTCAAGAAGGCCGGCAGCTTCACGACGGGCATCCGGCTCCGCGCGCTCTCGGGCATCCCGGAGAACGCGCTCGCCGGTCACTACCTGTACGGCGCGAACGAGTCGTTCCTGCTGCCGCGCGGCCAGATCGGCCGCACCGACTTCGAGCACGGCCTCGACGTGCACCTCGGCTACGCGAAGAACCTGCGCAAGAACACGAACCTCGAGATCTACGCGGACCTCTTCAACATCTACAACCGCCAGGGCTCGTTCGGCGTGGACGACACGTACGCACCGCAGAACACCCGCGGCGGCGTGCAGAACGCCAACCCGGTCTCCGGCGGCACGTACGAGGATCTGATCTGGGTCAAGGCGATCAACCGCGATGGCGGCGAGCGCCAGGACCCGATCAACCGCAACCCGAACTACCGCAACACCAACCGCCGCTATGCACCGGGCTATGTCCAGTTCGGGATGAGGCTCACCTTTTAGTCTGGAGCTCGAGCAGGCGGAGCGGCTGCGGAGCCCGGGAGCTTCGTCGACCCTCCGCTTCCGGTGCTCGCGGCCACCAGGCCGCTCCGCTCCGGTTCTCGGCTCTCCTCGCTCGCGGGCTTCCTCGCACGCTCCAGCGAGAGCATGCGACGGAGGCCCTCGAGCGTTTTCGGAGGCTGAGTTGACGGTCGCCTCGGCGTGCCGTCACCCGCACGTCGCCCCGGCGAACGCCGCGGCCCAGGTTGCAGTGCGACTCTGAAAGCGAGTAGCCGGCCGCCACGTCATACGGGAGTGCTACATACGGTCGTGACCGCGTTCAATGAAGAGCAGAGGGCGGCGGTCGAGCATGGCGATGGGCCGCTGATGGTGCTGGCGGGCGCGGGGACGGGGAAGACGCGGGTGCTCGTGCACCGCATCGCACGCCTCGTCGAGACGGGGACCGAGCCGTGGCGGATCCTCGCGGTGACGTTCACCAACAAGGCCGCCGGCGAGATGCGTCACCGGCTGCGCGAGATCCTCGGCGCGGCCGTCGACCGGATGTGGATCGGGACGTTCCACTCGACGTGCGCGCGGTTGCTGCGCAAGTACGCCGATCGCGCCGGCCTGACGAAGAGCTTCCAGATCTTCGATGTCGACGATCAGACCAAGCTCGTCGAGCGGCTGCTGAAGTCGCTGACGCTCGACGAGCAGGTCTCGCCCCGGACGATCCTCGGTCGATTCGACCGGGCCAAGAACGCGAATGTCGATCCGCGAGAGCACAAGACCGGCTCCTACGACGACGTGGTCGAGAAGGTGTTCCCGCTCTACCAGGCGCAGCTCGAGAAGGAGAACGCGGTCGACTTCAACGATCTACTCTTGAAGGTGCTGCGCCTCTTCGGCGACGAGATCGCCGGCCCCCGGCTGAACTTCATGTTCCGGCAGGTGCTCGTCGACGAGTTCCAGGACACGAATCGTGTGCAGTACGACCTCGTGCGCCACTTCGCGGCCGCGACGCGCAACCTGACGGTCGTGGGTGACGACGATCAATCGATCTACGCCTGGCGCGGCGCCGAGCCGCGTAACCTGCTCGACTTCGACCGCGACTTCGCGGACGCGCACGTCGTGAAGCTCGAGCAGAACTATCGCTCGACGCAGACGATCCTCGACGCGGCGAACGGCATCATCAAGAAGAACGTCGACCGGCACGTGAAGGCGCTGTGGACGGACCGCGGCGCCGGCGAGCCGCTCGAGGTCTATCAGGCGGGCGACGAGCGCGGCGAGGCGTACTTCATCTCGCAGTCGATCCGGCGCCTGCTGGACGACAGCGCGCACTCGCCGGCGGACGTCGCGATCCTCTACCGGACCAACGCACAGTCGCGCGTGCTCGAGGAGCACCTGCGAGCGGCGCGCGTCCCCGCCAAGGTGGTCGGCGCGGTGTCGTTCTTCGAGCGCAAGGAGGTGAAGGACGTGATCGCGTACCTGCGCCTGCTCGGGAACCACGCGGCGGACTCCGCGCTCGAGCGCATCATCAACGTGCCGGCCCGCGGGATCGGCGAGACCACGGTGGACCGGTTGCGGGCGGCGGCGCGGGCGAGCGGGTCCGGGCTCCTGGATGCGGCTCGCCTCGCGGCGCGCGGCGACGTGGCGGGGCTCGGACCGGCGCCACGCAAGAAGCTGCAGGGCTTCGTCGAGCTCGTCGATGGCCTGAACGATGTCATCGCCCAGGGCGCGTCGGTCGCCGAGACGGTCATCCAGATCGTGGACCGCACCGGGCTGCGCGCGAAGCTCGAAGCCGAGGAGAGCTCGGAGTCGCGCGATCGCCTCGACAACCTGGCCGAGCTCGTGAGCACTGCGTCGGATTTCGACGACGAGACGGGAGCCGGCGAGGTGGGCGGCGGCGCCTGGCAGGTGGCGCCCGCGGATCCGGACGACGGCGCCGCCGAGGCAGCGGCCGACGCCGAGGAGGGGGAGGCCGACGACGAGGACCAGAGCGCCGACCCATCGCCCTCGAAGGGGGTGGCCGGCTTTCTCGAACGGATCGCGCTCGCGTCGTCGGGCGATCAGTCCGCGGCCGAGCAGGTCGTGCTGATGACGATCCACATCGCGAAGGGCCTCGAGTGGCCGGTCGTGTTTCTCGCCGGCATGGAGGATGGAATCTTCCCGTCGCTCCGCGACCGCGAGGGCACGAGCGCGGACGCAGCTCTCGAGGAGGAGCGCCGCCTCGCGTACGTCGCGATCACGCGTGCCCGCGAGCGGCTCGTGATCACGCATGCGCGCGTGCGCCGCGTCTGGGGCGAGACTCGCCCGCAGTCGCCATCGCGCTTCCTCGACGATCTGCCGCCGGGGTGTCTCGCGCACCCGATCCGCGCGCGGACGGGGCCGCCGTCGCAGACTCCGCGCATCGTCGATGGCTCGTGGGCGAAGCCGGCCGCCGGTGGCTTCGCACGCCGCAGCACGGTGGCCCGCGCCGCGCGCGACGACTTCGATCAGCGCTCGCCCGACGACCATGATCCGATCTATCGCGTCGACGATGCCGATCGCGACGGGACGTTCGACGTCGGCGCGGCCGTGTCCCACCAGACGCTCGGTCCGGGCCGCGTGCTCGCCGTCACCGGCGCGGGTCGCGACCTGAAGATCACGGTCGACTTCGGCAGCATCGGCACCAAGACGGTGCTCGCTCGCTACCTGTCGTCACCGGCCGCCGACGCGTCGCTCAACTGACGCTCGGCGACGCTGGGTGACGCTGGGCTACTCGGGCATCTTCTCGGTGACGAGCGGCAGCTCCTGGAGTGCGCCGCTCCGCCAGATCGTGACGGTGACCGGCTGGCCGACGGGCGTCTGGGCCACGATCCACGGCAGCGAGCGATGATCGACGGGCCGGTCACCCCACTTCAGGATCACGTCCCCGGTGTGGAGCGCGGAGCGAGCGGCCGGGGACCCGGACTGGACGCCGGTGATGACGGCACCGGTGCGCTGACCGTCGACGGGCGCGACCCCGAGCGTCTGCGCGAGCTCGGCGGTGACGGGCTTCACGTACACCCCGAGCCACCCGCGCGAGACCTGGCCGAAGTCGCGTAGGGCGCCGACGATCTCCTTCACGCGGTTGATCGGGATGACGAACGCGAGCTCGCCGGGCCGGTCGCCCGCGGCCACGGCGACGCCGATCACCTGGCCGGCGGTGTCGAGCACGGGGCCCCCCGAGTTGCCGCGGTGGAGGTGCGCGTCCGTCTGGAGATAGGTGCGGTACCCCATGGCGCGGCCCGGGACGAGGCTGCCAGCGGCGTCGCGACCGGTCGCCGAGATGATGCCGGCGGACGCCGTGACCTCGTCGCCGAACGGGTTGCCGAGCGCGACGACCCACTCGCCCACCGCGAGCTCGTCGGAGTTACCCAGCGGCAGCGCGTGCAGCCGGAGTGGCGCGACGGGCGCGACGGGCGGTGCAGCACCACCGCTTCCCGTGCCAGCGCTCGTGCCGGGCGGGCGAGCGAGCGCATCGACTTTCAGCAGCGCGAGATCGAGGCGAACGTCGCGCCCGATGACCTTCGCGGCCAGCACCTGACCGTCGACCGTGGCGATCTGGAGCTCCGTTGCTGCCGCGGCGATGTGGTCGTTCGTGAGCACGAACACGCCGCCCGCCTCGACGAGGAATCCGGTGCCGAGCGCGATATCGGCCGTCGCTTCGGGGCTGCCCGGATACATGGCCGCCGGCCCCGACTTCACGGGGGTCGTCGACCGGATCGCCACGACGGAGCCCCGCGCGCTGTCGACCAGGTCGACGAACGAGCTCGGCGCATTCGGATAGAGCAACCGCGCGGGGTGGCTCGCGGCCGCGGCCTGCGGTCCCGCGGTCATCGCGCCAGCGAGCCCGCCCCCGGCCTCGCCGGGCCCGAGCTCCCGCTCGCGGCAGCCGCCCAGCGCCGCGCCCATTGCTGCGCTGATTGCCGCGCCCATTGTCGCGGTGATCCCGAGCGCCGCGATCGCGGAGGCGCCCCGGGCTCGCCACCGCTGCCCGCGGGTCACTTCTTCGCCGCGGCGTGCTGCGCGTCCACGTAGGCGACTCGCAGATCGTAGATGAGGCTCTTCACGAGCTTCGACTCGGCGTCGAGGAGGTTGTTGCGCGTCTTCTCGTCGAGCATCGCGAGCACGTCGATCAGGTGCTTCGCCGTCTCGAGGTCGAGCTCCATGCGCTCGCCGTCCGGGGCCGGCACCACTCCGAGCGCGATCATCGCGGTCGAGGCAAGCGACAGCACATGGGTCGAGAAATCGACCGGGCCGAGTGACACGGGGGCCTGCTCCGGCATGCGCAGAGAATACACGCTATGGGCCGCGCGGGCGTCGGCGCGGGATCCGTGCAATCGTCAACCGGTCCATGGACACCCTGCGCGATCCCGAGCCCGAAGCTGCGGGGACGTTGACCGGCGTTGGCGGCGTGACCACCGCGAGCGGCGGTCCGCTCCCCACCCGCGCCTCGGCGGACCTCCCGACCGGCCCGGCCCCCACCGACGGCCCGGCGGGCTTCGACGTCGCCGCCCTCGGCGAGGAGGTCAAGGCCTCGAGCGCCTTCCTCGATGCGGTGATCGAGCAGGTCAACCGTGTGGTGGTCGGCCAGCGCGACATGATCGAGCGCATCCTCATCGGCCTGCTCACCGGGGGCCACTGCCTCATCGAGGGCGTGCCGGGGCTCGCGAAGACGCTGACCGTGAAGACGCTCGCGCAGACGATCAGCGCGTCGTTCTCGCGCATCCAGTTCACGCCCGATCTCATGCCCGCCGACATCACGGGCACCACGATCTACAACATGCACACCGGGCAGTTCACGCAGAAGCGGGGCCCGCTGTTCGCGAACCTCGTGCTCGCCGACGAGGTGAACCGCGCGCCCGCGAAGGTCCAGTCCGCGCTGCTCGAGGCGATGCAGGAGCGGCAGATCACGATCGGCGACACCACGCATCCGCTGCCCGACCCGTTCCTCGTGCTCGCCACGCAGAACCCGATCGAGCAGGAAGGCACGTACCCACTGCCGGAGGCGCAGCTCGATCGGTTCATGCTGAAGGTCAAGGTCGGCTATCCGACCAAGGACGACGAGGTGAAGATCCTAGACCGGATGGCGGGATCGGGCAGCGAGCCCACCGCATCAAAGATGATGACCCTGGACGAGATCCTCGCGGCGCGCGATGTGGTCCGTCAGGTGTTCGTCGATGACAAGGTGAAGCGCTACGCCGTGGACATCGTCGCCGCCACGCGCGATCCCAAGGCCGCGAACCTCGCGAACCTCGCGCCGCTGATCGATAACGGCGCCTCACCGCGCGCCTCGATCGCGCTGATCAAGGTCGCCAAGGCACAGGCCCTGCTCAGTGGCCGCAGCTACATCTCCCCGCACGATGTGAAGACGATCGCGCACGATGTCCTTCGCCACCGCATCCTCGTCAGCTACGAGGCTGAGGCGCAGGGCAAGACGACCGATGACGTGATCGGTCAGATCCTGGAGAACGTTCCGGTTCCGTGAGCTGACCATGTTGCCCGCGGAGATCGCGCAAGCCGTCAAGCGCATCCAGTTCGTCACCGGTCGTCAGGTCTCTGACGTGATGGCCGGCGCATATCTATCCGTGTTCAAGGGACGCGGCATGGAGTTCGACGAGGTCCGCCCGTACGTCCCCGGAGATGACGTTCGCACCATCGACTGGAACGTCACCGCGCGCACGGGTGAACCGCACATCAAGCGGTTTGTCGAAGAGCGCGAGCTTACCGTGATGTTGCTCGTCGACGTCAGCGCCTCGCAGGATTTCGGTTCCGGCCGGCGCAGCAAGCTCGAGGCCGCCGTCGAGCTCTCCGCGCTGCTCGCGATGAGCGCGGTCGAGAACGGCGACAAGGTCGGCCTCCTGCTGTTCCACGGCGGCGCCGACCAGTACATCCCGCCACGCAAGGGCGGCAGGCACGCGCTCCGGGTAGTCCGCGAGGTGCTCGCTCGCGGCCAGCAAACCGCCGCCGGCCTCACCTCGCGCAGCACGCTGATGGAGCTGCCGCGGATGATCCGGACGTGGTGGGCGAAGCTGCAGGCAAAGACCCGCAACGAGCCGCGTCGCGCCACCAGCATCGCCGCGGCTCTCGAGTTCTGCCGGCAGGTGCTGCCGCGCCGTGCGGTGCTGTTCCTGGTCTCCGACTTCCTCGACGAGGGGTACCTCCAGGTGCTGCGTCACGCGAACCGCAAGCACGATGTCGTCGCCGCGCTGATCACCGATCCGCGCGAGGCCGAGATGCCGCCCACCGGCCTGGTCACGCTTGAGGATGCCGAGTCGGGCAAGACCCGGCTCGTCGATACCCGCAGTGCCACGTTCCGCTCGGAGCTGCGCGAGCGCGCGAGCAAGCGCCAGAGCGAGCTCAAGGACCAGCTGCGCGCCACCGGGATGGATCTGGTCGTGTTCGACGCGTCCGAATCGATGGTGGATCCGCTGCTGCGGTTCTTCCGCGAGCGCAAGCGGAGGCTACGCCGATGAAGCGCTTGCTCGTCATCACGTTGATCGCCGCGTGCGGTGGCCACGAGGTCGAATCGACGTCGGAGTCCGCCGTGGTCGAGCCCACCAAGGATGCGATCGCGAAGACCACGGAGAATGGACCGGTCAAGGCCACGGTGCGAGTGTGGCCGGCGAAGCCCACGCTCGGCGAATCGATCTACGTTCGGCTCGAGATCGAAGCGCCCGCCGGCATCAGCATCGATGCGCCGTTCCAGGAGGCCGGTGACCAGCGGCTCGGACGATTCCGCGTCGTCGGATTCACCCGCGATACCCAGCACAGCCCTGGCGGTGGCCAGATCCAGCAGCAGACCTACACGCTCGAGGCGCCATCGAGCGGCCGCCAGCGAATTCCGCCCCTGCGCCTCGAGATGATCGACGCACGCAGCGCGGGCTCCGCCGACGCGAAGCAGCCGCAGGAGCTGCTCACCGACGAGGTTCCGCTCGAGATCGCTCCGGTTCCCGCCGAGGTCGCGACGGCCGAGCTCAAGCCCGCCGCTGGCGAGCTCGAAGCGGATGTCGGTGGCACGAGCTGGCCGGTGATCCTCGGCATCGGCGGCGGCATCCTCATGCTCGGATCAGGAACGATCCTCGCGTTCCGCGGATATCGCGCGCGTCGGCGGATCCAGCAGCAGCGGTCTGCCTACGAGGAAGCGGTCGCCGAGCTGCGCGTGCTCGAGGACAAGGGCGCACCCGATGCCGACGCGGCGGATGCGTGGTTCGTGCGGCTGTCGTCGATCGTCCGCACCTACCTCGAGCATCGCTACGAGATCCGCGCACCCGAGCTGACCACCGAGGAGTTTCTGTTGGTCGCCACCGCGCGGCCCGAGCTGACCGAGGAGCACCGAGGCCTGCTCACGCCGTTCCTCGAGCGCTGCGATCGCGTCAAGTTCGCCGGCTACCGGCCGGATACCGCGGAGTCGCTCGCCACGCTCTCCGCGGCGCGAGGCTTTGTCGAGGACACGCGCCTGCGGGAGGCAGCATGAGGCTGTTCGGAGCTGACTTCGCGGAACCGTGGTTCCTGCTCGCCGCGCTCGCCGCGGTGCCGGCCGTGTGGTGGTCGGTACGCAGCTCGGGCCGCGTGGTGTTCTCGTCGCTGCGCGCGCTGCCCTCGGGCGGCAAGACCTGGCGCACGCGGATCGCGTGGCTGCCCGATGCGCTGATCGGCCTCTCGATCATCGCGCTCGCGATCGCTCTCGCCGGCCCGCGCGCTGGAGACCAGACCGCGCGCGTTCGGCGCGATGGCATCGGCATCATGATGGCGATCGACGTCTCCGGCTCGATGAAGGCGCTCGACCTCTCCGCGAAGACCAAGGAGCTTACCCGGCTCGATGCCGTGAAGCAGGTGTTCGAGCAGTTCGCGCTCGGCGGCTCCGGGCTCGATGGCCGGCCCGACGATGCGATCGGCCTGGTCGCGTTCGCGCGCTATGCGGATACTCGCAGTCCGCTCACCCTCGACCACGGTAACCTCGCCGCCGCCGCACGCCAGCTCGACTTCGCCGCGGAGAACGAGGACGGCACTGCGATCGGCGCGGGCCTCGAGCTGGCGGTCACCCGGCTGGCCGAGTTCAAGCCCAAGGAGAAGGTCGGACGGATCGTGATCCTGCTGACCGATGGCGAGTCCAACGTCCACGACATCGACGAGGACACCGCGATCGACGACGCGGTGAAGGCCGGCGTCAAGGTCTACACGATCGGCGCCGGTACCAACGGCATCGCGCCGATCCGCGTCACGCGCAGCGATGGCTCGAGTGACCTGATGCAGATGCAGGTGTCGATCGACGAGACCACGCTGCGCAAGATCGCCGACAAGACCGGCGGGCAGTACTTCCGCGCGACCGACAACGCGAGCCTCGCGAAGATCTACAAGCAGATCGATGTGCTCGAGCGCACCACGATCGAGTCCGAGCAGTTCACCGAGTACCACCAGTACTACGCGCGGTTCGTGGTGATCGCGATGAGCCTGCTCGTCCTCGCATTCGTGCTGCGCGGCAGCGTGCTGCGGAGGCTGCCGTGATCTTCGACTGGAGCTGGGTCTACGTCGAGCGCATCCATCTGATCTGGATCGCAGCCGCGGCGATCGCGGTGCTCGCGCTGCTGGAGCTTCGTTCGCGCGGTGCGATGGGCACATTTCTGTCACCGGTGATGCAACGCCGGCTGACCGCGCAGGCGAGCACGCAGCGGATCGTGGTGCGCCTCGCGCTGCTGTTCGCGTGCATGGTCGCCGCCGTGGGCGCGCTGATGCGCCCGCAGGTGCCTGGTCTCACCGAGACCGTGACCGCCTCGTCGGTGTCCGCCGATGTGGTGTTCGTCCTCGACACATCGCGCTCGATGCTCGCCGAGGACACCGCGCCGAACCGGCTCGCGCGTGCGAAGGCCGAGATCGGGCAGCTCGTGCAGCGGCTCGAGGGTCATCGAGTCGGCATGGTCGCGTTCGCCGGCCGCGCGGTGCAAGTGTGCCCGCTGACGCCCGATCACTCGTTCTTCACCACCGTGCTGTCGACGATCGACACCACCAGCGCCGGCCGCGGCGGCACCAAGATCGGGGAGGCGATCAAGGTCGCCCTGCGTGGGTTTCCGGCCAGTGGCGGCGCCAAGCTGATCGTGCTGATCACCGATGGCGACGATCAGGATCCGTACTCGGAAGACGCGGCGAAGGCCGCGCGCAACGCAGGCGTCAAGATCATCACCGTCGGCCTCGGCAGCGAGACCGGCAGCCAGATCACGCTGACCGATCCGCAGACCGGCGCGAAGACCACGCTCATGCACGACAACACGCCGGTGGTCAGCAAGCTCAACGGCGAACAGCTGCGCAAGATCGCCCTGGCCACCGAGGGTGCGTACATCCCCGCGGGAACCTCGGCGCTCGATCTCGATTCGATCATGGAGAGCCACGTGCAACCGATCGTGCGTGAGGCCGCGGCTGCCTCGAAGCGCCAGATCCCGTACGAGCAGTTCCAGTGGCTCGTTCTGATCTCGCTTGTCTGCCTGCTCGCTGCGCTGTGGGTCGGCGCCGGCGCCGGCGACCGGAGGACCCCATGAGGCTGCTCGCCATCCTGATCGCATTCGTCATCGCCTGCGGTGGCGAGCACCGCGATGCGCGCGACACCTACAACGAGGGCCTCGCCGAGCTCGCGGCCGGCAACTTCGAGTCGGCCGAGACCAAGCTGCTCTCCGCCCGCAGCACGGCGGGCGTGGATCCCGAGCTGCGGTTCCGGGCCGCCTACGATCTCGGAGTCACCTACGCAGCTCACGCCGACAAGCTGCGCAACGGCAAAGATGCCGAGCTCGCGAAGGCGCTCGAGCTCGCGCAGCAGGCGGCGTCGTGGTTCGGCGATGCGGCCCGGCTCAAGAAAGACGATGCGAACACGCAGGCCAACCTCGCGATCATCCGCGCGCGCGTTCAATCGATCAGCGACGAGCTCAACAAGGGTGCCGGCAAGCTGGAGGCCCGGCTCGATGCGCTGATCGGCGAGCAACGCAGCGTGCTCGAGGATGCGCGCGGCGCATGGCTCGCGATCAAGACCGCCGGTGGCACCGATCCGCTCGCGCAGCAGGGCACGCTGACCCACCTCGCGGATCGCGAGCGCGGTGTGGTGGCCGAGGCTGGCGTGATCACTGACCTCGCCTCCGACGAGATCGATGCGATCGGCAAGAAGGCCGAAGACAAGCGCTCCGACGAGGAACGCGTGCGGATGGTCCAGCTGAAGAACGTCGACCTCTACCTGATCGATGGCCGCACCAAGATCGCGGATGCGCGGCGCAAGCTCCAGGAGCTCGCCGCCGAGCAGGGTGTGGCGAAGGCCGAGGCCGCGCTGGTCGCGCTCAAGCGCGCACGCGAGCAGCTCGTCGATCCGATCGCCGTGCTACGTGGGGTGGCGCAGGACCAGCTCGAGGTGTTGCAGGACACCGCGCGCACGAGTGCGGCAGCAGGCTCGCTCGAGCTCGGTCCCGCAGCACCCGCGCCGCAAGGTCCGGTCCCCGCGTGGCTCGAGCCGCCGGTGATCGGCGAGCGTCAGGGCGGTCTGCGCGATCGCCTCGAGGAGGTCCGCACCCGGCTCGCGGCCGCCACCGAACATCCGCCCGATCCGAACAAGCCAGCGGATCCGCAGCAGACCAAGCTGCTCGATCGCGTTCGCGCCGCGTTGCCCTCCGTGACCGAGGCCAGCGGAGCGATGGATCAGGCGCGGCAGTCGCTGGTCGCCCGCAAGCTACCGACGGCGATCGAGCAGGAGCGCGCGGCGCTGATCGCGCTCTCGCGGGCGATCGAGCAGTTCGCCGACCTCAAGCAGACCATCGAGCTCGCGTACGGCGAGCAGCAACGCATCGTGGGCCTGCTGTCGCCCCAGGGCGAGAAGCTGCAGGCTGCCGAGCGTTCGAAGGAGACCCGCGATGGTCTCGCGCGCAATCTCTCGCGGGTCAGCCGGCTGAAGGACCTGATCGCCGAAGAGGTCAGCGGTCTCGCCGCCAAGGAGCAGCAAGCCGCGCAGCAGAAGGATCCCAAGCAGGTAGAGGCCGCCAAGCAGCAGCTCGCGCAGATGAAGGAGCAGCTGACGCATGCTGACGAGCTGCGCGGCCAGGCCCAGGCCAAGCTCGAGGACCTCGACAAGGCGATCAGCGCGAACAAGGATCCGCAGACCCCGGCGAAGGACGCGCAGGGCAAGCTCGAGGAGCTGCGCAAGCTGTTCTTCTCGGTGATCGAGCACCTCCAGCAGCTGATCCGCGATCAGGGGGAGACCCGCGACCAGACCTCAGCCGCCAATGCCGAGGATCCGTTCGCGCGCGAGCCGCGCTACCCGACGTTGATCGGCCGCGAAGAGGGTCACGGCCAGATGGCGAAGGCGATCACCGACGCGCTCGCCGCACAGGCGGATGCCGCCGGCAAGCAGCAGGGGCCGTCCAAGCCCGGCGCAACGGATCCGAAGACGCTGGCGGCTGCGGCGGACGAGATTCGCCAGGCCGAGTCCGAGATGAGCGATGCTCGGCGGATCCTCGTGAAGGCACGCGACGCGAAGCAATCGAGCGAGAGCCTCGAGCCCTCGGTGAAGAGCCAGGCCAAGGCGATCGAGCACCTGACGGCTGCGTTGAAGCTGCTGCAGCCGCCGCAGGATCAGAAGCAGGACCAGCAGAAGCAGGACCAGCAGAAGCAGGGTGGTGCCAGCCAGCGGGCGCGCGACGAGGATGCTCGCCGGCAGAAGGAGCGCCGCAAGCAGGACGGCGTCAACGATCCCGTCGAGAAGGACTGGTGATGCGTATCCCGCTGATCCTGCTCGCCGCGCTCGCCCTGTTGACCGCGACCGCGGCCGCCGACGAACCGGTCGCGCAGTTCCGGCTCGGTACCGGCGGGCGGCCTCACGTCGGTGTGCCGTTCCAGCTCGAGCTGATCGTCGAGGGGTTCGACGAGAGCCCGACGCCCGACCTCCCGAAGCTCGCGATCACTGACGCCACGGTGACGCCGCTCGGCGCCACGCCGAACGTCTCGCGCAGCATCCAGATCGTGAACGGTCGCCGCACCGATTCGACCCGCGTGACGTGGTCACTGCGCTGGCGCGTCGAGGTCACCAGGGCCGGCCAGGTGCGGGTGCCGAGCACCACCGTCAGCCAGGGCAGCAAGCGCGCCACGGCCCCTGCGGGCGAGGTCCCGGTCGAGACCGTGCCGACCACCGACACCATGAAGATCTCGCTCGATTTGCCGAACCGCGCGGTGTTCGTCGGCGAGACCATCCCGGTGCAGCTGATCTGGCTGTTCCAGAACCAGCCACAGGATCAGACGTTCGCCATCCCGCTGCTCGCGAGCGATGCGTTCACGGTCAACGCACCGACGGTGGCGAATCCGCGACGTGCGCTGTCGCTCTCCGCGGGCACCAAGGATCTGCAGGTTCCCTATACGATCGATCAGACCACGGTGAACGGAGTGGAGTTCAACCGGCTGACCCTCACGCTGCTGGTCGCGCCGCGCTCGATCCCGCCCGGCGGCAAGGTCGAGGTCGCGCCGTCCTCGGTGGTCGCTGCGTTGCCCGTCGGCCGCGCGGACTTCTTCGGCAACGCGCCGACGCAGACGTTCCGCGCCTCCGACGTTCCGCATACGTTGACGGTCAAGCCGCTGCCAGAGACCGATCGGCCGCCGACATTCTCGGGCGCCGTCGGCGACCAGTTCTCGATCGCGGTGAAGGCCAGCCGCTCGGTGGTCTCGCTCGGTGAGCCGGTGGAGCTCGATGTCACGATCAAGAGCAATCAGCCGCTCGACAATCTCTCGCTCGGCAAGCTCGATGGTGATGGCCGGCTGCCGAAGGACAAGTTCACCGTGCCCGCCGAGGCGCCGACCGGCGAGCTCGCCGACGAGGGCAAGACCAAGACGTTCAAGGTGACCGCGCAGGTCACGGGGCCCGCGACCGAGGTCCCTGCGCTATCGTTCTCCTACTTCGAACCGACGAAGGAGCAGTACCGCACCATCCGATCGGAGCCGATCGCGCTGTCGGTGAAGGGCGGAACCCTCGTCGGCGCCGGCGATGTGGTCTCGGCGACACCGACGAAGAAGGCGCCTACCGCGGCCACGGTCGATGACTCGGCGATCGGCAACGTCGAGCTCGCGCTGTCGACCGTGGGTGCTGCCGAGGAGCGTCCGGTCGGAGGCACGATGCTATGGGCGCTGATCGGCCTGCTCTACGCGATCCCGCTCGCACTGCTCGGTGCGCGCAGCTGGCAGCTCCGCACGCGCGGTCAACGCGAGGAGGCCGCGGAGGTCCGCGCGGCCCGGAACAACGTCGAACAGCTGCTCGACAAAGCGGCGGCGTCCCCCGCGCGTGATGTCGCGGGCCCGCTCGGCGCCGCGCTGCGCGATCTGGCACGCGTGCTCGGCCGCGAGGCCGATGATCACGGCTTGATCGCGAAGCTCGAGACCGAAGCGTTCGCGCCCGAGAGCTCGGGCAAACCGCTGTCTCCGGATCTCCGCTCCGACGCCGCCGGCCTGCTCCGCCGCTGGCTGGATGAGGCGCACAAGGCACCATCGCGGCGAACCGTGGCCGCCACCGCGATCGTGTTGCTCGCGCTCGGTGCGCAGGATGGACGCGCCGCGAGCCTCGACGATGGCCGCGCCGCGTACCAGGAGGCGATGGAGCTCACGACCAACGCCACGGCACGCAAGGCGGCCTTCGCACGCGCCGAGATCGCGCTCGGCGAGGTGGCCCGCCTCACGCCGGATCGTCCCGAGCTGCTCGCGGACTGGGGCAACGCGGCGCTCGGCGCGGGCGACGTCGCCACCGCGGTGCTCGCCTACCGTCGCGCCCTTGCGCTCGACGCGGGCACCCCCCGCGCACGGCAGAACCTCGCGTGGCTACGCAACCGAGGACCGGATGCGTTCCGTCCCCCGATCCGCAGCGGTGCCACCGACACGCTGCTGTTCTTCCATCACTGGCCGACCGCTCGAAAGATGATCGTCGGTGCCGCCGCGTTCGCGATCGCGATCCTGCTCCTGGTCCCGTGGGCAAGCCGCCGCCGCCGCTCCCTCACTGGCTTGTCGGTGATTCCGTTTGCTGTCTGGATCGCGATGGTCGCCTCGGTGGTACTCGAGGACCGCCACGCGGACGACGCGGTGGTGATGGATGACGTGATGATGCGCGCCGCCGATAGCGCCGGTGCACCGGCTGCGCTGTCACAGGCGCTCCCCCGCGGCACCGAGGTCATCGTGCTCGAGCGGCGCGACTCGTGGACCCGCATCCGCGTCGCGAACGGCACGTCGGGCTGGGTCCCCGGCGGCGCGGTCGAGCGGATCGTACCGTAGTTACGCTGCGTTCGAGTGATCGAGCAACGCGAGCAGCTTGCCGAGCTGGACCGGCTTGGTCAGGTGCGACTCGAAGCCAGCTTCGCGGCTCTGCATGTGATCGTGGTCGGCACCGTACCCGGTGAGAGCGATCATCCGCGGCGCCTGATCGCCGAGCGCCGTGCGTAACCGGCGCGCCAGCTCGTAGCCATCGATCGTCGGCAGGCCAATGTCGATCACGGCGATGTCGGGGTGAAGCTCGAGCACCATGTCGTACGCGACGAGGCCATCGTGCGCCACGTCGACGGCGTGCCCGCGCCGCGCCAGCAACTCTGCGAGCATGCTCGCGGAGTCGTGGTTGTCGTCGATCACCAGGATGCGCGACATCGTCAGCCGGAGCCTACCACGCACGAACCGGAGGCGCTCCCCGCATCATGCAGCGCTGGCGCGATCGATCAACGCGAGCAGACGGCTCGATTCCGCGGGTTTCGTCAGGTGCATCTCGAACCCGGCTCCGCGGCTGTTCTCGCGGTCGTGAGGTGCGCCATAGCCGGTGAGGGCGATCATCCGAGGTGCCCGTGTGCCGAGCTCCTCTCCAACCCGCCGCGCAACCTCGTAACCATCGATCGTGGGCAGCCCGATGTCGATCAGCGCGATGTTGGGGGTCAGCGCGATCGCCTGCCGCACCGCATCGAGACCGTCGTGCGCGACATGCACCTCGTGCCCGCGTCGCTCGAGGAGCTCTGCTAGTAGCAGCGCGGCGTCCTGGTTGTCGTCCACGACGAGGATCCGCTTGGACACACCGAGCAGCATGCCACGCGTGGCCCCATCGACGCCGATCACCGGCTGGTAGAGGAAGTCGAGGTACACGGCATCCGTGATGCTCGATCCGGGACGCACGAGCTCCACCCGCATCGACTCGCCCAGAAACGGCTCACCGCTGGCGTACACTTGGTCGAGTAGCTCGTAGTAGCCCTGCCCTGCGAGCTCGGGCAGCGCCTCGCGGACGGTGCGGCCGACGACCTTGCGGCCCGCAATCATCCGGTCATACGCCCGATTGGTGAGCTCGTAACGATGTTCCTGTCCCTCGAGGAAGGCGACGAACCCCGGTGCCTGGTCGAACATCGCGCGCAGAATGTCGACGCGCCCCTCGAGCGTCGCGAGCTCGCGCTGGACTTGCGAGGCACGCTCGAACACATTCGCCGCGAGTGCCACGGGCGGTGCGCGCTGTGGAATCGGTCAGCTCCGTCACGTCCTGCGAGTGCTGCAGGATCAGCTCGACGTCTCCCGACGCGCCGAGCAGCGGCGTGTGGGTGGCGCTGAACACCCGGTCCTCCAGGGGTCCGCCGTGCGTGCGCGGGACCCGATACGCGATGTGCGCGATCACGTCGCGCTCGCTAGTGCGCAGCACCTGCTCCAGCGAGTCGCGGACCTGGCGCGCCGGAACGTTGTGAGGGTCCGCTGGGTCGTGGGGGAACACCTCGAACAGCTTCTGGCCGAGGAGTGCCTCGCGCCGCGAACCGGTCATCTCGAGGTAGGCGCGATTGGCGTCCACGAATCGCAGCTCGCGATCCAGCACCATGTAGGGGTTCGGGCTCGCATCGAACAGCTGCCGATCATCGATCGCGCCCCATCGTTGCACGACCGCAGCACCCACCCCTGGTTACCCCAGGTTGTGAAACCATGGATCGGTGCAACCGAGCACCACGGTCCTGATCCTGGGTTTTCTCGCAGCGTGTCCCGCGCCGCGACCGCCTCCGGTCGTGCCGCTCCCACCCGGTGGCGGCGGCAAGATCACGTGGGTTCATGTCTCGACGGCCGAGGTCCCGAGCACATCACCGGCGCCGGGCACGTATCGCGTCTACGGCAAGACCACGTTGCCGGATCACGAGGTAGTGGAGGA
>JAYSYE010000093.1:0-2249 GCA_043716635.1 Deltaproteobacteria bacterium | reverse complement strand
GCGACTCGCCGTCGATATCGAGCTCGACGATCGCCCGCGGGTCGATCGGCTCGGCCTCGACGACCCGCGCCCGCCGCACGGACACCTTGTCGAGCGCGAGGTGACTGCCGGCGAAGATGCGCCGCGCGCTGCCGATCACCTCGAGCTTGCTCAGATCTCCGATCGCCACCACGTCGAACGCGCCATCGTCGATCTCGGCGTCGGGCGCGACCTTCATGCCGCCGCCGAAGTAGCGGCCGTTCGCGATCGCGACCGTGTTGATCGTCAGATCGACCCGGTCGGCGCCATCGAACGTGAGCTGCACGCGCTGGTTCCGGTACTGCATCGTCGCGCGCGCCGTGGCCCACAGGAACGACGCGCGTCCGAGCTTCTTGCTCGACGCGTTCACGAGCCGGTCCACCACCCCCGACGCGCCGAACGAAGCGATGTTGGCGAACATGCGCGATGCGCTGCCACCGCCCGTGGCCACGAACGTGAGCCGACCCACATCGATGCGCCGACGGACGTCCGCCGCGATCACCGCCGCCGCCGCTGCCGTATCGGTGGGCAGGTCGAAGGTCTTGCGAAAGTCGCCCCCGGTGCCGAACGGGATGACGCCGAACACGGCCTCGGGCGCGATCGCGAGGCCCTCGTCGTCGAAGAAGCCGTTGACCACCTCGTTGATCGTGCCGTCGCCACCGATCGCCACGATCCGCTCCGCACCCGCGCGCAGGGCCTCTCGCGCGAGTCGAGTCGCGTCGCCCGCGGACTCGGTGATGGCCTCGTCGAACGGAAACGCGCGCGCGATCACGTCCTGCAGCTCGGTCCATCGCGCCCCCAGGCGGCCACCCTGGGACCGCGGGTTGACGATGACGACCGTGCGAGCAGCGACCATGACCGGCAGACTATACCGGCCCCCTCTGACGGCCCCGGGAGTGCTCAGCCCGGACCGTCGGTCATGGCGCGCCCGATCCGGGTCGTCGGCTCAGCCCGGACCGTCGGTCATGGCTCGCCCGATCCGGGTCGTCGGATCAGCCCGGACCGTCGGTCATTGCCCTATCGATCTTCGTCTTCAGCTCGACGTAACGGCGGAGGAAGTCGTAGTGCTTCTCGCGGAACGCCTGCGCGTATCGGCGCTCGCGCGCCTTGTGCCGCCATGCCTCGGCAAGATCGTCGAGGCGCAGCACGAGCTGTAGCGCATCGGTGAACGGCGAGACGATCGCGCGCATCCCGTGCGTCTCCACGAGCTCGACGCGCCCGTTCTCCGCGGGCCCGAGGAACGTCAGGACCACCGTCTCGGGATGCTGGTTCCGGATCGTGCGCGCGAGCGTCTTCGCGGGCAGGTCCGTCACGTCCTCGGCGATCATGGCGTAGTGGAACTCGCCGGTGCTGATCCGGTCGAGGCCCTCGCCGCCGGAGTTCGCGTGCACGAACGTGTAGCCGGCTGGCGCGGCCTCGTGCATCGCGGTCACGAAGTCCTCGACCTCGTCGATCACGAGCACGCGGAGGTCACCGATGTCCCCGAGCTTTGTCGGGTCGCGACCGGCCGCGCGATCCTGGAGGTCGATCGCGGCGCGCTCCGTGGCCATGAACCGCTGCAGGAAGTCCTCGTGGACGCCGCGCACGTCGCCCAGGACGGAGTCGACCTGACGCTTGCCGACGCTGCGGCCCGCGGCATCCAGCACGCGGTCCTTCAGGTACGCGACCGACTCGGGCGCCTTCAAGATGAGATCGATCGCGCCGGCTCGCACTGCGTGCACGGCATCCTCGAACGAGCGGCGCGGCGTCAGCGCGATCACCATCGACGTGGGCGAGATCCGCTTGATCGCCTCGATCGTGTCGATGCCGAGGCCGGGCTGCGGCGTGTCGATGTCCACGAGCGCGACGGAGAAGAACTGCCGCTCGACGAGCCGCAGCGCCTCCGCGGGATCCGTCACGCTCGTGACGTGCAGCTGGATCTCGGAGAGCAGCTGCTCGATGCCGGCGTGCACGCGTGCGTCGCCGTCGACCACGAGCACCTCGACACCGACGAGCTGCTGCGCGCCTGACACCTGGGGGCGATACGACGCGATCGAGATCTCGGTGGTCATGGGGGCTCCGCGTACGGGTCTTCGGGACCATCGGCGACGTGCGCGTGCTTCGAAGCGCGCGTGCGTGAGGGCCGCGACTTCGAGGGCGGTCCCGCTGCGGGACCGTGCTGCGGGGGCCGGACCGGGCCGGCGATCGGGCTCGGCGGTGCGGTCGCGTCCGCGTTCGCGTTGGCGTTGGCG
>JAYSYE010000092.1:0-56583 GCA_043716635.1 Deltaproteobacteria bacterium | reverse complement strand
CATCCCTACCACCCCGAGGGTCTCGACTTCCTCGGCGGTGTCGCGCCGACCGTCGTGTCCGATGGTGCTTCGACCGGTGTCGGCCTCGGCATGGGAGGCGCCTGGTAGGCCCGAGGTCAACCCGGTCGCAGCACCGGGACGTAACGTGGCGCTGAAGGTCCTCGTCGGCGCGTCGTTTCCGCAACCGGGTGATCCGGCTCGAGCGGGCGGGCTCGTGGACGCGAGGGCTTTCGTAGCGGCGACGGCTCGCTCTGAACGCGGCTCGAACGTACGTCGCAAGAGCCCTGTCGCGCGAGAAGCTCGGACGGGCGTACCCAGCTCACGCAGGTCACCGCAGGAACCGCGCGCTCGAGCTCGCAGCGTGAACCGGTCAGAATCACCGTGGTGGAGTACTAGCGCAGGATGCCGCGCAGGTAGAGCTGGCACAGATGCCGGTACGCCTCGAGGCGTGGCATGCCGGAGACGTCGAGGATCTCGTCGAGGGTCAGCATCCCGTCGACACGCGAGAGCAGGAACGCGGCGCGCGGGCTGATCGGGGCACGGGCGAGCTCGCGCAGCGGGCGCGCGAGCTGGGGCTGCCGTTCGAGATCACCGAGGAACGCCTGGAACACGGCCTGGACCGTGTCGCGGTTGCGCTGGATCAGCTTCTGCGCGAGCGCGCTGTTCGGGTCCTCGGAGAGCGCGAGGTCGATTGCGGCGACAGCCTTGTCGAGCTCGCCCGCGCGGCTCCACTCCGTCGCGCGCTCGAACAGCGCGACGATGCGGCGCTTGGTGCGGTCCTCCTTCGGCTCGTTGGAGGGGGGGGCCTCGCCGAGGTCGGCGAGGATCTGCGCGCTCCTCGCGTCGATCGGATCGAACGGCAGCACCGCGTCGGTGACGGTGCCCTCGCGGTGCTCGTCCTCGCCGTCTCCCCCGGCTTCCTCGAGCGCAGCCTGGACGCGGGCCGCGAGCCCGCTCGGCGGTCGGATGCCGAGATCGCGCGTCGGTGCCGACATGAGCGGCACGTCCACGTCGCGCAAGACCTCGAGCTTGCTGGTGAGGACATGGCGATCCGCCGCGCCCACCATGGCGTGCGCGCCCGCGGGGTTCGCGCGCTGCAGCGTCTTGAGATCGAAGTCGCCGGTCGCGCTCGAGCCGAGCGCTGGCATCTCCTCGGAGATCGCCGGCGGCCGAGTGACGGGCGGGTGCTGGCGGGTCAGCGAGCGAGCTTCGGCGAGCGAGGCCGCGGCGGGGGCCGGCTCGTGGGTCGCCGAGCCGAGCCCGGGGAGGGTCACGAGCAGCGAGTGATGGGGCCGCGGGCTGGGCAACGACGAGATGAGGTCATCGGCCGGCTCGGCCGCGCTCTCGACGGGCGTCCTCGGGGTGCGGAGCGTGACCTTCAGCTCGGATGACACCTCGGTGCTCCGGCGGGGTTGCGTCGGCGTCGCGGCCTCGGGAATCACGGGCGCAACCGTGGTCGCGGTCGCCTTGATGAAGCCCAGGTCGCGGGCGCGCAGCGCGGTGGGCTGCTGTGCGAACGCTTGCGGGGTCGCGATGTCCTGCCGCGCTCCGAACCCCTCCGTGGTCTGCGGCGCGAACTCCTCCTCGCCGGAGTCGGCCGGGTCGTCCGGATCCTCCGGCACCGACCGGACCGCCAGCTTGCGAGGGTCGGCTGGATAGCCCGCGTCGTCGGGGTCGCCGAGGTCGTCCGGATCGCCCGGCTTCGCGATGGCCCAGGGATCGGGCAGCTCGATCGTCTCGACCACGATCTCCGCGGCGTCATCGAGGCCCACGTGCCCCGCGGAGACGGTCCGCTGCGGATCGAACTCGTGAGTCGCCTCGTCGAAGCTGCCCAGGCTGGGGCGGGCGATCGGCTCCTCATCGAAGATCCAGCCCTCGTCGGCGGGATCCATGAATGTCGGCGCCGCCTGGGCGCCTTGCCCCCGGAGCTGGACCTCGCCGGCCACGATCTCGATCGAGTACTCCTCGTCGTCGTCGGAGATCCCGAACGGGACCGCCGCATCGGGCACCCTGCCCTGCACCTCCGCGGTCAGCAGCTCGTAGTTCATCCGCACGTAGTCGACGTAGCTCGCGGCCTGCGGGTTCTCGGGATCGATGACGAGCGCTCGCTCCCACTCGCGCAGCGCACCCTCGAGGTCGCCGCGGCCGTAGCGATCGAGACCGTCCCCGATCAGCTGCTCGATCTCGGACCCCGCCATCGCTTACCCGCGTGTCTTCGAGACCACGCCGCGGAACATGTTCAGCGTCCGGTTGAGCGCCTCGGTAGCCTCGGTGAGCGTCGTCAGATCCTTGGCCGCGATCGCGGTCCGCGTCCGATCGACGACCGCGCGCGCCTTCTTCACCGCGTCTTGACCGAAGTCCGAGCCCGCGATGATGTCGCTCACCTGCGGGAACAGCCCCTCGATCTCCTCGAGCGCCTTTTCGGCCGCGTGGCGCGCCTTCTCGAACTCCTGGCCCGAGCGAACCTCGACCATGTAGTCCTTGTTCGCGTCGACCATCTTCTTGATCTCGTCCTCGGTCAGCCCCGACGTCGCCGTCACGGTGATCGACTGCTCGAGCCCGGTCTCGAGATCGCGCGCTTTCACGGACACGATGCCGTCCGCGCTGATGTGGAACATCACCTCGACCTCCACCTCGCCACGAGGCGCGCGCCGCAGGCCCATGAGCACGAACTCGCCGAGGAGCTCATTTTCCTCCGCGCGATCGCTCTCGCCCTGGAGCACGAGGATCTTCACCGACGTCTGGTTGTCCTTCACCGTCGTGAAGACGTGCTGCTCGGACGTCGGGACCGTCGTGTTCTGCTCGATCAGCTTATGGAAGTAGCCGCCGACGATCATGATGCCGAGCGAGTGCGGTGTGACGTCGAGCAGCAGGATGTCGCTCTTCTCGTCAGTGAGCGCCGCGCCCTGGATGGCGGCACCGAGCGCCACGACCTCGTCGGGGTGAACACCCTTGCACGGCTCGAGGCCGAAGAACTCCGCGCACGCGGCCTGGACGCGCGGCATGCGGGTCATGCCGCCCACGAGGATCACGTCCTCGATCTGCGACTTCACGATGTCGGCTTCCTCGAGCGTCTTCGCGCAGATCTCGACGGTGCGCTCGATGAGGTCGCTCGTGAGCTCCTCGAGCTTCTCGCGCGTCAGCACGGTCTGCAGGTGGAGCGCCTCGTTGCGGCCGGTCGAGATGATGAACGGCAGGTTGATCTCCGTCTCCTTCACGCTCGACAGCTCGCACTTCGCCTTCTCGGCGACATCCTTCAGGCGCTGCAGCGCCATCTTGTCCTTGCGGAGATCGATGCCGTGCTGCTTCTCGAAGCCGAACACGAGCCAGTCGATGATCCGGCGATCGAAGTCCTCGCCGCCGAGGAACGTGTCGCCGGCCGTCGAGATGACCTCGAACACGCCGTTACCGATCTCGAGGATCGAGATGTCGAACGTGCCACCGCCGAGGTCATACACGGCGACCTTGCGCTCGATGGTGCGCCCGAACCCGTACGCGAGGGCGGCGGCCGTTGGCTCGTTGATGATGCGGATGACATCGAGCCCGGCGATGCGACCGGCATCCTTGGTCGCCTGGCGCTGGCCGTCGTTGAAGTAGGCGGGGACGGTGACGACCGCCTTGGTGACCTCCTCGCCGAGGTACTCCTCGGAGATCAGCTTCATCTCCTGGAGGATGTACGCGGACACCTCCGGCACGCTGAAGACCTGATCGCGCAGCATGATGCGGACATCGTCGTGCGGCCCCTCGACGATGCGATACGGCATGATCTCGAGCGAGCTGCGGACGGCGGCGGAGCCCCACTTGCGGCCGATGAGCCGCTTCGCCGCGTACACGGTGTTCTCGGCGTTCGTGATCGCCTGGCGCTTCGCGATGTGACCGACGAGCCGCTTGCCGTTCTCGGCGATCGCGACCATCGACGGCGTCGTCTTGTAGCCACCGCGATTGGGGATGACGGAGGGCGTTCCGTCCTCGACGATCGCCACGCACGAGTTCGTGGTGCCGAGGTCGATACCGATCACCTTGTCAGTCGCCATCTACGGGGCAGTTTCCCCTAGTTTCCGCGGGTTTCGCCAGTACCGCACCCGAATTTCGGGGTAGGTGGGCGTGCGTCCCCGAAGGCGTTCAGGTCGCAGCGAGGGCGCGGCGCACCTCGGCGAGATCGTTCCGCAGCTCGGTCGTCAGCGTGTCGTTCTCGGTCTTCATGGCCATCGCCATGATGAGGACCTCCTCGGCGTCCGCAAGCTTGCCTCCCGCCCGGAAGGCGCTCGCGAGTAGGCGCGCCGACGACGGGTCGTTGGGCGCGAGCACGTGCACCTTCTTGGCGTACTCGAGCGCCGACTTGGGCTGCTCCGCGGCGAGCGCACAGCTCGCGGCTCGCCGCAGATAGCGCAGCTGCGGGTCCATGCGGACCGCGGCCGCGAACAGCTTCATCGCTTCGAGGGGCGCCCCGCCGATCTCGAGGTCGCACGCGCGCGTGAAGAGCTCGGCGGCGTACTCGCTCGGCGTCTGCGGCTGCTGCTGCTGCTGCTGCTCGGCCTGCGCCGCGGAGGCACGATGCTTCTTCGTGTCGCTCCCCGAGAGCTGCGAATACGCGCGCGCGAGCGCCTCGAAGATCACCTCGAGGCGCTGGTTGAACGAGCCGAGCCGCTTGCCGTAGTAGCGGTCCGGGTGGACCTCCTTCGACAGGCGGAAGTAGGCGTGCTTCAAGGTGCGCGTATCCGCGATCGTGGACACCCCGAGGAGCTGCCGCGGATCGTGAGCGACGCGCGCCATCGCGAGCACCAGGCGGCGGTCGCGATCGCGCAGATCGCCTGGCTCGGCGAGCGCGGCGAGCTCCTCGGCGGTCGGGTTCGGGAGCTCCAGATCATGAGGCCCGCGGTCCACCGGTGGTTGCGCCGGCGGCGGCGGGGCTCCGGCGGTACGCGCCGTGATCGTGCGCGGTCGCGCAGGGCCCGCAGCGCTCGCGGCTGCGTTCACTGCCGAGAGGGCAGCCAGCGAGCTCGCCGACGTGCTCGGCGCGCTCATCGGTGCGCTCATCGGTGCGCTCGTGGGTGCGCCGGTCGTGCGAGCGGTGATCGTGCGGGGCGCGAGCACCGGCGGTGCGGCCGGCGGCGACGCGCCCACGGCCACGGGATCGCGCTCGCTCGGCAACAGCACGGCGCCGATCGAGCGCAGCTTCGAGATGATGGCGACCGCGCGCTCGGGCGGGAGCCCGGTCGCGAGCAGCAGGTCGCGCAGCGCCGTCACACCATCGACGCGCGAGAACACGAAGTACTCCTCCGGGCCAATGCCCGCCCGCATCGGATCGAAGCCGGGGCGTGCGCGCAGCTTCTGCGTCGTCGACCCGATCCCCGCGATGTCCCCGGGCACCGTCCTCACGAGCGCAACGGTATCACGAAGCGCTAACCTGCCGCCCGGTCGCCGCTCGCGCCGCGCGGTCGCGTGCCGGTCACGTACTCGAGAACCGCCTTCGCGATGTGCAACCGGTTCCCGGCCTGCACCCACGCCAGCGATTGCGGTCCGTCGAGGACGTCGCCACTGATCTCCTCGCCCCGGTGCGCGGGCAAGCAGTGAAGCACGACCGCGTCCCGGGCCGCCGTCGCAACGAGCCCCGCATCGACACAGTAGCCCGCGAAGGCGACCCGCCGTGCCTCGGCCTCGGCCTCCTGCCCCATCGACGCCCAGACATCGGTCGAGAGGACGTCCGCGCCGGCTGCGGCCTCGCGCGGATCCGTGGTCAGCGCGATCGAGCCGCGACCGAGCACCTGCTGGGCCGCCCGCGCCGTGGTCACGAGCCCAGGATCCGGTGCGAACCCGTTCGGACACGCGAGCGCGAGATCGAGACCGAACATGCCTGCCGCCTCGATCCACGAGCTCGCCATGTTGTTGCCGTCGCCGATCCACGCGTAGCGCAGGCCGTCGATGCGGCCCCGGTGCTGCCGTACCGTGAACAGGTCGGTCGCGACCTGGCAGGGGTGGTGCTGGTCGGTGAGCCCGTTGACGACGGGGATGCTCGCGGCCCGCGCGAACTCCGCGACGCGCTCCTGTCCGAACGTGCGCACGACGATCGCGTGGCAGTACGCGGACAGCACGCGCGCCGTATCGGCCGCGGGCTCCCCGCGACCGATCTGGCTGCCATCGGACGAGAGCACCACCGAGTGCCCGCCGAGCTCGTACGCCGCCACCTCGAACGAGACGCGCGTGCGGGTCGACGCCTTCTCGAACACCAGCGCGACCGTCTTGCCGGCGAGCGTCGTGGCGAGGCGATCGCGCGCGAGCACGGCGCAGCGGTCCCAGACCGCCGGCCAGTCGGCCACCGGGATGTCCGCGAGCGTGAGGAATCCACGCGGCCCCATCACGCCTTGCCCACGCCCTCGGCGAGCACGCCGCGGAGGATGCTCACGGCCTCGTCCAGCTGCGCGGTGCTGACGATGTATGGAGGCGCGAACCGCACGACCTTGTCACCGGCGATCGAGACCAGCATGCCCTGCTCGCGCGCCCGGGCCGTGACCTGCCCCGGTGCGCCGCTGACCACGATCCCGCGCAGGAGCCCGCGGCCACGAACCTCGGTCACGTGGCCCGGGAACTCCTCGACGAGGGCACCCAGCTTGCCAGCGAGGTACTCGCCCGACGCGGTCACGCGCGCGAGCAGCCCCTCCTGCTCGATGATGTCGAACACCGCGTTCGCCGCGGCGGCAGCGAGGGGGTTGCCGCCGAACGTCGACGCGTGCGGCACCGCGCCACCCGCGTGGACGGCGAGTCCCGCGGCCGCCTTCTCGCTCGCGGCGATCGCCCCGACGGGGATGCCGCCGCCGAGCCCCTTCGCGAGCGTCATGACGTCGGGTTCGACGCCGTCGTGCTGGTGGCCGAACCACCGCCCGGTGCGGCCCATGCCGGTCTGCACCTCGTCGAAGATGAGGATGGTGCCCGTGCGATCGCACAGGTCGCGTAGCCCCTGCAGATAGCCGGGCGGCGCGTTGATGATGCCGCCCTCGGCCTGGATCGGCTCGACGATGATCGCGCACGCCGTGGACGATTCGAGCGCGCGCTCGGCCGCCTCGAGGTTGCCGTAGTCGACGAACTCGACGGGCCCGAAGAGCGGCCCGAACCCCTCGCGATACTTCGCCTGACCCGTGATCGACACCGTCGCCACCGAGCGACCGTGGAAGCTGCCGTGAGTCGACACGATCGTGGTGCGCTCCGGCTGCCCCGCCACGACGGCCTGGTACCGCCGCGCGAGCTTCAGCGCGCCTTCGTTCGCCTCGGCGCCCGAGTTCGCGAAGAACACGCGCTTCGCGAAGCTACGCTGCGTGATCGCCTGGGCCGCGAGGATCTGCTGGTCGTTCCAGTAGAGATTCGACACGTGCACGAGCGTGTTCAGCTGCGCGGTGACCCGTCGGTTGAACTCGGGGTGACAGTGCCCGAGCCCGCACACCGCGATACCCGCCGTCATGTCGAGGTAGCGCCGCCCCGCGACGTCCCACACCTCACATCCCGCGCCCTTCGCGAGCACGATCGGCTGCTGGCGATAGTTCTTGATGAAGACCTCACCCGCGGTGGCGAGGAGATCCGCTTGCGTGTGAGCAGTCATCCGCTCCTGTGTAACTCGAACTGCCCGGCCTCGGGTAGGCGGCATCGTGCCACGCACACCGCTCGTGCCCCGCCGCGCGTCGGACCGGCGCTCAGTAGAATTCGAAGCCGATCGAGAGCCGGTACTGCTTGTAGTAGAATGGGAAGCCCGTGAGCGCGGGGATGGGAACCGAGATGTCGCCAGGCTTGATGATGAGCTTCCAGTTCGGGCTCACCGTGACGGCGATGCCGAGCGGATTCCAGTTCGCATAGACCCCGATCGAGCCGCGGTTGGCCTCCACGAGCTGGCTCAGCAGATACGACCCGCCGACGCCGAAGGTCGAGCGCAGCTCCCACGAGCCGAACTTGCGCAGCTTCACGATGATCGGGACGTACAGGTTGATCACGCCCGCGGTCGTCTGGAAGTTCGAGTACGAGAACCACGGGTTGTACTCGAGGTCGAGTCCGAAGCCGAGCCGCTCGTAGGGGTTGAACCGTCCGCCCAACGCCAGCGCGGCACCGCCGCGATCGATCGAGGCGCCGAACGTGCCGGCGAAGCCCCACTTCTGCGTGGTCGGATCCGGGAGCGCGGCGAGCACCTTGTCCTCGCGCTTGAGCTCGGCCTTCTCGACCACGTCGCTCTTCGGCGCCTCGGTGTGGATCGTCTCGGGGACGCCGGGTGTCGATGGCGTCGCGGGCTTCGGATCGGGTGGCGTCACGATCACCGGCTCGACCGGGGCCGGGGCGGCCGGGGTCGCCGGAGTCGCCGGAGTTGCCGGAGTGGCCGGAGTCGGCTTGGCCGGGGTGGGCTTCGGATCCGCCTGCGCGGGGGCCGCGGGGAGGGCCAGCATCAGCGCGAGTGCGCCCGCGGCCCCGACGACGAGCCGACGGCGGCGGCGCATCAGCGCCGCTCCTACGATGAGGAGCGGGATGAGCGCGGCGCGCGAGCCCTCCGCACCGGTGCCGCAGCCACAGCCGGCGATCTGGGTCTCAGGGGCGTCGCAATAATTGTTGTCCACGGTGCATCCCTCGTCGAGCGTGAAGATCTGGTCCAGTGCCGCTGCCGCGCGCGCGAGTCGGCCCGCGTTGCCACCGTCGGGTGACCGCACGGCGTCGAAGAGCGCCGTCGCGGCGCGCCGCGACCGGGTCTCGCGGTCGATCGTGTCGGCATCCGTGCGCGTGCAATCGTCGACGATCCCGATGTGGGGATAGCCATCGCGAGCCTCGTCGTAGCTGGCCTGCCCGAGATTGCCTTCCATCCAGTTCAGCACGGAGCGGACGTGATCCGTCTCGTGGTTGCGAAGCTGGTGGGTGTAGCTGTCCTCGAGCGCGTGCGCAGCGCGTCCGAGGTGGAACGCCATGCGGTTCAGGTGGAGCGGAATCTTGCCGCGAAACGTGAGGAACGTTTCGACCGGCTCCTGCGCCTGGAAGTCGATATCGGCGCCCGTGCCAAAGCCCGCGGCGAGCTCGGCGAGGATGAAGGTCTTGCAGCGGGCGATCGCGACGGCGTTGCCGGTCGCGCCGTCATCGCCGATCTCGCGTAGGCAGTGCTCGGCCTGCTTGTGGGGATCGTTGTGCAGTCGCGAGAGCCCCGAGACATCGACCGGGTCGTGCTGCTCGAGGTCGTTGTTGCGCACCCCGATCATGAGCGCGAGGCCCCAGCTCGAGTGAAGGGCCGGATCGGGCAACGAGAACGGGACATCGTTCAGCGCTCGCTTCTCCTCCTCGTCGAGCGGAGGCGACGCTTCCCCGTCGGGAAACCCGGTCGCGGCGAGCGCCGAGGCCGTGATGCGCTCGTGACAGCCGGTCGTGGCGACCGACTCGATCTGCCACGCGTGGGCGGGTGCGCTGATGCCAAGCGCGAGGCCGAATGCGGCCACAGAGCCGAGCTTCGTAACGTGGCTAGGACGTCGAACCATGACGCCCAGGCTAGAGGATGTAGCGAGTCAAGTCCTCGTCCGCGACCAGACTCCCCAAGCGCTCACGCACGTAGGCCTGGGTCACGGGAATGGTCTGGGTGCCGATATCGGGCGCGTTGTAGAGCAGATCGTCGAGGAGCCGCTCGAGCACCGTATGGAGGCGGCGCGCCCCGATATCGTGTGTGCGCCGGTTCACATCGGCGGCGATCGTCGCCAGCTCCTTCACCGCCTCGGGCGTCCACTCGATGGTGACGCCATCGGTGGCGAGCAGCGCGGCGTACTGGCGCGTGAGCGCGTTTTGCGGCTCCGTGAGGATTCTCACGAAGTCGTCGGCGACGAGCGGTGAGAGCTCGACGCGGATCGGGAAGCGCCCCTGCATCTCGGGGATCAGGTCGGACGGCTTGCTGTTGTGGAACGCACCCGCGGCGATGAAGAGCACGTGGTCGGTCTTCACGGGTCCGTACTTCGTGGTGACGGTCGAGCCCTCCACGATCGGCAGGAGATCGCGCTGCACGCCCTCGCGCGAGACGTCGGCGCCGGCGCGCTCGCGCGAGGTCACGATCTTGTCGATCTCGTCGAGGAACACGATGCCCGCGTTCTCGGCGCGCGAGATCGCCTCGCGCGTGGCGGCCTCGTGATCGATCAGCTTGTCGACCTCCTGCTCGGTCAGCGCGCGCCACGCCTGCGGCACCTTCAGCTTCTGGCGCTTCGTCTTGCGGCCCATCGCGCCGAACATGTCCTTCAGGCCCGAGAGCGCGCTCTCGTCGACGCCCGGCTGCCCGCCGAGCACGGACATCAGCGGGTTCGTCTCGTCGGTGACATCGATCTCCACGTCGCGGTCGTCGAGCCGACCGTCGCGCAGCATCGCGCGGAGCTTCTCGCGCGTGGCGTCGCTCGTGGTCGACGTGCTCGCCTGCGCCGGCTCGCCGGGTCGTTCCGTGAACCCGCGCCCCGCGGGGCGTGGCAGCAGCAGGTCGAGCAGGCGCTCCTCCGCGGAGTCCTTCGCGCGGCCGCGCACCTTGAGGGCCTCCTCGTCGCGCACGAGCTTGACCGAGACCTCCATCAGGTCACGGACGATCGAGTCGACATCGCGACCGACGTAGCCCACCTCGGTGAACTTGCTCGCCTCGACCTTCAGGAACGGTGCGCGGACCAGGCGCGCGAGGCGCCTCGCGATCTCGGTCTTCCCGACGCCGGTCGGGCCGATCATGATGATGTTCTTCGGCGCGATCTCGTCGCGGAGGTCGCCCTCGACCTGCTGGCGGCGCCAGCGATTGCGCAGGGCCACGGCGACGGCGCGCTTGGCATCGCGCTGGCCGACGACGTAGCGATCGAGCTCCTCGACGATCCGCGCCGGGGTGAGCGAGCTGGCATCGAGGGCGTCGGTCACGACGCGAGCTCCTCGATCGTGAGGTTCGCGTTCGTGTAGATGCAGACCTCGGACGCGATCTGCATCGCCGACTCGACGATCGCGCGAGCGGACAGCTCGGTGTGTCGGGTGAGCGCGCGGGCGGCCGATAGCGCGTAGCTGCCGCCGGAGCCGATCGCGCAGACGCCATCGTCGGGCTCGATCACGTCGCCGGACCCGGAGAGGATGAAGGTCGCCTCGGCATCGGCCACGACGAGCATCGCCTCGAGGCGGCGCAGCGCGCGGTCCGTCCGCCACTCCTTCGCGAGCTCGACAGCGGCGCGCCGGAGGGGACTGCGCTGCTCGCGGAGCTTCTCGTCGAGCCGCTCGAACAGCGCGATGCCGTCGGCGGCCGAGCCCGCGAAGCCGCCGATCGCGCGGCCGTCGCCGAGCCGGCGGACCTTGCGAGCGCCCGCCTTCACGACGGTGTTGCCGAGCGTGACCTGGCCATCGCCGGCGACGACGACCGTCCCGCCCCGCCGCACCGACAGGATCGTGGTCGAGTGAATCTCGGGCTGTCTCACCTCTTCCGTCTAGCACGCCAGGCGTTGGCGAAGTGCAACGCCGTTGGCAGGCGCGCCCGGATAAGTGCGCGGGGTTGCTCGCGCCGCGCCGGGTACGTGCCTTGCTTCACAGCCTCACCGTGCGCTGGTCATACCTGGTGAGTGGACTCGTCCTGGCGGCTTGTACGACGACCGAGACGGCGGCGGTCCCCGATCCGATCGTGCAGAGCCGGGTGACCCGAGCGTCGATTTTCCCCGAGGTGCCGGGGCGCCTGAATATCTTGTTTGTCGTCGACGATACAGCCGCGTTCGACGCGCACCGGGACGCACTCGAGACGGCGGTGCGCGACTTCGGATCGCAGCTCGATCGATCCGCCGCGCCCGAACGGCTGATCTTGCGAGTGGGCGCGATCGCCGCGACCGACACGGCCGTCCTGGGTCCCGTCCTCGAGGACGCGTACGAGCTCGACGGCGACCACGTCACGAACTACCGGGGTGGGCTCGGTGACGCACTCGTGGCGGCCTTGCCGCCCGCGCGGGCCGCGGGCGCCCTGATCCATCCACTTGCCGCGCTGGACCAGGTACTGGCAGCGCGGCCCGAATTCTTTGCGGACGGCGCCACGCGAGTCGTCATTGTCACGAGTGGCGACGACGCGTCGACCACGGATCCTGTCGCGCTCGCCGAGCGGTTCCGCGCGACGCGGTCCGAGCGGTACTGGGACTTCCCGATCGTGATCACCGACGGTGAGACCCCCAGGCTCGACGCGTTCGTCGCGCAGTTTATCGATGCGAAGCGCTCGACGTGGTCAGCGGGACAGACCGCCGACCTGCTCGCGACCCTGACTTTAACGCTCTCAACGCTGCCGTACTGGTGCGCTCCGGCAAATGTGCCGGACCCCGCGCTGTGCAACATGTGGGCAGACGACACGACACCGGACGGCATCGTGCAGCGCGCGATCCCCCCATGTCCGACCGCGAAGGGGACCTGCTGGCGCTTCGAGCCCGACGAGTATCGCGCCTGCCCGTCGGGCCAGCGCATGACCTTCGAGCACGAGATCGCATCCGAGCTGGGCTCGGTGTTCACGATCGAGTGCGTCGTCGAGTAGAGCGGCGCTGGGTCAGACCTTCGACTTCGCGCGTGGGTGCGCGTCGTCGTAGACCTTCATCAGGTGGTCGAGCGAGACCTTCGTGTAGATCTGCGTCGACGCCAGGGACGCGTGGCCGAGGAGCTCCTGGATCGCGCGGAGGTCCACGCCCTCGTCGAGGAGGTGCGTCGCGAACGAGTGGCGCAGCGCGTGGGGCGTCGCGGCCGCATGCACACCGCCCGCGATCGTCCAGCGCTTCACCATGCGCTGCACCGAGCGCGGCGTGAGCCGCTCGCCGGTCGCGTTGACGAACAGTGCGGTCCCCGTCGCGCCGAGGGCGCGCCGGATCGGGACATACGCCAGCAGCGCTCGATCGGCGGCGCCCCCGACGGGGAGCTGGCGGCTCTTGTTGCCCTTGCCGTGGCGCACGAGCAGCATCGGCGTGCCGTAGCGATCGCGGTCGATGTCGTCGAGGTCGAGCCCGCACGCCTCCGACACGCGCAGACCGGTGCCGTAGATGAGCTCGAGCATCGCGGTGTCGCGCAGGCGCAGGAGATCGTGGCGCACGCCCTCGGCGGACGACAGCGTGCGGTGGCTCGTGCGGCCGGTCGCGAGCGGCGCCTCGACGAGCCGGAACGCGTCGTCCACGTCGAGCGCGCGCGGGAGGCCCCGGCGCTTCTTGGGGCCGCGCACGCCGGTCGCCGGATTACCGGTGATCGCGCCGCGCTTCTCGAGGAACCGGCAGAACGCGCGCACGCTCGACAGCTTGCGGCCGATCGTGGCCGGCCCGTTGATGCCGAACAGCGTCGCGAGCTGACCGCGCACGTCCGTCACGGATAGCCGCGCGAGCGGGACGTCGTCACCGCTGCCGGCATGGGCCTCCCCGGCCGCGGCCGCGCTCCGCCGCGATCCGGCCGCCCCGCCCCGCTTCGTCCGCAGGTGGAGCCGGAGCGCGGCGACATCGCGCAGGTACACCTCGCAGGTGCGAGGCGAGTACGCCCGCTCGACCGTCAGGTAGCGCTCGAACGCGGCGATCGCCTCATCCCAGTTCACCCGGGGAGGATAGCGGGCGCGGCGCGGCGGGGCCCAGAAACCTGCCGGAGGTGCCGCGACTCGACTTTGCGTTGCTTCCCCATGCGGTTCGCTCGCGTGGGCCGTGGTAACCAGAGAGCCGTCGATGAAGACCGCGTCGAAACAAACCGCTTCGAAGCCGGCCGCCGCCAAGCGAGCGGGTGCGAAGCCGGCGGCAAAGAAGCCGGCGGCGACGAAGAAGCCAGCCGCCAAGGCGACCACGAAGGCCTCGGCCAAGCCGACGGGAGCCAAGGCCGCATCCCGCAAGCCGGTCGCCAAGCCGGCCGCGAAGCCCGCCAAGCGCGCCGACCTCGGCTCTCCGATCGACGGGTTCTTCCGCAAGCTGCCCGAGCCGCAGCGCACGATCACGCTCGCGCTCCGCAAGCTCATCGAGAGCGCCCTGCCCGCCGCGTCGAGCGCGATCAAGTGGGGCCAGCCGATGTGGACGATCGATGACTCGATCGTCTGCGCGATCGGCGCCCACAAGGGTCACGTCAACTTGATCCTCTCCGGCCCGCCCGGCACGTTCGTCGACCCCGACGGCCACCTCACGGGCGACGGCAAGACGGGCCGCCACCTGAAGGTCACGTCGGCGACCAGCATCCCGACCGCGGCGGTCAAGTGCTGGATCCAGGCCGCGGCCGCCGCCAAGCGCGATAGCTAGGAATTTCGTCAGGCCTCTCCGGGTCCTGGCGCCAATCCCGGTCACTCGACCGCTCGTCAACGAGACCCAGCCGTGATCGGCCGTAACGCCGAGATCCGGCGCACGCTGCAAATCCTCGGTCGGAGGCGCTGACGGGCTCGCTCCACCGTCGGCACTCGAACCGTACTGGTCCGCTCTTCGAGCGGTGAGGTGCGAGCAGCTCCTCTGGCTTGCTACGTTGCCTCCCATGAGCACTCTTCGCGTCGATGTCTGGTCGGATATTGCCTGTCCGTGGTGCTACGTCGGCAAGCGCCGGCTCGAAGCCGCGATCGCGAGGGTCGGCGAGCGCGCTGACGTCGAGGTGGTTTGGCACGCCTTCGAGCTCGATCCGGCGGCGCCGCCCGTGCGCGACACCTCCGAGAGTTATGCGGTCCGGCTTGCGAAGAAGTACGGAACGACGGCCGAGGAGGCCGAGGGCATGCTCGCGAACATGACCAGCGTCGCGGCCGTCGATGGCCTCGAGTTCCACTTCGAGCGGGTGCGGGCGGGCAACACGTTCGATGCCCACCGCCTGATCCACTTCGCCGGCGAGCGCGGCCTCCAGGACACGATGAAGGAGCGGCTGCTGCGTGCCTACTTGACCGAGGGCGAGGCGATCGGCGATCGCGAGGTGCTCGTGCGGCTCGCGGTCGAGGCGGACCTCGATGCCGAGGAGGTTCGCGGTGTGCTCGCCTCCGATGGCCACGCCGACGCCGTCCGCGAGGACGAGGCCATGGCGCGCAAGCTCGGCGTCACCGGCGTTCCGTTCTTCGTGATCGATCGCAAGTACGCCGTCTCGGGTGCGCAGCCCGCCGACGTGCTCGCCACCGTGCTCGGCCGCGCGCTCGACGAGCAGCCCGTCGAGCTCGCCGACGGAGCGGCGTGCGGCCCCGACGGCTGCGCGTAGTCCCGCTCGAGCCATCGACGGTCCAAGGGACGACCGCTCAGTGTCGTGGACGGCCAGATCGCGGCGTTGGCGCGTTGTCGTGGTGCGGACATCGCGACGCGAAACGTCCGAGACTTCGAAGACTCCGGCGTCGCGCTGAACGATCCGTCCGTCGAGTAGTTTCAGGACGTGGTCCTACAGCGCGCCCGCAGGTGGCGTCAGCGTCACCTCTTCGACGGCGATGCCGGGCCGCGCGACGATGGCGACGAGGAATCCGGCGACGTCGGCGGGACTCATCATCTTGGACCGGTCGAAGCCCGGCCGGTCATCCCAGATCGGCGTGTCCGTCGCGCCCGGGAGCAGCGACGTCACGCGGATGTTGTACGGCCGCGCCTCCTCGGCCAGCACGCGGGCCAGCCCGAGCTGCCCGGCCTTCGCGGCCGTGTAGCCGCCGCAGTCCACGAACGCCCGATGCGCGACGTGCGAGTTGACGATCACGATGTGACCGCGCTTGCGCGGCATCATGTGACGCAGCGCCGCGCGCGCGCAGTTGTGCGTGCCGATCACGTGGACCTCGAGCATCGCCCGCAGATCGGCCGCGGTCGCCGACGCGATCGGCGCGAACGTCCCCGTGCCCGCCGACACCACCAGGATCTCGACCTCGGGGAGCTGATCGAACAGCGCCGAGACCGCGCCTTCGTCGGTCACGTCGAGGTGGGCAGGCGCCACGGTTCCGAGCGCGGGGGACGCGACCACGCCCGGCGCGAACCGGCGACCACACGCGACCACGCCAGCGCCCTCGGCCGCCAGTGCGGTCGCGCACGCCGCGCCGATGCCGCTCGAGCCGCCGGTCACGAGCGCGATCTTGCCGAGGAGCCGTTGCATGGCCGCCAGCCTACCCGCGGCGCGACTCGCAGGCGGCCACCCAACCTGCGAGATCGACGCGCGCACGCTCGGCCATCCGCTGCTTCTTGTTGTCCTTGCGGGCATCGGGCAGCGGCGGGAGCAGGCCGTAGTTCACGTTCGTCGGGCCGTACTTGTACTTGCCCTCGCGCGGCTGCGTCACGTGGTGGTAGAGCCCGCCGAGCATCGTCGTGGCCGGCGGCGGGGCGACCGTGCGCCCGGTCAGCTCGCCGGCGAGCAGCCACGCGACGAGCAACCCCATCGCCGTCGACTCGATGTAGCCCTCCACGCCGGTCAAGAGGCCCGCGAAGCGAATCGATGGCCGCGTGCGCAGCTCGAACGCGAGGCCGAGCCGTGCCGGCGCATCGATGTACGTGTTGCGATGGATCGAACCGAACCGCAGGAACTCCGCGCGTCGCAGCGCCGGGACCATCGCGAAGATGCGCTGCTGCTCGGGGTATGCGAGCCGGGTCTGGAACCCGACCAGGTTGTACGCCGTGAGGTACTGGTTCTCCGGGCGCAGCTGCACGACGGCCCACGGCCGATGCCCGGTCCGCGGATCGCGCAGGCCGATCGGCCGCATCGGGCCGAAGCGCAGCGTCTGCGGCCCACGCTCCGCCATCACCTCGATCGGCATGCAGCTCTCGAAGTACTTCGGCTCCTCGAACTCGTGCGGCAGCACCTTGCGGCCCGCATTCACGGCCTCGATGAAGGCCTCGTACTCGAGCTTGTTGAGCGGGCAGTTGATGTAGTCGCCGACCCCGACATCCCCGCCCGCCGCCGCATCCGCGGTCTCCGCTTCCGAGTGCGAGTCGGTCTCGCGCGCGGGCTCGGCCGCCGCTGCCAACCGAGCCGCCGCCGCGGCGTGCGCGCGCGCGACGAAGGCATCCGTCGCGGCCCGGGTCTCCGCCTTCGTCGCGCGCCCCGTCGCCGGTGCGCCGGTCGTTGGATCGCTCTCGCGCCCCCACCGCGACGCGCGGAACGCGAAGTCCCAGTCGATCGAATCGGCAGCCACGATCGGCGCGATCGCGTCGTAGAAGTACATCCGGTCGCCGCCGAGCTCGGCCCGGATCACCGCCCCGAGTGCACCCTCCGTCAGCGGCCCGGTGCACACGACCACCGCTCCCTCGGGGAGCTCGTCGAGGCGCCGGCGCTCGATGCGAATGCGCGGGTGCAGCGCGAGCCGCTCCGTGATCGCGCGCGCGAACCCGAACCGCTCCACGGCGAGCGCCTGCCCCGCCGGCACGCGATTGCGATCCGCGCAGTCGATCACCATCGACCCGCACCGCCGCAGCTCCTGCTTCAGGAGCCCCGCCGGCGCGTCCGGATCATCGCTGCGCAGCGAGTTGCTGCACACGAGCTCGCCGAGCAACGGCGTCTGGTGCGCCGGCGACATCGACGCCGGCTTCATCTCGACGAGCGCGACCTCGAGCCCGGCCTCCGCGAGCTGCCACGCCGCCTCGCTGCCGGCCATCCCGCCGCCCACCACCGTCACGTCGACGCGCTTCATCATCGGCGCTCCGTCAGCCCCGCACGCGCGCGCGGGGCGGCTTGACCGGATCCCGCCCGGGAACCCAGTGATCTTCACGCTGCAGCGCGGCGGAGCCATCCATCACCAGCTGCAGCTGGCATCTTGTGCACCGGTACTTCCGGTAGGGCTTGCCGCCGGAGAGCGTGGCCGAGTCCGTCCACTGGACCGACCGGGCACGGCAGCCAGGGCAGCGCAGCATCACCTTCCGGGTGAGGACGACCAAGACCCCGACCACGAGGATCGTCGCGCACAGCGCTCCGAGGACCCAGATCATGCGGCCGTCGCGGGCTCGAGCGTGTCGTCGACGCCCTGCTTCCAGTCGCAGTCCATGCAGCGCAGCGTGACGCCGGACTTGTTCTCCTTCTTCAGCACGAACTTCGCGCTGCACACAGGGCACGGCTGCGGGATGGGCTTGTCCCATGCCACGAAATCGCACTGCTTCTTCGCCCAGTTCGAGCAGCCGTAGAACGGCTTGCCGCGCCGCGACCGCTTCTCGGCGAGGAACCCGCCGCAGCCCGGCTTCGGACACTTCACACCGAGCGAGATCGGCTTCGTCGTCTTGCAGTCGGGGTACCGCGTGCACGCGAGGAAGCTGCCGAACCGTCCGCGCTTGATCGTCATCGGCGCCTGGCACTCGTCGCAGATCTCGTCCGTCGTCTGCGGCGGGACCTTCTCCCACGTGCCGTCGAGGTTCTTCACGACCTCGCCCGTGCTGCGGCACTCCGGGTACCCGACGCACGCGAGGAAGCTGCCGTTGCGGCCCCACTTGATGACCATCGGCTTGCCGCACTTCTCGCACGCCCACTCCGTCGCGATCTCCTCGCGCTTGACGTCGCGCATCTCCGTGCGCGCCTTCTCGAGGTCGTCCTTGAACGGCAGGTAGAAGCCACCGATCAGGCTGCGCCAGTCGCGCTCGCCATCCTCGACCTTGTCGAGATCGCTCTCCATCTTCGCCGTGAAGTCGCTCGACACGATCGCGGGGAAGCTCTCGACGAGCAGCCCGTTCACGAGGATGCCCAGCTCCGTCGGCCAGAACCGCGCCTCTTTCTTCTCGACGTAGCCGCGGTCGACGATCGTCGACATGATCGCCGCGTACGTGGACGGGCGCCCGATGCCGCGCTCCTCGAGCTCTTTCACGAGCGAGGCCTCGGAGAACCGCGGCGGCGGCTGCGTGAAGTGCTGCTCGGGCCGCACCTCTTCGAGCGTGATCCGATCGCCAACCTCGAGCGCGGGCAGGAGGCGATCGGAGTTTTCGGCCGCCTCCGTCTTCGCATCGTCGGTCTCCGCGACCTCGTAGACCTTCGTGTAGCCGGCGAACTTCATCACCTGGCCCGTCGACCGCAGCGTGGCCGATCCGCGCTCCATGTCGATCGTGGTCGCGTCGTACACGGCCTGCACCATCTGGGACGCGACGAAGCGCTGCCAGATCAGCGTGTAGAGCTTCACTAGCTCGCTGGCCTCGGGATGCGCCGCGAGTGCCACCGCGACGCGCTCCGGCGTCCACTCCATCAGTGTCGGGCGGATCGCCTCGTGGGCATCCTGCGCGCGCTCCTTGTTGCCGTAGGTGTTGGGGGTCTCCGGCAGGTACTCGGCGCCGTACGTCTCGCCGATGTGCGTCCGCAGCGCAGTCATCGCGTCGTCGGAGATGCGGGTGGAGTCCGTACGCATGTACGTGATGAGACCGGTCGGGCCCTCGTCGCCGAGCTCGACACCTTCATAGAGTCGCTGGGCGAGCGCCATCGTGCGCTTCGCGGAGTAGCGGAGCTTGCGCGCCGCATCCTGCTGGAGGCGCGACGTGATGAACGGCGCCTGCGGCTTCTTGCGCCGCTCCTTCTTCTCGACGCTCGCGACGACCGCATCGCCGGCCCGCAGCTCGGCCGCGATCGCGTTCGCCTCGTCCGCCGTCTTGGGCTCGGCCTTCTCACCGTTGAAGCGCCAGATCCGCGACGCGAAGCTCGGCGGGATGGCCCCGCGCACGGTCGCCTCGACCGACCAGTACTCCTCGGGGATGAACGCCTTGATCAGCTCCTCGCGCTCGCACACCAGGCGCACCGCGACCGACTGGACGCGGCCCGCGGAGAGCCCGCGCTGCACCTTGTTCCACAGGATCGGGCTGATCTCGTAGCCCACGATGCGGTCGAGGATCCGGCGCGCCTGCTGGGCGTCGGTCTTGTGCATGTCGATGTCGCGCGGCGCGGCGATCGCGGCCGTGACGCCCTTCTTCGTGATCTCGTTGATCAACACGCGCCGCATGTTCGTGTTGACGTCCTTGATCTCCTCGGAGATGTGCCACGCGATCGCCTCGCCCTCGCGATCCGGATCGCTCGCGAGGTACACGATCTCGTTCTCGCGGGCCGCCTTGCGGATCTCCGCGACGACCTTCTTCTTGCCCTCGATGACCTCGTAGCTGGGCTCGTAGTTGTTCTCGAAGTCGACGCCGATCTTCGACTTCGGCAGGTCGCGGACGTGCCCGACCGACGCCTTCACCGTGTAGCCCGCGCCGAGGTACTTCGCGATCGTCTTCGCCTTGGCGGGCGACTCGACCACCACCAGCGCGGAGCCGGGCTTGGGCTTCTTGTACTTCTTGACCGGCTCCTCGATCTCCTCCTCGACCGCCGCCTTGCCCTTCCCCTTGCCCTTCGCCTTACCCTTCACGGCCGCCACCGCGGTCGCGCCCTTCACGGGCTTCGCGCTCGGCGCGGCCTCCTCCTTCGTCTTGCCGGCGGGCTTCGCCTTCGCCGCGGGCTTCGCCTTGGCCTTCGCCGCGGGCTTCGCCTTGGCGGTCACGGCCGCGACGGCCTTGCCCTTCCCCTTCGGCGCCGCCTTGGCAACGGTGGCCTCGTCGACCGCCGGATCCTGCTCGGCACCGGCACCGGCCGTGGAGTTCGACACCGGCGTGCTCGGGTTCCCTGCGGCCTTCGCCACGACAGCCTTGTCCTTGCCGCCAGCAGTCTTCGCCTGTTTGTCGTTCGACTTGGTCATCAGAACCTCTCGAGCAAGGGGAGCGCGCGGAGTACGGAGCGAATGGAGAGACCCGTGCGCGCGGCGATCGCGTCGACGCCTCGGGAGCCTGCTGCGATGGCGGCCGCGACCGTCGCGACCTCGGCATCGTGCGCGGGGCGCTCTGGATAGCGAGGGGCTCCCGCGAGCGCCAGATCGAGATCCTCGGGTCGCTCCGCGATCGCGGCCCCCGTCCCGAGCAGGTGGTCGCACCCGCGCGTACCGGGCCACGCGACCACGAGCCGCCGATACCCGCGGGCCGCGGCGGCCGTGGACAGCGAGCCCGAGCGGACATCGGCCTCGACCACGAGCACCACGTCGGCGAGAGCGGCGATCAGGCGGTTGCGCTGCGGGAACGTGGACCGTCGGGGCTCCACTCCATCGGGCAGGAGGGCCAGCGTCCCGCCACCGGTCGCGAGCACGTCACGAAACAGCCCGGCGTGCCGGCGCGGGTAGGCGAGGTCCAGGCCGTTGCCCAGCACCACGGTGGTCGAGCCGCTCACCGCGAGCACTCCGCGGTGGGCCGCGCCGTCGATCCCCAGCGCCCCGCCCGAGACGACGTGGACGCCGCGCGCGGCGAGGTGACGGGCCACGTGATGGGCGCGTGCCATCCCCGCGGCCGAGGCCGCCCTCGCTCCGACGATGGCGACCGCAGCACCGTCGCCCGGCACGACCCCGCGCGAGTACACCGGGAGCGACCAGCCCAGCGCACGCAGGCGCTGCGGGAGCTGCTCGGGAGTCAGGACGGACGTGCTCACAGGGGGCAAGCAAATAGCCACCAAGCGGAAGTCCGTCAAGTGGGCGACCCCGGGCACGAGCGATCTCGGGCACTTGCGCGCTCCGCCGGGTCGCTCCTTCCTTATATACGGTGCGCGTTCGCCCTGACCTCACGGCCAGGTCGGAGCGCCGGAACCAGGCTCGGAGCTTACGGGCTCTTCTGCATCATCACGAGGTCGCCGACGGCCATCTCCTGGACCGAGAGCGTCACGAGCCCGATCGAGACGTTCTCGCCGACCTCCACGATCACCACCTCGCCGAGCGCGCGCGCCGGGAACCGCCGGTCATCGCTCCCGACCTCGTTGCTCATCCGGTCCGGTTTGGCATCGCCGCGGCGCACGATGTACATCCGGTTGCCGACCTTCACGCCCGACTGCTTGCCGAGCGCCACGAAGATCACCTCGCCCTCGCCGATGAGCTGGTCCTTCGTGAGCTGCGCGACGATCGGGGCCTGCGCATCGACGGTCGGCGTGGTGGGTGGCACGTTCGCGAACCGAGTCACGAGCGGGCCGACCTTCGCGCCTCGCTCCATCTCCATGGTCGACTCGATGATGATCCCGCGCGCGCGCTTGTCGTCCTTGACGCTGAGCACCTCGATCGTGCCGAGCAGCTTCACGTACGACCCGTACTTCTTGGTGCCGTGCTTCACGGACTGACCCGGCATGTACACGGAGTAGCGCTGACCGACCTTGGGCGGCTGGTTCTTCGGATACGACAGGTACACCTGGTCGCCATCACCGAGCAGCGTCTTCTCGTCCACGGCGCCATCGATCACGATCGCCTTGTCGAGGTCGGCCTGCTCGACGAACGCGAGCGTCTTGACCGCAACCTCGGTGCGCACCGCCGGCGCTGGTAGCGGGTCGACCGCGCTTGCCGTGCCGCCCTCGGGATCCTGAATCGACGTCGTCGTCGCGAACACGCCGCGAGGCAACAGGCGCACGAGATCGCCCGGATAGATCCAGTGCGGATTCGTGATCTGCGGGTTGTACGACCAGACCTTCGGCCACTGCCACGGATCGTTGAAGTACGCCCAGCAGATGCCCCACAGCGTGTCGCCGCTTCGCACGACGTGGAGCTCCGGGGTCGGGCCGCTGTGAACGTACTGGGACGGCTCGGAGTCGGAGCCGAACGGATCGCCGCCGCCGCCAGGGCTGCCACCGCTGCTCCCGCCGCCGCCGCCGTTGGGCACGTAGTAGGTGTCGTCACCGCCGCCGCCAGGTTGCGCGTCGCCGCCGATCACCTTGCCGTCGGGACCGATGACCACGACGTTCGGCTTCTGCGGGGTCTGCCGCTGTTGCGCCGCTGCCGCCGCTGCCGCCGCCGCCGCCGCTGCACCGGGCTGATTCCCCTGGTTCCCGCTCGACGCCGGGTCGAGGGTCGTCGGCGCATTCTCCGACGTGGTCACGACCGGCTGCGCGTGCGCGAGCGTGCCGACGAGGCTCGGGCCTGCGACCAGCGAGACCGTGACGGTGAGTGCGAGGCGCTTCACGGCTGCTCCAGGCGCCTGGCGGCGAGCGCGGCAGGCTCCGACTTCGGATAGAGGTTCACGACTTGCTCGAGCACGGCGCGGGCTTTGGCGGAGCTGCCCATCGACTGGTAGCAGAATCCAACTTTCAGGAGCGCGTCGGGAACTTTATTGCCGCGCGGGTAGACCTCGATCACCGTGCGAAACTCGGCGAGCGCCTGCTGGAAGTCGCGAGCCGCGTAGAACGCTTCCCCGAGCCAGTACTGGGCGTTGTCGGCATAGTCGTGGTGGGCGTGGCTGCTGATGAATGCGCGCAGCGCCGGCACGGCCGCGGCCGTGTTACCTGCCTTCACGAGGTCGACGGCCGCCCGGTACTCCGCGCCCGCATCGCCATTGCGATCGGGTACCGCGTCACTGATGGCCCGCTCGGCCGAGCGCTCCGGCGAGCGATCGACCGTGGGCGCCCGGCGCGCGGCCGTCACCGCCGACGTGCGCTGCGCGACCACGACACGCGGAGGCGCCGCGACGGGCCCGGGCTCGTCGTCGTCGAGGATCGCCGCGCGACCGGCCGCCGCATCGCCCTCGTACACGATCTCGTCGCCGTTCTCGGTGACGGCGACGATCCGCGCCCCCGTGGGATCGGTGGTCGACACTGCGCCGCCCGGCGGCATCACGACCTCGACCGGCAGCGCCGGCATCGGCGTGTCCATCACGGACGTCACCAGCTTCGCGCGCAGGAGATCGAGCTGCCGCTGGAGATCACGGACCTTGCGATCCTGGCTGTGCCGCTCCCCCCGCAGCTCGGTGACCTGGGCGGTGAGATGGCGATTGTCGTCGCGCAACGCCGTCATCGGCGAAGCGCAGCCGACGACGAATGGAATGACGAGGGCGGCTCGAATCACGGCCAAATGATCGTAGGTCGCGTCCGCGCCCACCGCAAAGTTTATGGCCGCGACCGCGGCGGGCATTGAAGCACTTCGCTAAGCGGGCGCGGTCGAAACGATCAATCTGCCGTCGCCGCGAGGATCTCGGCGGCGCCTTGCGCGAGCAGCGACTCGGCGAGGCGGACGCCGAGTGCTTCGGCGTCGGTGGCCGGGCCCGTGACCTCCGCGCGGAGGATCCGCGTGCCATCCGGCAGGCCGCAGAGCCCGAGCACGCGCAGGCCGTCGATGCCGTACGGGAGCGCGTGCGCGGCGAGCGGCGTCTGACAGCTTCCGCCCATGCGCAGCAGGAACGTGCGCTCCGCGATCACGCGCCGCTCCTCGACGGGATCGTGCATCGCGCGGCGGATCAGGTCGCGCGCCTCCTCGTCGTCGGCACGCGTCTCGAGCCCGAGCACGCCCTGTGCGACCGCCGGGATGCTGAGCTCGAGCGGGAGCTCCTGCGTGATCCGGCTCGCCAGCCCGAGTCGGGTGAGGCCGGCCGCCGCCAGCACGATGGCGTCGAACTGACCTTCGTCGAGCTTGCGCAGCCGCGTCGGCACGTTGCCACGAAGCATTGCGATCTTGAGGTCGGGCCGCCGCGCGAGCAGCTGGCACTGGCGTCGCATGCTCGACGTGCCGACGAGCGCGCCCTGCTTCAGCGTGTCGAGCGTGACGGGCTCGCGAGCACACAGCGCATCCCAGGCCACCGCGCGTGTCGAGACCGCGGCGAGGATCAACCCGGGCGCGAGCTCGGCGGGCACGTCCTTCATGCTGTGCACGGCGAGATCCGCGGTCCGGTCGATCAGAGCCTGCTCGATCTCCTTCACGAACAGGCCCTTACCGCCCACCTTGGCGAGCGGCACGTCGAGGATCTTGTCGCCCTGCGTGGTGATCACGTTGAACGCGACCTCGAGCTTGGGCGCGACCTCACCGATGCGTGCCTTGACGTGCTCGGCCTGCCATAGCGCCAGCGCGCTGCCGCGCGTGGCGATCGTCAGCTTGTTCATTCGCTCAGCTCCGGTGCAGGGATCGTCGTTGTCGGGGTCGGTATCTCGCCCGCCGGATCGCGATCGCTCGCGAGCGCCGGCTCGAGCCCGAACAGGTCGCACAGGAGCTGGGCGCGCACGCCCGCGTCGTCCGCGGTGGCCTCGCGCAGGGCCGTCGTGGGTGCGTGCAGTAGCTTGTTCAGCACGAGCTGCACCGTGCGCTGCACCAGCTCGCGCTGCTGGGCCGGCGTCTGCTCGCGCCGCGCGATCTGGTCCAGGGCCTTCTGCACCTCGGCATCCGCGACCTGCGCGAACCGCTCGCGGAGTGCCTTGATCGTGGGCACCACGGCCTGGGTGCGCAGCCACTGGTCGAACTGGCCCGCCTCGTGCTCGACGATCCTCCCCGCGTGCTCCGCGGCCTTGGCCCGCTCCGAGAGGTTCGTGGTCACGACCTTGTCGAGGTCGTCGATGTCGAACAGGTACACGTTCTCGAGCTCGCCGATCGCCGGCTCCGCGTCGCGCGGCACCGCGATATCGATGATCATCATGGGGCGGTACCGCCGCGCCTTCGTCACCGCCTTGAACAGCTTGCGCGTCAGGATCGGCTCGCGCGCCCCCGTCGAGCTGATCACGACGTCGGCCTCGACGAGCAGCCCCTGGAGATCCTCCCACGGCCGCGCGACGCCATCGATCTCCGCGGCCAGCGCCTCCGCCTTGTCCGGCGACCGATTCGTCACGACGATCCGCTGCGCGCCCGATGCATACAGGTGCCGCGCAGCGAGGGTCGACATCTTGCCCGCGCCGATCACGAGCACGCTCTTGCCCTCGAGGTTGCCGAACACGCGGCCGGCGAGCTCCACCGCCACCGAGGAGACGTTCGCCGCGCCCCGTGCGATCGCCGTCTCGGTGCGCACGCGCTTCGCCACGCCGAACGCTCGCTCGAGTGCGCGTCCGAGCACCGGACCGCTCGTCCCTGCCCGGCCCGCTACTCCGTACGCCGCCTTCAGCTGCCCCAGGATCTGCGCCTCGCCGACCACCAGTGAATCGAGCGCGCTCGCCACGCGGAACACGTGCCGGACCGCCGCATCACCGCGATGATCGTACAGCGCGTCACCGAGCTCGCGAAGGTGCACCCCGCGCTGCGACGCGAGGTACTGCCGCACCGGAACCGTCGCGTCGTGCCCGGGCCTCGCCACGCCGTACACCTCCACGCGATTGCACGTCGAGATCAGCAGCGCCTCGGCGACCGGCAGCGTGGCCACGATCCCGCGCAGCGTGCTCGCGAGCTCCTCCTCGCGGAATGCCAGCTTCTCGCGCACCGCGACAGCGGCGGTGCGCCAGCTGATGCCGACGACGAACAGCTCGCTCATCGCGCTAGCCCCCAGCCCACCGCCGCACGAGGTAGATGGCCAGCACCAGGAGCGCGGCCGCGAATCCCGCAAGCGTCAGCCGCGCCGCGCGCCGGCCGCGGAGCCCGTATGCCTGGCGGGCCACGAGCAGGGTGGCGAACGCGAGCCAGGTCACGGCCGCGAGCGGATACTCGATCCGATCGAGCGACAGGCCCAGCCGGCTCGTCCACACGGCACCGAGCACGAGGGCCGCGGTGAAGATCGGGAACCCGATCCATACGAGGCGATGCGAGAGGCGATCGAGCGACTCGAGCGGAGCGCCGCGATCCTTGAACGCGACGGCATCGAACTGCTTCTTCTTGAGCGCGCGCGATTCGACGAGATAGATCGCCGAGAGCCCGCTCGCGAGCGCGAAGATGGCCACGCCGATCGTCGCGAGCGAGATGTGCACGCGTCCGAGGGTCGACAGATCGTCCTGCGTCGTTCCGGCCGGCGTGAGCCGCGCCACGAGGAGCATCACGAGCACCACGGGCATGATCACGGCCCCGCCGATGGTGAGCCGGTAGCGCAGGCTCGCGAGCAGGTACCCGAGCGTGATGATGAACGCCAGGAACCCGACGGCCTCCCGCACCGTCTGGGCGGGGTGTACGTGCTGTACGCCGCGCCAGCCGATGTCGGTGCCGTGCGCGACCATGGCGAGCGTCACGAGCGCGATCGCGGGTCCGCGCAGGCGAGCATGTCCCGCGAGCACGCCGAGGAGCGCCGCCGTGGCCGCCACGTAGAGCGCGACCGCGGCCCAGAACGCCGGCGACGGCGCGACCGACAGGACGCGGGCGGCGGCGGCCGGCGTCACCGCGGGCCCGAGCGCGCCACGGGCGGCTGTCCCGGCGGGAGCGGCTCGCCGACGAACCCGTCGATCACGTCGTACGCGGTGTCGTTATAAATCACGGAGTTGCCGAGCTGCTCGGCTCCCATCGCGTTCAGGGCATCCTTCGCGCGGACGCGCCCGACGAGATCGTTCGGATCGTCGTCCTGCCCGACCGCGCGCACGAACGTCACGGCGGCCTTCATCGCGAACGCGCGGTTCAGCTCCGTCAGCGTCATGCGATCGCCTTCGAGCGTGGCCCGCCCCTCGGTCGTCCAGGTGTCGAGCCGCTCCACGGAGATGAACAGGCGCGACATGATTCTCGAAATTGTACCGTCCACACGACCGGGTTGCCACGGTGGCGGCGCGGCGTTACAAAGTTGACCATGGCCAGCGCGAACATCAAGGAGCTCACGGATATCAACTTCGAGACCGAGGTCCTGAAGTCGGATACTCCGACGCTGGTGGATTTTTGGGCCGTCTGGTGTGGCCCCTGCAAGCAGATCGCGCCGATGGTCGATGCGCTCGCCGACGAGTACAAGGGCCGCGTGAACGTCGGCAAGATGGACATCGACCATCACCAGATCGTCCCGCAGCAGTACGGGATCCGGTCGATCCCGACGCTCCTCATCTTCAAGGGCGGCAAGGTGGTCGGCCAGTTCGTCGGCGCCGCGTCCCGCGCCAAGATCGAAGCCGAGCTCCAGAAGCACCTCTGATCCCGCGCCGGCCCGCGCCTACCCGGGCACCCTCGGGCGGCCGACCCCCGCGCCCTAGTAGCCGTGCTTGCGGAGCGAGACGTTCGCGACGAGGCCCATCGCGCAGAAAAAGATCACGAGCGAGCTGCCGCCGTACGAGATGAACGGCAGCGTCACGCCGACCACCGGCGCCACGCCGAGCACCATGCCGATGTTGATGACGACGTGCCAGAACGTCATCGCCGCGACCCCGACGCAGATCACCGCGCCCACGCGGTCGCGTGCGGAGAGCGCGACGTTCAGGATCCACACCGTCAGGAAGCCGAAGATGGCGACGAGGGTGATCGAGCCGACGAACCCCCACTCCTCGGCCCACACCGAGTACGGGAAGTCAGTCCAGTGCTCCGGCAGGAAGTCGAACTGGTTCTGGGTGCCCTCGCCGTAGCCCTTGCCCCAGATCTTGCCGGAGCCCACCGCGAAGATCGACTGGCGCGTGTGCCAGCCGTTCCCCGTCGGGTCGGAGCTGGGATCGAGGAACGCGAGGATCCGGTTCTTCTGATAGTTCTGCATCGTCTCCCACAGGATGGGAATGCCGAGCAGCCCGCCGAGCGTCAGGTAGACCATCGGCCACACCGACGGCATCGCGAGGAAGCCGACCGTCAGCACGATCAGCGAGAGCAGGATCGCGGTGCCGAGGTCGGGCTGGATCGCGACGAGGCCGATCGGCAGCGCGAGCGCGACGAGCCGCATCAGCAGCGCCTCGGCCGTGTAGGCGGTCGGCTCGCCATCCTGGAACATGCGCGCGAGGGCAAGCACCACCATGAGCTTCGCGAGCTCGGACGGCTGGATACCCATGCCCCCGATGTTGAGCCAGCGATAGCTGCCCTTGCCGTGCGCGCCCTCGCCGAGCAATCGCACCACCACGAGCAGGACGATCGCGAGGCCGAGCCCGATCCACGCCAGCCGCACGAGCGCGCGATAGTCGACGACCGTGGTCCCGACGAACGCGAACACGGCGACGATCATCCACCGCACCTGGGTGTCGAACTTGGTGTGATGACGCGTGCCATGCGTCGCCGAGTACAGGTTCAGCAGCCCGATGCCGCAGAGCGCGCACATCGTCGCGATCAGCGGCCAGTCGACGGCCGCGCGGAAGCGCCGCCAGCGGGACACGCCGATCGTCGCGCGCGGGAGCGCGAGCCCGGTGCCCTTCACGGCTTCACCGTCGCGCCGCTGCCCGCGTGGGGCACGACGAGCGTCGCGGACCCCGCGCCCGTCACCGTCGTGACCGGCGGCACGGGCGCGTGTAGCTTCGCGTAATAGCCCTCGAGGATCTGGCGCGCGATCGGCCACGCGACGAGGCCGCCACCACCGCCATGCTCGACCATCACGACCACGACGATCTCGGGATCATCGTCGGGTGTCCAGCCGGCAAACCACGCGTGCGCGCCGTGTGGGTGCCAGTACTCGACGTCCGATTCGTCACTCGTCCGATGGTTCTTCATCACCTCGGCCGTGCCGGTCTTGCCCATCACGCGCAGCGCGCTGTGGCCGTGATCGAACGCGGTGCCACCGAGCTCGTTCGTGACCTTCCACATGCCGCGCTTCCAGATATCCACCGCGTCGGCCGGCGTCCGCACCACGCGCGCGACCTTGGGCTGGTAGCTCGCGATCACGTGGCCGTCGTACGACTCGATGCGGTCCACGACCTGCGGGACATACAGCGTGCCGCCGTTCGCGAGCGCCGCATACGCCATCGCCATCTGCAGCACCGTCACCTCGACGTCGCCCTGCCCGATCGCGGCGTTCGTCGCGTAGCCGACCTGATAGCGCCCGCGCGACTCGTACCAGGCCTTCGTCGGGATCCGCCCACCGCTGTCTCCGTTGAGGCCGAGGTTCGTCGGCACGCCGAAGCCGTACTCGCGCGCGACGTCACTGATCCGATCGATTCCGATGCGCTCCGAGAGGTGCCAGAAGTACGTGTCGCACGAGTGCTGGATCGCCGACAGCAGGTCCATGCGGCCGTGCGTGCCATGACAGCGAAACGTCGTGCCCGAGAGCTGGTACTCGCCGTTGCAGAAGATCGGCTCGTCCTCCGCGGCCTGCCCGTCCTCGAGCGCGGCGAGCGTCGTGACGAACTTGAACACCGACCCTGGCGGATAGGTCGCGCGCAGCGCCTTGTCGATGAACGGCTTGCGCGGGTCCTGGATCATCATCTGCTCCTCCTGGCGCGTGAGGTGCCCTGTCATGACGTTCGGATCGAACGACGGTCGGCTCACGACCGCGCGCAGCTTGCCCGTCCTGGGCTCGACGACGACCACGGCCGCCGCAGGCAGGCGCTTCACGGCCTTCTCTGCGAGGCGCTGGAGATCTGCGTCGATCGTCAACACAAGATTCGCCCCGGGCACGGCGCCGATCACGCGCTCGCCCTGGATGAGGGTCGCGGCCGTCGCATCGTCGAGCTGCTGACCGCGCGCGTCCACGGCGTAGCGCTCGATGCCCTGCTTGCCGCGGAGGTAGTTCTCCCACGCGCTCTCGAGCCCGTAGCGCCCGACGAGCTCGCTCGCGTCGTAGCCCTTGGCCCCGAGCTTCTCGACCTCGTCGGCCGTCATCTGCGTCATGTAGCCGATGAGGTGGGCCGCGAGATCGCCCTGCGGGTAGAAGCGGTAGGGCTCGTGACGCACCTCCACCCCGGGCAACCGTGCGAGGGCCTGCTCCACGAGCGCGGCGCGGTCGCGACCCTGATCCTCGAGCACCGCGATCGCGGCCTTCGCATCGCGCTTGGTGCCGAGCGCGATCCGCGCGTTCACCGCCGCGATCTCGTCATCGGAGAGCCCGAGCAGCGCGGCGAGCTGGGCGCGCGTCTCCGCGCTGAGCCCCTTGGGGGTCACGTAGATGTTGAACGCAGGGCGATTGTCCGCGAGCGCCACGCCCGTCTTGTCGAGGATCTTCCCGCGCACCGACGGCAGGAAGCGCTCCTTCACCACGTTCGAGACGGTGCGCTCGAAGTAGCCCTCGCCGCGCATCACCTGCAGCTGCCAGAGGCGCCCCCCGAGCAGCATGAACGCGCCGATGCCGACGAGCGCGACCCAGCGGAGCCGCCGGTGGAGCTCGGGAAGCGCGGCGCCGCCCCCCGATGCCGGCCCCTGCTGCGAGCGGAGCAGCATTACGGCGCCAGGCCTTCGAGCGCCGCGTCGCGCTCGCGCTGCGTGCGCGCGAACATCGCGTCGACGCGCCGGAACATGCGCCACACGAGCGGGCCGACGAGCGCGGTCGCGACGGCGACCAGCGCGAGGTGCCGAAGCTCGACGAGCATCGAGGCGTGCGACACCCCGTAGAGCGTGCGCACGACCAGCGAGAACACGCGCGACACCACGGCGACGAAGCCGGAGAACGCGACGGTGAGGGCGAGGCCGCGCACGAGCAGGCGCTGCTGAACGCTGCGAGTCACCAGGCTCGTGAGGCCGAGCGTCAGCGCGGCGAGGCCGGCGGGGGCGCCCCCGATCACGTCGACGAGGTAGCCGAGCACGACGCTGCCGCCGACGGCAGGGGCCACGTCACGCCGCGCCGTGAGCCCGAGGTACGCCGCCGTCAGGGCGCCGATATCGGGCACGCCGTCGCGCACCATCGCGAACGGCAGCAGCCGCCACGCGGCCGCGATGATCACGCACAACCCGTAGGCGACCAGCACGAGCGTCGCGGTGCGCATGCTACAGCGCCCTCGCGCCGAACGCCGGCTCGCTCCGCGTCTTCGACTTCGGATCCGGGTCCGGCGGCGGCGGTGGCGCGAGCAGCACCATCACCGCGCGTACCCGCGACACGTCGACGGCCGGGGTCACGTCCACCTTCTGGAACATGCCGTCGTCGCCCGCCAGCTTCGAGATGACGCCGATGAAGAGCCCCGGCGGAAACACGGAGCCCACGCCGGAGGTCACGATCTCGTCGCCCACCTTGGCCCGGAGCTCCGGGGTGCTGGCGAGCTCCAGCGAGGTGATCGAGCACGCGTAGGAGTCCGGCTTGCCGAGCCCCACGAGCCACCCGCGCGACCCGGTGCGCTTGACCACCACGTCGATCCGCGAGCGCGTGTCGGAGATCAGCATCACATCCGCGTACGTGCCGTAGGCCTTGTCGATCTTGCCGACGGGCCCGATGCCCGCGATCACGGGCATGTCCGGCTGCACCTCGCCCGCGCCACGATCGATCCGCAGCCGCAGCACGCGAAACTGCGGCGACAGCGGCGCGCCGATCACGCGCGCCCCCACACTGTCCGCGGGCGTGCGCTGCTTGACGACCGCCAGCTCCTCGAGCGCCGTCACGTCGTAGGCCCGTCGCGTCATCGTGGCGAGGTCCTTGCGGAGCAGCTCGTTCTCCGCGCGCAGCTCGCGGTTCTCGCTCTGCACATCGACCACGGCCACATACCGCGACCACAGCCCGCCGATTCCCTCGACGACCCAGCTCACGGCCGTCTCGAGCGGCGCCGTGATCCGGAGCAACGCCTTGTCGAGCCCCGACGGCGTACCGCGCGACAGGCTCGCGCGCAGCACCAGCGCAGGGATCAGGATCAGCATGCCCGTGAGCACCCAATCCACCAGCCGCCGGCGCAACGTCACGGCGGCCCCCTGCTACCGCAGCGCGATCTCGCGCAGCAGCGACAGCTCGTCGAGGACCTTGCCCGTACCCAGAACCACCGCGAGCTGCGGGTTCTCGCACACCATGACGGGGAGGCCCGTCTCCTCGCGAAGCAGCACGTCGAGGTTCTTCAGCTGCGCACCGCCGCCCGAGAGCACGATGCCCTTGTCGACGATGTCGGCCGAGAGCTCCGGCGGCGTGCGCTCGAGCACCGAGCGCACGGCCTCGACGATCGCGTTGACGGGCTCCTGGAGTGCCTCGCGAATCTCGTCGCTGTTCACCATCAACGTCTTCGGGACGCCGGCCACCAGGTCGCGGCCCTTGACCTCGACCGTCAGCATCTCCTCGAGAGGATAGGCGGACCCGATCTCTTTCTTGATCAGCTCGGCCGTGCGCTCGCCGATCAGCAGGTTGTACTTGCGCTTCACGTACTGGATGATCGCCTCGTCCATCTTGTCACCCGCGACGCGGATGCTCTTCGAGAGCACGACGCCAGCGAGCGCGATCACGGCGACCTCCGTCGTCCCGCCACCGATGTCGACGATCATGTTGCCGGTGGGCTCGGTGATCGGCAAGCCGCCGCCGATCGCCGCCGCCATGGGCTCCTCGATCAGATAGACCTCGCGTGCGGCAGCCGCGAGCGCCGAGTCGCGCACGGCGCGCTTCTCGACCTCGGTGATGCCGGACGGCACGCTCACGATCACGCGCGGACGCACGAGCGCGCGGCGGTGATGGGCCTTCTGGATGAAGTAACGGAGCATCGCCTCGGTCACCTCGAAGTCGGCGATGACGCCGTCCTTCATGGGACGGATGGCGATGATGTTGCCCGGCGTGCGGCCGAGCATCTCCTTGGCTTCCTTTCCGACCGCGAGGACCTTCTTGGGCCCCCCACCGGAGTTCGCCTGGACCGCGACCACGCTCGGCTCGTTGCAGACGATGCCACGACCCTTGACGAAGGTCAGGGTGGTGGCCGTCCCGAGGTCGATAGCCAGGTCGTTGGAAAACATTCCGTAGACCCAATCGAACAGCATGGTTTTCGCAGTCCTTTACGCCCTCCCGAACCGACCGAGGAGCGAACCGGAGGTAACACCGGCGTGCAGTCCGCGCAAGACAATCTTCGGTGCGTTCGAGCGTGCCAATTGTGCCCGATTCGGTCTAGAACGCGACGGACCGCCATGCTCGAAACCATGCGCCAGCGAGGCTCGTCCATCTTCATCTACTTGATCTTCGGCGTGCTGATCGCGGTGTTCGTGATCAACTTCGGCCCGTCGGGTGGAGCCCGTGGTGGATGCGGCACCTCCGGTAACAACGCCATCGAGGTGAACGGGAACCCGGTCAACATGACCGCGTACCACGTCGCGTTCTCGAATCCATACAACCAGGAACAGGGCGAGCAGCAGCGCCGCTACTTCGCGCTCGAGATGTTGATCCGCCGCGAGCTCCTCGCGGATGCGGCCGAGGATCGCGGGCTTCGGGTCTCGGGCGACATGGTCGACGAGGAGATCAAGAAGGGCTTCTTCTTCCTCGGGGGCGAGCGGATCCCGCTGAACCAGTACATCTATGACACGCACGAGGACGGCACGAAGACGTGGAGCGGCGGCAAGTTCAAGCGGTGGGTGAACTCGCTCGACGTGCGGTCCACGAGCAGCTACCGCGAGGAGCAGATCCGCGGTCTCCAGGCCACGCTGATGGCGGAGACGCTCGCGGCGAGTGCGCGCGTGTCCCGCGAGGAGGCGAAGACGCAGTACGTCTACGACCACACGACGGTCTCGTACGACCTCGTGAAGTTCTCGCCGTCCAGCTATCGCACGGCGATGAAGCTGTCGGAGGCGGACGTGCAGCGGTACCTCGCCACGCACGAGGCCGACGTGAAGGCGAAGTTCGCGGCCGACGAGCGCTCGTACAAGGCCACGAAGAAGGCGGCGAAGCTCCGCCAGATCTTCATCGCGAAGGCGCCCGCGGCCCCGGCCGCCGGCAGCGCCGCGGGGTCGGCGGCCGGATCGGCGACTCCGATGGAGCCGCCCGTGCCGGGGACGATGTCGATCGAGGCGGCGAAGGCGAGGCTCGAGGCCGCGCGGGTCGCGATCACGAGTGGCAAGCAGACGTTCGCGGAGGCGGCCAAGCTGCTCGCGACGGATCCGATGCAGCGCTTCCGTGGCGGCGACCTCGGCTGGCGCAGCGTCGAGACGCCGGGCCTGGGCGAGGCGGGGGCGAACTCGGCCGTGAAGGCGCTCAAGGACGGCGAGCTCTCGCCGGTGATCGTGACGGACGGCGGGGTCTATCTCCTGATGGTCGAGGCGTCGCACGAAGGCGACCTGACGTACGACGCGGTGAAGCTCGAGATCGCGGACGACCTCGCGCGCACGGCGTGGAGTGAAGAGGCCGCGAAGCGCGACGCGCTGAAGGCGCTGGCGCTCGCGAGCACGGTGCCGCTCGACAAGCAGTTCGAGCGCGACGTCGCGCCGCTGCAGATGAACCCGGGCAACATCAAGCTGCCCGACTCCATGACGCCGGAGGAGAAGGCCCGGATCATGGAGCAGCTCCAGCAGCAGATCAATCAGCAGGGCGCGAGCGGCAAGAGCGGCGCGCTCGAGTTCGAGTCGAAGGACGTGCTGGCCGGATGGTCGGCTCCGGACGACACCGGTGGCTCGGCGGGCTCGGCGGGCTCGGCAGCTGCGGGCTCGGGCTCCGGCTCGGGCTCGGGCTTGGCGGCAGCCGCCCCCGCGACCCCGGCTGCGCCCGCAGCGGGCGGCATCGTGGCATCGACGGACGTGCTCCCCGCGTTCACCAGCGTGGCCAAGCCGAAGATCACATCGGAGACCGACGTCAAGCGGACGCCGATCCTGCCCGGCATCGGCAAGGACGCGGCGGACGCGCTGTTCACGGGCCTCGAGAAGGGTCAAATCGCCACGCGGGTCTACGAGGTCGAGGGGGCGTACGTCGTCATGCAGCTCACCGGCAAGGAGAGCGCGGACCTCAAGGACTTCGACAAGGACGCGGAGGAGATGCTCGCGACGCTCCAGGAGACGCGCGGGGCCGTCCTCGTGCATGACTGGCTCGGCGCGCGCTGCGCCCAGCTCGCCAAGGCCGGCAAGATCGTCCCGTCCCCCGAGCTCGTTCGCAACACGGACGCCAAGGGCACGCCGCTACCGACGACGTACCACCCCTGCATGTCGTTCAAGTGACCCGCGAGCGACCGTGACCCGAGCCGAGCGTCACGCGCGCTGAGATCGATCGCCACGCGGCCCGAACGTGGCCCGAGATCGACCGCTACGGCACCCGAGATCGAGTAGATTCACGCGGTCGTGATCGGGGACGGCGCAGCGCCCAGCAGACTGCCGTTTCGGTTCTCCGCCGGCGGCGGGCTGGGTACGCTCGCGCTGGCGGAGCTGGCACTGGGTCCGGTCGTCGTCGACGCGCTCGAGCTCGAGGTCGCGGATCTCGGCTCCGAGTCCGGATGGCAGCCCGCGGAGCGATTCCAGCGCCGACGCACGCGCCTGCGCTCGCTGGTGATCCACATGACTCCCGCGGCGCTCGACGCGCGCATCGAGGCGATCCGCAGGCCGCTGGCCGGCCTCGGCATCTCGCAGCTCGCCGCGCGCTTCGATGACGGCTTCGTGTCGGTGCGGGCGCGAGCCGCGGACGGGCTCGCGGCCAGCGATCTGACGTTTCGAATCGTCCTGGCCTCGGCAGGACCCGTGCTGCGCGCGATGGCCACGTCGATCCGGGTGCACGGCTCGCTGCCGACTCCGGGCCCGGCGATTGCGGACCGCATCCTGACCACGCTGTTCGCGGCCACGGACGCCGCGGGGATCGTCGAGCGTCCGCGCGTGCGCGGGCTCTGCGACGTCGAGACCGATCTCGTGGGCACGCTGCTCTGGCACCTGCTGCCACCAGCGGGCTGGCGCCTGCCGTCGGTGACGGGCATCGAGCTGGTCGGGATCAAGCTCCACCGCGGCGGGGGCGAGGTCGCCTACGGTCCGGCCGGGACGCGCACCGCCGAGCTCGGCGTTCGCCCGCAGACCCACCAGCTGGCGGGCGCGCTCGATCTGATGCACTCGGCCGACCAGCAAGTGCGCGAGGGCCACCTCGAGGACGCGATGCGCGGCTATCGCGCGCTGCTCGCTGCCGGTGGGCCCGATCAGCCTCACGTGCTCGAACGGATCCTCGCGCTCGCGTCGGCCCGGGCGCCCTGGTTCTTCGACGGGCTCGAGCTGTCTCGCCAGGCCCTGGGCCGCTGGAGCGCCTGCCCCGCCGCACATGCCGCGCTCGCCGCGATCACGCTCGCGCAAGGCGACGCGCGCGAGGCTGCCGCTCAGCTGAAGGCGCTCGCCCAGCTCGCGAGCGCGGACGGCGATGACTTCCAGGCGTCACTCGCGGCGCTCGCCGGGGCGCGGCTGCTCCGGGTGCTCGATCCCCGGGTCTCGACGCAGCTCTACCAGCTGGCGCTGGAGCACGATCCGGCGTCGACGGAGGCCGCGGATTCGCTGGCCGACCGGCTCGCGGACGAGCAGCGCTGGCCCGAGCTCGTACGGCTCGTTCGCGCCCGGGCCGCCGTGACCTCGGACCCCGCGCGGGTCGTGCAGCTCCGGCTGCGCCTCGCGTCCGTGCTCGCGAACCAGCTCGGCGATGCCGCGGGTGCGGCCATCGAGCTCGACGCCGCTCGCACGCTCGCGCCCGATGACCCGATGGTCGCCGAGGTGGCGGCGACCATTCTCGCGGGGTCCGAGCCAGCGGCTGCGGCCGGGGCGTGGCGCGACGTCGCGCGGCTGGCCGACGCGCGCGGCGATCGGCGCACCACGGCGCGGGCGTGGGCAGCGGTCGGGACGCATCTCGAGGGTGCCGCGGCCGTGGCGGCCTGGACGCATGCCCTCGAGCTCGATCCCCTGCAGGCGGACGCCCTCGCGGGGCTCGCGGCAGCGGCGGCTCGCGACGGCGAGCATCAGCGTGCGGCCGACCTCCTCGAGCGGTTGCGCGGGCTGGGGCTCCCCCCGACCGTCGCCGCGAAGCACGAGATCGCGCTCGCGCGCGCCTATCTCTCGCTCGGACGCGACGAGGACGCGCGCGCCAGCCTGCGGCGAGCCACCGTGGTCAGCGGCGAGACTGCCGCCGAGGCGCACGCGGTCCTCGCCGAGCTCGCGGAGCAAGCGCTCGATGGCGATCATGCGGCCGCCGAGCTCGATACCGCGATCACGTCACTCGTCGGGCTCGCGCACGACGAGACGCCGAACGGCGTGGAGGGTGACCGCCTGTTGACCCGGGCCGCCGAGCTCGCGATCGCGCGCGCCCATCTGCTCGATCGCACCGGCTCGCCCGTGGCCGCGAGCGCCGACTACCAGCGCGCCCATCGCCTTGCTGGTGAACACGCCCCGGTGGTGGCCCGCGACGCGGCGCGCACCTTGCTGTCCCGTGCCGGAGCCGACGCCATCGTCGAGCGGCGCTGGATCGATGCGGTGCTCGCGACCCGGCCGCCCCTCCCCGAGCGCGCGGACTTGCTCGTCCGGCGCGCGGAGGTCCGGCGCCGCGAGCGCAACCCCGATCTCGCGGCCGCGCTCGCGGACCTCCACGAGGGCCTGCAGGCACTCTACGACCTGGGGGAGGCCGTCGACCCGCCCGCGTCGCGCGGCGACGACGAGCCCGCGGAGGCGGTCCCGACCGAGGATCCCGCTCACGGCATCGATACCGTCGCGATCCGTCGGCGCGCCTACCAGCTCGAGGCGGACCTGCTGGCCCATGGCGGTGATCGGCGCGCCCGTGCGCAGGCGCTGACGGCCCTCGCGCGCCTCGCGCGGCGGGGTACGGAGCGCGTGGAGTCGGAGACGGCCGCCGCCGCCGCGTGGCTCGCGGCGGACGAGCCGGGCGCAGCGCTGCCCCACGGCGCACGCGCGCACGAGACGCTGGTCGCGCAGGGCGGTCCGGACGTGCCGGACCGGCTCCGCCGGGAGGTGCTCGCCACCCTGGGTGAGGCGGCATGGCGGCAGCGCGCGTGGACGGAGGTCACGGGGGCATATCGGGGCCTGCTCGCCCTCGAGGCTACGCCCGGCGCGCACGGCGACGCGCTCGACCTCGCGCAGGTCGCGCTGTCTCGCTATCGCTTCGCCGTGGCCTCCGAGCGCGCGGGTGATGCGACCGCGGCCGCCGAGGCGCTGCGGCCGTTCGTGGACACCGCCGGTCACGAGGACGGCCTGGCGCGTGCGGCCGCGCCGGACCTTCGCACGCAGGCGTTACGGCTCGCCGCGGAGCTCGCGGAGCGGCTCGGCGACCTGCCTCGCGCGGCCGCCGCACTCGAGCAGATCGTCGTGCTCGCGCCGGATGGCGGGCGTGACTCCGGCGACACGGCGCTCGCGGACGCGATGTACCGGGCCGGCGAGCTGTATCGACGCGCGGAGCGCACCGACGACGCCATCCGCTGCTTCGAGGCCGCGCTCCGCGTGAGCGATCACCACATGCCTGCGTTGGACTCGCTGGAGACCGCGTGGCGCGAGCGGGGCGATCTCGAGCGAGTCACCGTGATCCTCGGCCGCAAGGTCGCCGCCACCGCCCGCCATCCCGCGCGGCAGAAGCCACTCCTGTCGCGACTCGGCGAGCTCCAGGAGCAGCTCGGCCGGCCCGAGGTCGCGCTCGCAGCCCACCAGCGCGCGCTGGAGATCGATGCCGCGTGGCGCCCGTCGCTGCGGTTCGTGACGGCGCACCTGCTCGCGGACGGTCAGCGGGTCGCCGCCACCGGTGGCCTCGCTCAGCTTGCGGGCGAGCTGCCCGGCGATGCGAGCGCTGACCTCGCCACGGTCGCACGCGAGCGGCAGGAGGCGGCCGCCACGCTGGCAGCCGTTGTCGAGTCGGCGGACGAGCTGGTGCGCCCCCGCACCATCACGGGCGCGCCCGATCGCACCACCGAAGACACGCTGAGCGGCCGCCTCGCAACGGCGCCCGGCACGGCGCTCTCGCTGCGGGAGGCGGCGGCACGCGCGCGCGCTGCGGGCAACCTCGGCGATGCGCTCGCCACGCTCGAAGCCGCCAATCATGTGAACCCCGGCGACCCCGCGCTGCTGCGCGACCTCGTCGAGCTCGCGGGCAAGCTCGAGGACCACGCGGCGGCCGCACGGCACCTGAGCACGCTCGCCGACCTCCACGCGGCGACGAGCGTGCACCGCGGCAACGCGCTCCTCGAGCTCGCCGATGTCTACTACGATCGCCTCGACGATCTGGCCCGCGGCCGGCAAGCGATGCGCGCCGCAGCCGAGGCGTTCGGGACCGGCGCCCGGCGCGACTCCACGCTGCGGATGCTCGCGAGCGAGGCAACCACGCACCTGGCGTGGGACATCGCGATCGACGCCCTTGCCGCGATCGCGATGGAGCGCCGCAGCGGCGACGACCTCGCGATGCACGCGCGCGCGCTCGTGCGCGTGGGCCGCGACGCGGAGGCCGTCGCACTGGCCCAGGCCGGAGTAGACGCGGGTCGCCTCGACGACGACGGGGTCCTCGGGCGCGAGCTGCTCGCGGGGCTGGAGCGCAAGGCCGAGCTCGCGCGCACCCTCGACGAGCGCGCACGCGCCGCCGAGCTCGCAGAGCCGCCCGACCCGCTCGCGGCCGCGGAGCTCCGCACCGACGCGCTCGCGCTCTGGGCCGCGGTCGGCGCGGAGCCCGCGGTTGCCCCGGTCGCGCCCCGGCTCGACGCATCGGTGGCGATCGCGGCGCCGTCGGCCACGCCGCGCCCGCCTCGAATCCCGCCCGCCACGGTCGCCGCCGGGCGCCCGTCCCGGGTGCCGACGCAGGAGCATGTCGGGATCGTGGTCCCGCGGACGCGTACGTCGCAGGGGTCGGGCGTCGGGGGGCGCCTCCCGGGCGACCCGCCAGCGCCGCCGACACCCACGCCGACACCGACCGCACCGGCACCGGCACCGGCACCGGCACCGGCACCGGCACCGGCACCGGCACCGGCACCGGCACCGGCACCGGCACCGGCACCGGCACCGGAGGCGGCGCGCAGGCCCGAGCCCGAGCCCGAGCCCGATCACGACGCGACGCCCTCCGTGGTCATCGCGGGCTCGGAATCCGAGCAGTACTTCGCGCTCCTGCTCGCGGCGGGCGCCGCGAATCGCGACACCCTCCTCGCAGCACGCCGGACGCATCCCGACGATCCAGGGGTGCTCCTCGCCCTGCTCGCCCACCTCGCTGACCGCGAGCCCGCGCTTCGCCGCGAGGTACTCGACGAGACTGCGCGCACGGCCAGCGGGCGCGCGCTCGCGATCGCGCTCCACGAGCTCGCGCTGCTCGCGCGCGAGGGCTACGACGCCACCCGCGCGACCTCGCTGTGGGCTCGCGCGCACGAGATCGATCCGAGCTACTCGGCCACCTGGATGCCGCTCGCCGACGCGCTCGCCGCGGGCGACGATCTCGACGCCGCTCGCGGTCTGTACGAACAGGTCGCGACGTCACCCGAGTACGACGACGTCCGGCGTTCGTTCGCGCACGCCCGCGCCGGCGCGCTCGGCTTCGACGAGGCGATCGTCTCCGGTGAGATCCGCGCGCGGCCATCGACGAGCCCACCGCCGATGGGTGCGCCGCCCGTCGTGGCGGAGGACGCGATCGTCGAGCCCCGCCGCGATGCGGTCGTCGATTCGAGCCCCGACTCGAGCCCCGACTCGAGCCCCGATTCGAGCCCCGATTCGAGCCCCGATCGGATGGGTTCGGGCGACCCTGCAGGTCCTGCAGTCAGCGACGATCCGGTCGCACTGTTCGCGCGCGCTCGAATGCTCGCGGACGACGGCGACCTGCTGCCGGCGATCAGCACCGCACAGCGAGCCGCCGACCTCGCTCCGGCCGGCAACCACGCCGCGCTCGAGCTGCTCGAGCAGCTCTACCTCGAGGCCGGCGATGTCACCGCCGCTTCGGAGGCGATCGGCCGCCAGCTCGTCGCGACCGCCGATGCGGATCAAAAAAGCCAGCTGTGGCGTCGCCGCGCCCGCCTCTACCGCGACGCCCTCGGCCGCGATGCCGAGGCCTATCGCTGTCTCAAGGAGGCCCAGGCGTGCTCGCCTGCCGATCCGGAGATCGCGTATCAGCTCCGCGTGGCCGCCATGGTGCGCGGTGAATGGGCGCTGGCGGCGTCGCTGCTCTATCGCGAGATCGCGGCCTCCGCGAATCCGCGGGATCGCGGCGCGCTGCACCTCGAGCTCGCTCTCGTCTACGAGGAGCGGCTCGATGACGATGCGCAGGCGCAGGTGAACTACGAGCAGGCGCTCGCATTCGATCCGAGCATTCCCGCCGCGAAGCTCCCGCTCGCGCGACGCTATGACTCGCTGGGCCGCTATGCCGACGCGGCACGCCTGTACGAGGAGGCCGCGGGGACGGTGCGCGCCGGCGACCGGGCCGCCTTGCACGAGGCCGCAGAGCGCGCGCGTGCCGCCGCCGCCGCCGGTGCCGCATCGGGCGCTCCGTCGCACGATGGACTCGTCTCGAAGCTCGAGCACGCGACGGACGCAGGCGATCTCGAAGCCGCTGCGGACCTCGCCGCCCGGCTCTGGCGCGCCGCGCCCGGCCATCCCGATGCCTACCGCGCGCTCGCGAGTGGCCTGCGCGCGGCCGGCGATCTCGCGTCGCTCTCGGAGGTGACCGCGGTGCGAGCCAGCCAGGCCGAGCGAGCCGAGGATCGCGCGGCCGCGTGGCTCGAGGTGGCGCGTCTGGCCGACGAGCTCGGCGCGCACGATCAAGCGGTGCGGGCGTACGACCTCGTGCTCGTCGAGGACCCCGATCACAGCGGCGCGCTCGACGCCCGCGGACAGCTCGCGTATCGCCTCGGTGACTATGCCACTGCGGACCTCGTGTATCGGGACCTCGCGGCCGGGGAGTCGGCCCTCGCGCCCGACGAGCTCGCCCTTCGCCGCTCCCTGATCGCCGAGCGGCTCGGGCGCGACACCGAGGCCCTCGCCCACGCCCAATCCGCCGCGGCCTCCGCCCCCGGGCGCAGCGACCTCGGGATGCGAGTGCAGGAGCTCGCCACACGCGTGGGCGATCTGGAGGTCGCGCTGGCGGCGGCGCGCGCCGTGCACGATCTCGTGCCACTCGACGATGACGAGGGGCAGCTCCGCACGCAGCTCGCGCTCGTCGATCTCCTGCGCGAGGCCGGCGATCTCGACGGCGCGATCGCCCAGCTCGACCGCCTGCGCCGCGACCACCCGTTCCACGAGCCCGCCGTGGAGGCGCTCGCGGAGCTCCACATCGCGCGCGGTGACTGGACGACCGCGACGCGCTACCTGTACCAGCTCGTGCCGATGGCGCCGACGCCGACCTTGCGCGCCGATCGCCTGTATCGGCTCGGCGAGGCCGTGCTCCTCCACCTCGGGGACGCCGAGCGTGCCGACGACATTTTCCTGCGCGCCTCCGACCTCGAGCCCAACCACCTCCCCACGCTGCGGCGCCTGCTCGACGTGTACTGGCGCGCCGACGAGCCGGGCCAGCTCGTCGAGGTCGCGAACGAGCTCGCGAAACGCGGCGCGATCCAGACCGGGCTCGCCGAGCGCAGCCTCGCCCGGGCCCTCGTCGCGGCCGCGCTCGTCGGCGACGCGATGCTCGCGGGGCAGCTCGCCGTCGCCCTCGGCGAGGAGAGCGCGCGTCAGGTGATCGGCGCCCTCGGCGAGCTCGTCGACCGCGAGGGTCGGCTGCAGCACGCGAGCAGCTCGACCGCGGTGGGCGAGCTGGCCCGCCGCGGCGTGCTCGACCTCGTAAAGCTTCGTACGGCCGCTGCCGGCACCGCCTCCGCGCTCGCATTCGGGTGACCGAGCCGTTGCGCACCGTTGACGCGACTGTAAGCGTGGTTACAGTAGCGACGACATGAAGCTCGACAAGCTCACCGTGAAAGCTCAGGAGGCGGTCTCCGCGTCTCGCGACGCGGCGGTCTCCCGCAACCATGCCGAGATCCGTCCGGAACACCTGCTGCTCGCGCTGCTCGAGCAGGAGGACGGGCTCGTCCCGCGCGTGCTCGCCAAGCTCGGAGCCGACCCGCGCCTCGTACGCGCGGACCTCGACCTCGCGCTCGACAAGCTACCGCGGGCGCATGGCTCCGCGCTCGACGTGGGTCCAGGAGGTGTCTTCAAGGACATCTACACGGAGGCCGTGCGTGCCGCGCACGCGATGAAGGATGACTTCACCTCCACGGAGCACTTCCTGATCGCGCTCGCGGCGGGCAAGGGTCCAGCCTCGGATGCGCTGCGCCAGGCGGGCGCGTCGAAGGACGCGATCCTCTCGGCGCTCGTCTCGGTGCGCGGCAACCAGCGCGTCACCGATCAGGATCCGGAGGGCAAGTACGAGGCGCTCTCGAAGTACACGCGCGACCTCACCGAGCTCGCCGCGCAGGGCAAGCTCGACCCCGTCATCGGCCGCGACGAGGAGATCCGGCGCACGATCCAGATCCTCTCGCGCCGCTCGAAGAACAACCCCGTGCTCGTGGGCGAGGCGGGCGTCGGCAAGACCGCCGTCGTCGAGGGCATCGCGCAACGCATCGCGCGTCGTGACGTGCCCGAGTCGCTGCGCGACAAGCGGATCTGCGCGCTCGATCTGGGCGCCTTGATCGCGGGCGCCAAGTACCGCGGCGAGTTCGAGGAGCGCCTGAAGGCCGTCCTGAAGGAGATCGCGGCCGCCGACGGGGGCGTGATCCTGTTCATCGACGAGCTGCACACGCTCGTCGGTGCGGGTGCAGCCGAGGGCGCGGCCGACGCCGCGAACTTGCTGAAGCCTGCGCTCTCGCGCGGCGAGCTGCGCTGCATCGGCGCGACCACCCTCGACGAGTACCGGAAGCACATCGAGAAGGACAAGGCGCTCGAGCGGCGCTTCCAGCCCGTGATGGTGGAGGAGCCGACGGTCGAGAACACGATCGCGATCCTCCGCGGCCTCAAGGACAAGTACGAGGTCCACCACGGCATCCGCGTGCGCGACGCCGCGCTCATCGCCGCGGCGAAGCTCTCGCACCGGTACATCCCCTCGCGCCAGCTCCCCGACAAGGCGATCGATCTCGTGGACGAGGCCGCCTCGCGGCTGAAGATGGAGATCGAGTCGACGCCCACGCCGATCGATCAGGTCGAGCGGCGCATCACGACGCTCGAGGTGGAACGCGCGGCGCTGGAGCGCGAGACCGACAAGCGCAGCAAGCAGCGCCTGCCCGAGGTGGCGCGAGAGATCGCGGAGCTGAAGGAGCAAGCGGACTCGATGAAGGCGCGCTGGCAGCACGAGCGCGATGTCATCAAGACCCTGCGGACCAAGAAGGAGCAGCTCGACACGCTGACGACGGAGGCCGACAAGCTCCAGCGTACGGGGGACTTCGCGCGCGCATCCGAGCTGCGGTTCGGCTCGATCCCCGCGCTCGAGAAGGAGCTCGCGCACGAGACCGCGAAGGTCGATGCGCTGCGCGAGGCCGGCTCGTATCTCCGCGAGGAGGTCACGGAGGACGATATCGCCTCGGTGGTCGCGAAGTGGACCGGTATCCCCGTCGAGAAGATGCTCGAGGGCGAGTCCGACCGGCTCTCCCGGATGGAGGACCGCCTGCGCCAGCGCGTGGTGGGTCAGGACCTCGCCGTCGGAGCGGTGGCGGCGGCCGTGCGCCGCGCGCGCGCCGGCCTGAAGGATCCGAATCGCCCGATCGGCAGCTTCCTGTTCCTGGGTCCGACGGGCGTCGGCAAGACCGAGCTCGCGCGCGCGCTCGCCGAGTTCCTGTTCGATGACGACAGCGCGATGATCCGCATCGACATGTCCGAGTACCAGGAGAAGCACTCCGTGAGCCGGCTCGTCGGCGCGCCCCCGGGGTACGTGGGATACGACCAAGGCGGCCAGCTCACGGAGGCCGTGCGAAGGCACCCCTACTCCGTGGTGCTCCTCGACGAGATGGAGAAGGCGCACGCGGACGTGTGGAGTGTCCTGCTCCAGGTGCTCGATGATGGTCGGCTCACCGACGGTCAGGGCCGCACGGTCGACTTCAAGAACACGGTCGTCATCATGACGAGCAACGCGGGATCGCATCACCTGCTGCGCCTCGGCGTTGCGGGCGCGAACCGCGGCGCGATCGAGACCGACGTGATGCGCGAGCTGCAGTCGACGTTCCGGCCCGAGTTCTTGAATCGCATCGACGAGATCATCTTCTTCGAGCCGCTCGGCGAGTCGCAGCTCGGCCACATCGTGAAGATCCAGCTCGCACGCTTCGAGAAGTTGCTCGCGGAGCGCCAGCTGACCCTCGCCCTGTCCGAGCAGGCAGTCGCGCGCATCGCCGAGGCTGGATATGATCCCGTCTACGGCGCGCGCCCGCTGAAGCGCGCGCTGCAGAAGCTCGTGATCGATCCCCTCGCCACGCACCTGCTCGCCGGTGACTTCGCGGCCGGTGATCACATCGAGGTCGGGCTCGAGGGCGAGCGCATCGTGTTCCATCGCGCCGTGAAGGGCGCGGCGGCGTAGACTGGGGCGTCATGGCGTCGCAACTCGATTTCGACCCCGGGGTCGATTACTACAAGGCGCTCGGCGTCGATCCCGGCGCGACCGCCGAGGACATCAAGAAGGCGTACCGCAAGCTCGCGAAGCAGAACCACCCGGACTCGACGGGCGGTGACCGCAAGAAAGAGTCGCGGTTCAAGGACATCTCGAACGCGTACGACGTGCTCGGCGATGCGAAGAAGCGGCAGTCGTACGATCAGGTGCGGGCCAGCGGCGGGTCACGCGGCAACCCGTTCGGCGGCGGTGGGAACTACACGTACACCGCGCAGGGCGGCAACGGCGGCCCGGGCGTGTTCGACCTGGGCGACCTGTTCTCTCAGTTCTTCTCGGGTGGCGCGGCCGCGTCGGGCGGTCGCGGTGGGCGCGACGATCCGCGGGCTCGAGCGGCCGCCGCCGCCCCCGTCGCACCTCCCGCCCCGACGCTGCTGAAGGCCAGCGATGGTACGCCGCTCCGCGTCGAGGGCATTCACGTTCACTCCGACGTGCGCGTCTCGTTCGACCGCGCGATGCTCGGGACCGTCGCGACCGTTGCGACCATCGACGGTAAGGCGGAAGTGAAAGTGCCGCCGGGTACCGCGAGCGGGAAGCGCTTGCGGCTGCGTGGCAAGGGCACGAAGGACGCGTCCGGCGTGACCGGTGATCACTTCGTGACCGTGCAGATCGACGTGCCCGCCGTCGTCGACGAGGAGGAGCGCGCTCTCCTCGAGCACCTCGCTGCTCGCCTGCGCAGCCGCGTCCGCTAGCTCACGCGACCTCACGCTGCGGCATCCCCTTCCGCAACTCGATCGGGCACGCGCACATCTCGCGCGACCGCGGAGTTACTGGGCGGGTCTGCGTGCTGCGGGTCGGGGATAAAGTACACTCCGGGGACCGTGTCCAAGCACACCGAGACTGCTGGTCAGTACCCCGTCATTCCGCTGCGGACCGAGGTCCAGCTGCCCGGGCACGTCGGGCCGCTCGAGATCGGTCGCGAAGCGTCGGTTCGCGCGATCGAAGCCGCGACCCGCGACGACAATCTGATCGTCATCATCCCGCAGCGCAATCCGGCCGTTCGCGACCCGGGCCAGAAGGATCTCCACGAGATCGGCGTGCGCGCCGAGATCGTGCAGGTCGTGAAGCACTCGCCAGGTCGGTTCACGTGCGTGATGCGCTTCCTCGAGCGCGTGCACATCGACGCGCTGGTCGCGAACGAGCCGTTCCTGATCGCGAGTGTCTCCCCGCTGACGCCCGTGCGCGGCGGCGACGCGGAGGTGCTTGCCGTCTTGACGCAGAAGGTGCGCGACCACCTCCTCGCGGTCGTGACCGACGCCCAGGGCAAGGAGGGCTCGTCCAAGTCCGACAGCAAGGACAAACACGAGCCGCGCGGCGAGCTCACGCGCGCGCAGGTCACCGCCATCACCGATCCCGACAAGCTGGTCGATGCGGCCGCGCCCTACCTCGAGCTCGAGCGCGATGACCTCTCGCAGCTCCTGACCGAGACCGACACCTTGAAGCGCCTCGAGCGCATCGTGCCGCCGCTCGAGCGCCAGGCCACCGTGCTCCGGCTCAAGGCGGACATCGGTGCCGAGCTGGAGGGCGAGTCGAGCCGCACGCACCGCGAGCGCGTGCTCCGCGACCGCATGCGCCAGATCCAGGAGGAGCTGGGCGAGCAGGATGACAACGCCGAGGTCGACGACCTGCGCAAGAAGATCGAGGACTCGAAGATGACGGACGAGGTCCGCGCCGTCGCGAAGAAGCAGCTGTCCCGCATGGGGCAGATGGCGTCGTCGTCACCCGAGTACAACATCGCGCGCACGTACATCGAGAATCTCCTCGAGATCCCGTGGCAGACATTCACCGAGGACCGCCTCGACGTGTCGGCGGCCCGCGCCATCCTTGAGGCCGAGCACTCCGGGCTCGACAAGGTGAAGAAGCGCATTCTCGAGTTTCTCGCGGTGCGCAAGCTCGCGCCGAACAAGCACGGTCCGATCCTGCTGCTCGTCGGGCCCCCGGGCGTCGGCAAGACGTCGCTCGGCAAGTCGATCGCGAGCTCGCTCGGTCGGAAGTACGTCCGCATCTCGCTCGGCGGCGTGCGTGACGAGGCAGAGGTGCGCGGCCACCGCCGCACGTACATCGGCGCGCTTCCTGGTCGAATCGTCTCCGGCCTGAAGAAGGCCGGCTCGATGAACCCGGTGTTCGTGCTCGACGAGATCGACAAGCTCGCGCAGGACATGCGCGGCGATCCCGCCGCCGCGATGCTCGAGGTGCTCGACCCCGAGCAGAACAAGGACTTCGTCGATCACTACGTCGAGGTCCCGGTCGATCTGTCGAAGGTCATGTTCATCTGCACCGCGAACAGCCTGGACACGATCAGCCAGCCCCTCCTCGACCGCATGGAGATGGTGGAGCTCACCGGCTACACCAGCGTGGAGAAGCTGGCGATCGCGAAGAACCACCTGTTGCCCAAGCAACTCGGCGAGCACGGCATCACGCGCGAGCAGCTCGATCTCGACGACACGGCGCTGAAGGAGATCATCTCGAGCTACACGCGCGAGGCCGGCGTCCGCAATCTCGAGCGCGAGATCGCGGCGGTGTGCCGCGGGGCGGCCGTCAAGATCGCGGAGGGCACGGAGAAGATTCACGTCGGCATGGAGGAGCTCGCCGAGCTGCTCGGCCCGGCCCGGTACACGCACGACGCCGCGGAGCGCAAGCCCGAGGTCGGTGTGATCACCGGGCTCGCGTGGACGCCCGTCGGTGGCGACATCATGTTCATCGAGACACGCATCTACCCGGGCAAGGGCGACGTCCGCCTCACCGGCCAGATGGGTGACGTGATGAAGGAGAGCGCGACGGCCGCGGTGTCGTGGACACGCGCGAACGCGGTGCGGCTCGGCATCGATCCGGACAAGATCGCGAACAGCGATCTGCACATCCACCTGCCGCAGGGCGGGATCAAGAAGGACGGGCCGTCGGCCGGCGTCGCGCTGACGTGCGCCGTCGTGTCGGCCTTCACGAAGCGCCCGATTCGCAACGATGTCGCGATCACGGGCGAGGTCGATCTGCGCGGCAACGCCCTGCCCGTCGGCGGGATCAAAGAGAAGGTGCTCGCGGCTCACCGGGCCGGCATCAAGCTGATCTTCCTCCCCGAGCGGAACCGCAAGGACATCCTCGAGATCCCGGACGAGGTCCGCAACGAGCTCGACTTCCGCTTCATGAAGAAGGTCGACGAGGCGCTCGCCGTGGCGCTCGGTGACCCGCCGGCCACGCCGGACACCGAGCCGGCGATCCCGCCGCCCGCAGCCCCCACGGGGCGGGGCGCGGTCGGTAGCAGCCTCCCGTCGTAGCGGCGCGCAAACGCGCGTCCGACCGCGCCGCAGCTCACTCGCGCGGGGCGAGCTGCCAGATGGTGCCACCGAGGGAGAGCACGTACAGCTCGCCGTCGGCGTCGACGCCGAAGGACGTGATCTCGGAGAGCTGGTTCTTCGGGTCCAGCGCGGCCTTCCAGTCCCAGTGGTCGCGGAGCCCGCCCGCCTGCCAGCGGAAGCTGCGCACGAGGGTCGTGCAGTAGTCGGCGTAGAAGTACGCGCCTGCCAGCGCGGGGAGTGCCTTGCCGCGGTAGGTGGCGCCGCCGATGATCGAGCAGCCCACGTCGTGGGAGTAGTCGGCGACCGGCGCGGTGAAGCCAGCGCGGTCGCAGCTGTCCGCGTCGAAGCAGTGGTTGCCCTCGACCACGTTCCACCCGAAGTTGTGCTGCGTGTGATCGGTGCCCGCGACCACGTACACGTTCTCCCAGAGGTTCTGGCCGACGTCGCCGATGTAGAGGTCTCCCGTCGGCGCGTCGAACCAGAAGCGCCACGGGTTCCGCAGGCCGAGGTGCACGAACTCCGCGCGCGGGGTCGGCTGGGCGACGTCGTACCGGAGGAGCTTGCCGAGGTACGCCTTCGGGTTCTGACCGTTCCGGCTCGGGTCGCCCGCGGAGCCGCCGTCGCCCATGCCGACGTAGAGCTTGCCGTCCGGACCGAACAGCAAGTTGCCGCCGTTGTGGTTCGAGTACGGCTGCGGGATGACGTCGATCTCCCGCACGGGCTTCGCATCTGCCACGTCGGCCCCGGGGGCCGCGTGGAGCTCGACGATATGAGTCGCCTTGTTCGCCGCCGTATAGTTGACGTAAAAGCGACCCGTCGTCGCGAACTGCGGGTCGAACGCGAGCCCGAGCAGCCCCTGCTCGTTCCCCGTGGAGAGGCCGCCGATGGTGACGAACGGCGCCGCCTGGAGCGTGTGCGCCGCACCCTCGAGCACGCGCACCGTCCCCGCGTGCTGCTCGAGCACGAACAGGCGACGGCGCGCATCGCCGGGTGCCGCCAGCAGGAGCACCGGACGGGACAGGCCCCGCGCGATCTCGCGGAGCTGCACCTGTGCCGCGATCGCCGCCGGCACGGGCACGAGCGCGCTCCTGCCAGCCGCCGCTGCTCCCGCCGATCCCGCGGCGGTCGAGCGCGAGGCCCGTGGCCCCGGGTCGGCCGACGCGCGGGGTCCGGAGACCGCGCCCCGCTCCTGTGACGCGTCGTGTCGACAGGCGGTCCCGAGCAGCGCGGAAGCCGCCACGAAACCAAGAACGCTGACCGTCCGAGCCATCCGCATGACCAGTGGTGGCACAGGCGCCGGCTAATGCACTAGCCGTGTGCCCCCCGCCTCACCCGTGACTCGGGTTGGCCCACCACCGGGCCCACTGCGCGCGCTCGGTTTGCGTCCCGCGGCTTGGCGCGCGCGCATTTGAACTGGCACATCGCGTGCTCGAACATCAGGCAACTGACATGCAGGCCACCTCCCTCACGTCCGTGCTCCTGAACCCCGGCTACGTCAACGCGAAGAACAACGCCGACCTGCGGTCGTACTTCGAGTACTCGCGGTCCGGCGTCGACCTCGAGGCGGATGGCCTGCAGGAGATCCTGTTCGGCGAGTTCCTCGTGGAGCAGGGGGTCCTCGACCGCTTCCAGCTGTTTCGCGCGCTGCAGATGCAGGATCGGCTGCCCGGCGTGCGCCTGGGCGAGGCCGTGGCGGCCCAGGGCTACGCCCCGATCGGCGCGATCGAGCGCCTCTACCAGCGCTTCCAGTCGCTGCAGACCATCGAGACCGATTAACGCTCTGGTCGCTCTGGCCGCTCTGGCCGCGGGCCGAGGTTCGCGATCACGGCATCCGTGAACTGCGTCGTGGTGGCCTGGCCGCCCAGGTCGCCCGTGCGAGTGCGAGCGTCCCCCAGGGCCGCGAACACGCCGGCGCGCAGCCGATCGGCCGCCCCGCGCTGGTCGACGTGGTCGAGCAGCATCGCCGCAGACAGCATGAGGCCCGTCGGGTTCGCGATGCCCTTGCCCGCGATATCGGGTGCCGTGCCGTGCACCGCCTCGAACATCGCGCAGGTGCCGCCGATGTTGGAGGCGGGTGCCACCCCCAGGCCGCCGATGAGCCCCGCCGCGAGATCCGACAGGATGTCCCCGAACAGATTCATCGTGACGATCACGTCGAATCGCTCGGGCCGCACCACCATGGTCATCGCCGTCGCGTCCACGATCATGTCGTCGAACTCGATGTCGGGGAACTTCGCCGCGATCTCGCGGCCGCAGTCGAGGAACAGCCCGTTCGACTTCTTCAGGATGTTCGCCTTGTGGACCAGCGTGACCTTCTTGCGCCCGTGGCGCCGCGCGTACTCGAAGGCATAGAGGATCACGCGCTCGCTGCCGAAGCGCGTGATGATCGCGATCGACTCCGCGGCGGAGTGGCGCGCGTCGACGTAGTGCTCGACCCCCGCGTAGAGGTCCTCGGTGTTCTCGCGCACGATCACGAGATCCACGTTCGTGTAGCGGCACGGCACGCCGACGATCGTCTTCGCGGGCCGGACGTTCGCGTACATCTCGAACTCCTGCCGCAGGGTGACGTTCACCGAGCGATAGCCCCCGCCGCTCGGCGTCGCGAGCGGCCCCTTGAGCGCGAGCCCGTGCTTCCGCATGCTCGCGACGGTAGCGGCCGGCAGCGGATCGTCGTGCTTTGCCACGGCGCCGGCGCCGGCATCCACTCGCTCCCACTCGAGCTGGCCTCCTGCGGCCTCGATGGCACGCACGGTGGCCGCCGAGATCTCGGGCCCGATGCCATCACCCTCGATCAAACTCACGGTCGGCCGGTTCGGACTGCTCACTCGTTGCTCCTGGGTTGCGGCCGCGGGTCGACCTCGATCTGATCGCCGACCACGCGCACCGCGTACGTCACGAGACAGTACTCGCTCGCCGGTTGTGATGCTCCGCCGGGCACACTCGGCGCACGTCCCGTGAGGGTCGAGAAGCGATAGCCGTGAAGCGGGCAGATGAGGTGGCCGCGCGCCACGATGCCATCCGCCAGATCCGCGTTGCGGTGCGCGCACTGGCGTTGCGTCGCGAAGTAGCGCTCGCCATCCAGGCCGAGCACGAGTTGCCGGTCACCGACCTCGATCGCGATCACGTCACCCGGGCGGACCTCGCCGATGCGCGCGACCGGATGCCACTGCGCTGCCGCTTCGGGCTTCATGCCCCGAGTGTGCACTCAGTCGGGCGCAGGATCGCCGTCCGCGGTGAGCGAGTAGGCCTTCATCTTCGTGTAGATGCTCGCGCGCGAGATGCCGAGTCGGCGCGCTGCGAGCGCGGGCGTCCGGCTGTGGCGCAGCGCCACCCCGAGCGCGGCGCGCTCGACAGCGCGGACCGCGCGCTCGGTGATGTCCTTGAGCCCCTCCCCGTCGCCGAGCCGCGCCAGGTCGATGGGCGGGAGCTCGACACGCTCGGCGTCGTCATGCGGGTGGGAGGCGCCGGTCGAGCCGCGAGGCTCACCGGCGGCGTGGTCGAGGCCCACCAGATCCAGGTCGTGCGAGCGGATCATGTCGCCGTCGCAGAGGATCGCGGCCCGTGACAGCACGTTCTCGAGCTCGCGGATGTTGCCTGGCCAGCGATAACCCTGGAGGCGCGCGAGCGCCTTCGCCGTGACCTGCGTCGGGTAGCGCGCCTCGTTGCCGGCGAAGCTCTTCGCGGCCCCGCGGCGCCGGGCGAGGATGTGCGCGGCGAGCTGCGGAATGTCGTCCTTGCGCTCGCGCAGCGGCGGCACCTGGATCGGCACCACGGCGAGGCGCCAGTACAGGTCCTCGCGAAACTGGCCGCGAGCCACGAGGCTCTTGAGATCCTTGTTCGTCGCCGCGACCACCCGGACATCGATCGCGACGGGGCGATCACCACCGACGGGCTTGATCTCGCGCTCCTGCAGCACGCGGAGCAGCTTGTTCTGCACGGTCGCGTCGATGTCGCCGATCTCGTCGAGGAAGATCGTGCCTCCGTTGGCCTCGCGGAACAGGCCGCGGCGCGCCCGGCTCGCGCCGGTGAAAGCTCCCTTCTCGTGCCCGAACAGCTCCGCCTCGAGCAGGCTCGGCGCCAGCGCGCTGCAGTCGAACGCGACGAACGGACCGTCCTTGCGCGGACCCACGCGATGGATCGTGCGCGCGAGCAACTCCTTGCCCGTGCCGCTCTCACCGACGATGAGGACGGTCGCGTCCGATGCGGCGACGCGGTCGATCATCGCGAGCAGCTGGCGCATCAGCGCCGACTCGCCGATCACCTCGCCGAGACCGCGGGCCCGCTCGACCTCGCCGCGCAAGCGCCGCACTTCCCGCGCCAGCGCACCATGGGCGATGGCGCGCTCCACGACCGATCGCACCTGGACCGCATCGCTCGTCTTCGCGAGGACGTCGAGCGCGCCTGCGCGCATCGCCCGTACGGCGAACTCGATCGTCGGCCGTGCGCTCCAGATCACGGCGACGCTGTCCGGCGCGACCGTCCGGATCCGGTGCAGCAGCGCGAGGGCGTCGTCCTCGTCGGCCGCGAGCTGCGGGTCGAACAGGACCAGGTCGAACGGCGAGGTCGCGACCCGCTCGAGCGCCGCGCTCACGGTGGCCGCGATCTCGAGGTCCATGCCAGCGAGCGCCACGCTCGCGAGGCCCGCGGAGCCGGCATCGGGATCGACCACCAGCACGTGACGGACAGCGCTCATCGCGCGTTAGTCTAGCTGTCTAGACGGTGTCCAGCCAGGTGGACGATCGGTCCTGCGTCAACACATTCAAACAGCTGAAATTACTGGTCTGGTTCGGTGGAATGGGGTGGCGCAATCGGTGCGTATAGGGAGGGCGGAGGTTCAGATGGCCACCGCAGTCCAGCTCGGAAGCAGTCACGACCACGCATCGCACCGCGCCTACATTCGCTCGATCGCGTTCCGGTACGTCCGCGACGAGGCGGATGCCGAGGATGTCACTCAGGAGGCGATGCTGCTCGCGTACCGCTATCGCGACTCGTTCCGGGGCGAGTCCCGGTACTCGACGTGGCTCTACCGGGTGACCGCGACCGCGGCGCTGATGTTCCTGCGCAAGCGCCGACGGCGCGCGCGAGAGCTCCTCGCGAGCGGAACCGTGGACGCCGAGGGAACGCCGCTGCTCGAGCGGCAGGCCGCGCCCGGTGACCTGCGGGAAGAGGTGCTCGCTCGCATCGATGTCGGCTACGCCACGGAGGCGGTCGCGAAGCTCGGCGCGAAGTACCCCGCCGTGTTCTGGAAGCGTTACGGCGAGGGACGCACGGAGTCCGAGATCTCCGCCGAGCTCGGGATCAGTGTGGCCGCCGTGAAGACGCGCGCGTTCCGCGCCCGCCAGGCGGCCGTCGCCGCCGTCCAGCTCGCTGACTGACGACGCCGTTCGAGCCTCGACGCGGGGGCCATGCAGTAAGGTGCCGCCGTGAGCAAGCGCGCGCCCGATCCGCGAACGGATCCCGATGTCCCCGCCGGGATGTCGATCGACCTTCTGAAGGACCTCCATCTGCTGACCCGCGACGGCCAGCTGAATGCCGACGCCCGGCGCAAGCTCAAGCAGATCCGACATCTCGTCGGGCTGCTGCGGCCCGCGCTGACGGACGCGCTCGAGCGCGCCCCCTCGCCGCTCGTGGTCGACTGCGGCGCCGGAAAGAGCTACCTCGGCGCGCTCCTCTACGAGCTCGTGCTCGGACCCGCCGGCCGCGGCACGCTGCTCGCGATCGAGGCCCGCCCGGAGCTGTCCGAACAGGCCGCCGCGCGCGCCGCGAGGTTCGGCCAGGATCGCTTCCGCATCGCCACGGGTGAGATCGCGACGGCCGCGCTGCCCGACCGCCCCCAGCTCGTGACGGCGCTCCATGCCTGCGATACGGCGAGCGACGACGCGCTCGTCCTCGCGATCACCTCCGGCGCCGATCACGTCGCGGTCGTCCCGTGCTGCCAGGCGGAGGTCGCGCGTCAACTCGAGGGCTCCCGCGGCACCGACGTCGCCTCGGCCGCCCTGTTCACCCACGGCCTCCACCGCCGCGAGTTCGGCTCGCACCTGACGAACGTGGTGCGCGGCCTCGCACTCGCCGCGCACGGCTACCAGGTCACCGTGACCGAGCTCGTGGGATGGGAGCACGCCGCGAAGAACGAGCTGATCCTCGGGCGACGCGTGGGTCGGTTCGACCGGCAGGCCCGCGCGACCCTGAAGGCGCTCCTCGATCGCTACCGCGTCGAGCCCGCGATCGTCCGCGAGCTCACCGCGCGCGGGCTCGATCCTCGCGTCGAGGTGCCTGGCGGCGCGTCGGCACCGCCCGCCACCGCGTGACCACGCGGTCACGGCGGCGTCTCCACGATCCATCGTGCCAGGGGCGTGTCGACCTCGAGGCGTAGCAGCACCACCGACCGGATCGGCTCACCCGCGATCCACGAATACAGCCGACCCTCGTAGAAGCCGAGGCGGTCCGCGTCGAGCGCGAGCATCCCGATCGCACACGGCGTCGAGGCCGACACCGCCGTGCCCGCTTCGTCCGCGAGCTCGAGCACGACGCGGTGGGGCTCCCCGCAGCGCCGCGGATCCCACGCGATCACGATCCGCGTGATCGGCGCGGGGTCGTCCTCCAGCGGCGCGTCGATGCAGCCGCCGAAGCAGATGCCGATGCACGCCCACAGGAAGAACGTGACCAACCAGGAGCAAGTGACCCACCCGACGAGCTGTCGCATGCGCGCTGCTCAGTTCACGGCGCGTGCCCGCGCAACCTCGCGAACTCACTCGCGTCCCGCGTCCGGTCCGGCCGCGCACCGGACGAACCGGCCGTCCCGCGGACGTCCCGCCCGCCGCGGATCGCTCAGCCCACGCGCTCGAGGAGCTTGGCCATGTCGTCGGCGTGCTCCTCTTCCTGCTCGAGGATCTCCTCGATCATGCGACGCGTCGTGGGATCGGTCTCGCCGAGCCACTTGATGATCGCGAGGTACGTCTCGACAGCGATGCGCTCCGCGACGAGGTCTTCCTTGATCATCTCCTTGAGCTCGGTCGCCTTGCCGTACTCCGCGTGACTGCGCTTGGTCAGGGTGTCCGGGTTCAAATCGGGCGCGCCCCCGAGCTCGTCGATCCGACGCGCGACTCGATCGGCGTGCACCTGCTCCTCGTTCGCGTGCTGGAGGAACTCCTCCTCGACACTCTTGCCGTGGATCCCCTTCGCCGCGTAGTAGTGCCGCTTGTAGCGAAGCACGCAGACGGTCTCGGTCGCGAGCACCTCCTGCAGCACCGCGATCACCTTCTCGACATCGCCTCGGTACCCCTCCGGCACCGCGCCGTCGTCCATCTTCGAGATCGCGCGCTTGCGGATCGCCTCCAGGTCAGCCTTGAACTCGTTCATGCGACAAGCCTGGGCCAGCCCATGCACGACTGGAAAGGCACCCGACGTGCTCTCTCGGGTCACTCACGGCTCAACCCCAGGGCTCAACCCCAGGGCTCAACCCCAGGGCTCAACCCCAGGGCTCAACCCCAGGGCTCAACCCCAGGGCTCAACCCCAGGGC
>JAYSYE010000091.1:0-7010 GCA_043716635.1 Deltaproteobacteria bacterium | reverse complement strand
CTATCACCGCGCCCGGTTCCTCGCGCTGTATCCCGCGTACGTCGCGCTGCTGTGGTTTCACATCTGCGAGCGCGTCTACGATGGCGAGAGCTGGAAGTACAAGGACGCGAAGCTCCGCAAGGCGGTGTCGCTCGCGGCGTTCACGCTCGCGTTCCCGGCGCTATGGGTCTCCTGGGTCGTGCCGTGGGCGATCGGTCGGATCGCGGGCGGCCCGCTCGAGCGCGGCCCGAAGCTCGCGCCGCGGTCGCGGCCACCGGCACGGCCGGAGTCACTTGAGGGATGCGAGGATCGAGCGGGGGTGGACGTCCTGCCAGTAGGCGAGCAGGAGGAACATCGTCGCGAGCGCGCTGCCGCCCACGGCGAGCACGCGGGCGCCCGGTCCCAGGCTCGGTAGCAGCGCCGACGCGATCAGGCCCACGACGAGGCCGCCCGCGGCGCAGCCCAGGATCCCTGCGCTGCTCGTCACGTACTCGCGCATCGGCAGCCGGATCGAGCGCGCGACCAGGTAGAGCAGCACGCCGAACGCGATCGGATAGCCGACGGCCCAGCCCGCCGCGACCGAGATGAAGCCGAGGTGCGGGCCGAGGACCTTGGCCGCGACCACGAAGGCGAGCGGCACGAGGACGGCCGCCGCGACCATGTAGCGCAGCGTGAGCTCGGGCCGGCCGATGCCATCGAGCAGGGGCGGGCCGAGGAAGCCGAGCGCGCGCAGCAGCCCGACGAGGCACAGGAGCCGCGCCGCCTGACCGCACAGCACGAGGTCGTGGTCCGTCCAGCCCTTCGAGGCCGACAGCGAGTGGCCGAACAGCTGGAGCAGATCGGGCACGATCACGAGGATCAGCACGACGAACGGCAGCACGGCCATGAGGTTCAGGCGCGTCAGCCGGATGAACTGCGTGACGAGGCCGCGCGGATCGTTGCGCAGGCGCGCGAACGTGGGGAATGCGACGTCGATGACCACGTTCGCGATCGTCTTCACGGCCTCGAGGACGATCCAGTACGCGAACGAGTAGATCGCGTTGGCCTGCTCGCCGAAGAAGTAGGTGACGAGCGGATAGTCGATGTTCGTGTACGTGTAATAGAGGATCTGGCTGGCCGCGGTGCGCAGGCCGAAGCGCACGTACGGCAGCACCTCGCGGATGCGGAACACCCACATCGGCCAGAACGGTCGCGCGATCTGGATCAGCACCGCGAACACGAGCGCCTTGGCGAGCGCGGCGATCGTGTAGCACCAGATCGAGATGCCGGTGGTCGCGATCGCGACGCGCGTGATCGACTCGACGAGGTAGGCGGTGGTGCGGATCTTCGCGACGGTGGCGAACCGCAGCTCCTTGCGGAGGAGCGCGTACGGGATCGCGTAGACGTTCTGGAACACCAGCTTCGTCGCATACCCGACGAGGAGGTAGCCGAGGATCTTGTGGCCCATCACGTGGCCGTAGAGGGGCCCGATCACGAGCAGCAGCAGGAACAGGCCGCCCGAGATGAGGACGTTGAACCAGAACACCGTCGAGATCCGCTCGGGGCTGTGGTCGTCGCGCTGGATGATCGCGGCCGTCACGCCGAAATCGGAGGCGACGTCGAGCACCGTGTAGAACGGCACCGCCGCCATCATCAGGCCGTACTCGGACTGTGGTAGCAGCGCGACGACGAGGAGCACGGCGATGATGTCGGCGACGGCGACGATGGCCTGGGACGTGGCGATCCACGCGACGCCGCGGTTGATCTCGGTCTGGAGCTTGGCCGCCGCCTGCGCCGCAGCCGGATCCTCGATGACGGTGACCGTCCCGGGGACGCGCTCGCCGGCCGCGTGCTCGGGCCCCGGGGCCGTCGGCCCCGTCGGGTCGTTCACTCGTCGACCCTGGGCCGCGGCCCCGCCACGCAGCGCTCGTGCGCGGCGCTGACGGAGACGGTGGCCTTGTGGCACGCCTCGGCGATGGCCCCGCGCGAGCTCGCGTCCGGGTTGGCCTGCCGGCTACCGGCGAAGTCGCGGTTCGCGCGCTCGATCCAGTTCTGGAGCTCGGCCACGTCGCGATCCTCCAGGTTCGGACAGGTCTGGTAGGAGGCGAGCGCGGCTACGAGGCCATCGCACTCCGCCTCCATCGTGCCGAGCCGGGGCACGGTCTCCGCGGGGAGCGGGGGCGGTGTAGGCAGCGGCGCGGGGATCGGCTCGCCGTGAGCACAGGCGGCGGCGCAGGCGCTCGCCATCGCGATCAGAGTTGCTCTACTGCCGAGCCAGGCGCCAGGTCTGGATCCAGGCCGCTCGGCGAACCGCGCTCCGGACCAATTTCGCGCACGGGCTCTCGGGAGTGTCGGGGGCATGGGCTAGATCAGGGCAACGCGCAAGGCTTCGGTACCGAGGCACGGATTCGTATCATGTCGCAGTCGCAGTTCGCTCATCTCCATCTCCACACGCAGTACAGCCTGCTCGACGGGGCGATCCGCGTGAAGGACCTGTACTCGAAGGTCCACGACCTCGGGATGAAGACCGTGGCCGTGACGGATCACGGCAACATGTTCGGCGCCATCGACCTCTACACCGAGGCCAAGGCGAAGGACATCAAGCTGATCTTCGGGTGCGAGACCTACGTCGCGTCCACCGACCGGCACGACCGCACGAACCGTCGCAACTACCATCTGATCCTGCTCGCGCAGAATGAGATCGGCTACAAGAACCTCTCGTTCCTCAACTCGAAGGGGTACCTCGAGGGCTTCTACTACAACCCACGCATCGACAAGCAGATCCTCCGCGAGCACAGCGAGGGCCTGATCGGCCTGTCCGCGTGCCTCGGTGGCGAGATCGCCCAGACGCTCGAGAAGCACGGCGTGGCCGCGGCCGAGGAGACGGCGAAGGAGTACGCGAGCATCTTCGCGCCGGGGGACTTCTACCTCGAGCTCATGCCGACGGCGCTCGCGGAGCAGGACACGCTGAACGGCGAGCTGATCCGCATGGGTCGCAAGCACGGCATCCCGCTCGTCGCGACGAACGACTGCCACTACGTGAACCAGAAGGACGCCGCGGCGCACGACGTGCTGATGGCGATCCAGACCGGCAAGAGCCTCAAGGACGAGAAGCGGCTCAAGCACACGGTCGACAGCTACTACATGAAGTCGCCCGGCGAGATGGAGGCGCACTTCAAGGACTGCCCCGAGGCGATCGAGAACGCGGCCGCGATCGCGGACCGTTGCAACGTCAAGCTCAAGCTCGATCAGACGTTCCTGCCCAAGTACAAGATCCCCGACGGCGAGACGCTCGACACGTACATCGGCGCGCTCGTGACCAAGGGCCTCGACCGGCGCTTCGGCGAGATGGCGGGGCGCGGCACGAAGTTCGATGTGGACGCGTATCGCGAGCGCTGCCGCGTCGAGCTGGGCGTCATCCAGAAGATGGGGTTCTCGGAGTACTTCCTCATCGTCTGGGACTTCATCAACTGGGCAAAAGAGCACTCGATCCCGGTGGGCCCGGGGCGTGGCTCGGGCGCAGGCTCCGCGGTGGCGTGGGCGCTGCGGATCACGGACATCGATCCACTGGAGTTCAAGCTGCTGTTCGAGCGGTTCCTGAACCCCGAGCGCGTGTCGATGCCGGACTTCGACGTCGACTTCTGCATGAATCGCCGTGGCGAGGTCATCAAGTACGTCCAGGACAAGTACGGCCGCGACAACGTCGGGCAGATCGCGACGTTCCACCAGCTGAAGGCGCGCGGCGTGATCCGCGACATCGCGCGCGTGATGGAGATCCCGTTCGCGGAGGCGGACAGGCTCGCGAAGCTCGTGCCCGAGCCGGTGCAGGGCAAGTCGCCGCCCGTGCGCGAGGCGATCGAGAACACGCCCGAGCTCAAGGCCCTCTACAACGACAGCCCGATGCACCGCGAGCTGCTCGATCTCGCGGCGTCGCTCGAGGGGCTCAATCGCAACGCGGGCATGCACGCGGCCGGCATCGTGATCGGCGACAAGCCGCTGTGGGAGTACGTGCCGTGCTTCCGCGGTCAGAACGACGAGATCGTCACGCAGTTCGCGATGAAGGAGGTCGAGAAGGCGGGCCTCGTCAAGTTCGATTTTCTCGGGCTCAAGACGCTGACGGTGATCGAGACGGCGCTCAAGCTCATCAACGAGCAGCGCTCGCCCGAGGATCCGCTCGACATCGCGACGATCCCGAAGGACGACACGGACGTCTACAAGATGATCTCGCGCGCGGACACGACCGGCGTGTTCCAGCTCGAGTCGAGCGGCTTCCGCGAGATGCTGAAGACGCTCAAGCCCGACTGTCTCGAGGACATCATCGCGGCCGTGGCACTGTATCGGCCGGGCCCGCTCGAGGGCGGCATGGTCGACGACTTCATCGACCGCAAGCACGGGCGCAAGAAGGTCGAGTACCCGCACGAGTCGCTGGCGGGGATCCTCGCCGACACGTACGGCGTGATCGTCTACCAGGAGCAGGTGATGCAGATCGCCCAGATCATGGGCGGCTATTCGCTCGGCGGCGCCGACTTGCTCCGTCGCGCGATGGGCAAGAAGAAGGCCGAGGAGATGGCGAAGGAGAAGTCGAAGTTCCTCGCCGGGGCGAAGGCGCTCGCGATCGACACGAAGATCGCGGACGGCGTCTTCGACCTGATGGAGAAGTTCGCGGGCTACGGATTCAACCGGTCGCACTCGGCCGCGTACGGGTGGATCACGTACCAGACGGCGTATCTGAAGCATCACTACCCGCACGAGTTCATGGCCGGCTTGATGTCGTGCGACGCCGACAACATCGACAACATCGTGAAGTTCATCGCCGAGGCGCGCGCGATGCAGCTGACGGTGGAGCGGCCGGACATCAACGAGAGCGCGCTCGACTTCACCGTCACGAAGGCGGCGGGGGAGGGCCGGGCGGCGAAGGTCATCCGGTTCGGGCTCGGCGCGGTCAAGGGCGTCGGGACGAACGCGGTCGAGGCGATCCTGGAGTCGCGCGCGGCGGAAGGCTCGTTCAAGTCGATCTACGAGCTGTGCCGCCGCGTCGACACGCAGAAGTGCAACCGGCGCGTGCTCGAGCAGCTGGTCAAGAGCGGTGGCTTCGACGGGGTCGCTCAGGACAAGCATCGCGCGCAGCTGCTCGCGGCGCTGGACGGCGCGATGGAGCGCGGGGCGTCGGAGCAGCGCGATCGTCGCAGCGGCCAGACGTCGCTGTTCTCGATGTTCGCGGCGCCGCTGCCCGCGAGCGCCACGAAGGTCGAGTCCAGCCCGATGGAGACGTATCCCGAGATCGAGGCGTGGGGGCCCAAGCAGCTGCTCGCGTTCGAGAAGGAGGCGCTCGGGTTCTACGTGTCGGGGCATCCGCTCGATCGCTACCGGAGCGACCTGCTGCGCTACGCGAGCGCGGGCACGGGCGACTTCGGCGCCGGCAAGAAGGGCGTCGGCGATCACTCGATCGGCGGCATCGTCAGCCAGTACCGGGAGATGATCACGAAGAAGGGCGACAAGATGGCGCGCTTCATGCTCGAGGATGCCGAGGGCACGCTCGAGGTGATCGCGTTCCCGAAGACGTTCGAGAAGGTCCGGCACGTGCTCGTGAGCGACGAGCCGATCCTGTGCCAGGGCGCGATCAAGAACGAGGGCGGTGCCGAGGCGCCCGAGTGGAAGATGCTGCTCGAGAGCGCGCAAGCGCTGGGCCTCATGCGCGAGCAGAAGTCGACGCGGGTCGACATCCACGTGAACGCGGACGTGCTCACCCACGACCAGGTCGACGAGCTGAAGACCATCCTCGCGAACGCGACGCGCGGCAACTGCATGCCGTTCGTGCGGCTCAAGATCGGCGCGCGCAGCGAGACGGTGATGGCGCTCCCCGAGGCCTGGGCCGTCGCACCGACCGAGGAACTGCTCTCGCGCCTCGAGCGCCTGTTCGGCGACCGCTCCGCCACCCTGGGGTAGTCCGAGGGCTCACCGGGCAGCGGCAATCACGGGCCGAGGGCACCGGAACCCACCTATTCGCCGAACGCCGATCGGCACGAGCGGATATCCGTAAGACGGCCTCGCATGTCCCGCCGCAGTCGAGACTGACTCGTAACCATACGAAACTTGTACTCCAGCATGCGACGAGATACGAACATGCGATGAAGTCAAAAGCTCGAGTTGCGCTCCTGCTGAGCGTGGCTATTGCGGGGCCAGCCTGCAGCAAAGTCACCTACGTCAACCCGGGAACGATGCCCAGTGGGCGAGTGGTCGTGTCCACCGGGCATTTCTTCCTGTTCGGGCTCGCGGGACACCACGACATCGACGGGGTGGGAGCGTGCCCGACCGGCATTGCAGCGGTGGTCTCGAAGTTCACGTTCCTCGACAGCGTACTGGGCTTCATCACTCTCGGACTGTACGCACCGCGGACGTACGCGCTGTACTGCGGACAGGAGCGAGCGGTCGCGGTCGGAGGCGGACGATGAATCGCAAGCTGGTCGTAGCGATCATGTCGGCGGCGCTCGCCTCCGGCTGTTATCGAACCACGGTACACATGGGCGTCGTGCGTCCCTCCGTCACATCCCTGACTGCCGGAACGGGAAACCACGTTTCGCTGATCGGGATCTTCGAGATTTCGGACCCGATCGACCTGCGCGCGGCGTGTCCCGGCGGCATTGTCGAGATCCGAGAGAGGCAGACTTTTTTCGGGAGGCTCATCACAGCCCTCGTTCCCTTCGTGTCGATCATGAATCCCTCGATTGGCTGCGAACCGGTACGAAGCACCGCGCTGTGAGACGGGCGTGGCGCAGCAGTGGCGACTCCGCGTTCCCGCGGGTTCAGAGCTGCTGGCCGAGCGCTTCGAGGCGCGCTACGAGCCCGGCGGCGAAGACGCGCCACGACGCGCCAGTTGCCCCTCAATCCAGGTCGATCGCCGCGAGGTCGTCGTCGTCCATCCCGAAGTAGTGCGCGGTCTCGTGGATCACGGTGATGCGAACCTCGTCGGCGAGATGGTCCTCGTCCTCCGCGATCCGCTCGAGGTTGCGCTGGAACAGATGGATGTTGGTGACGCTCGGCGCGAGCGCGCC
>JAYSYE010000010.1:0-8008 GCA_043716635.1 Deltaproteobacteria bacterium | reverse complement strand
AGGACGCGAAGGACGCGAAGGACGCGAAGGACGCGAAGGACGCGAAGGACGCGAAGGACGCGAAGGACGCGAAGGACGCGAAGGACGCGAAGGGCGCGAAGGGCGGCAACGACCGCAAGGACGGGGCGGGCAAGCCGTCCGTGACCGCGGCGTCGGTCCCGCTCGTGATCACGGCCGATGATGTCTCGGCGGCCGTCGCCGCCGTCGCGACGGTCGCGCCGGTCGCGGAGCTCGACGCGTTCAAGGCGACGGGTAGCGCCCCATCGGCAACGGCGCCCGGAGCGTCGAGTGCGATGGTGGCGGCCAAGGCCGGCGCCGCCACGGTCGCGGGCGTGCCGCCGAAGGGTGCGAGGTCACCGCGGACGCGCCGCGACAGCACGGAAGCCAGGTCGGCGTTCGAATGGCTCGACGACGAGCCGGCCGAGTTCACCGAGTCCCCCGACGACACCGTCGCCGCGGCCCGCGTCCGCCGCCGCGCGGTGGTCATCTCCGCGATCGCACTCGCCGTGCTCGGGCTCGGGGGCGCGATCGCGTACAAGCTCGCCTACGCACCGCATCGGTCGCGCCCGCCCGGTGCGACCCCGACCGCGACAGCCCCCGAGACCGAGTCCGCGCCCGGCCGCAGCGTGACAGCCGCGACGGCGCAGGGCAGCGGCTCGGCAGCTGCCGCGCAATCAGATTTGCAGGTGATCGCTCCCCTCGCGGCGCCGGGTGACGGCAGCGCCGCGGCCACGGCGAGCGGCGGGGTGACACCGGCCCCGAGCACACCGGCGGCCCGGGACGCGGTCGCCAGCGCGACGGCCGTGCTCGCGGGCTTCCTCGACACCGGCTCGACTCGCGATCAGCGCGCCGCCGCCGTGGCGCTCGCGCGGACCGGCGACCCCAGGGCGATCGCAGTCCTGAAGGCGCAGCTCGCGGCCGCGACGGAGCGGGTCACGGCAGCAGGTGCCGGGCCCGGAGCGGACTCCGCATCCACGGATCTGCTGGCGAAGCTCGGCCTCGCGCGCGCGCTCGCGCAGGCGGGCGACCCGGCGGGCGAGGCCGCGCTCGTCGAGTCGATGGCGGCCCCGCATCGCGACGAGGTGCGGCTCGAGGCCGCGCGCCAGCTCGCGAAGCTCGGTGATGCCCGCGCCGTACCGGTGCTCGCGGAGCTGCTCGGGACCAAGGGGCTCGAGCTGAGTGCCGCCGAGCTGCTCGCCGGGTTCAGGGATCCGGGCGGTCTCGCCGTGCTCGACCGGATCCGCGCCAACCCGACCGCGAAGCTCGATGAGCGGACCCGCGCGACCATCGCGCTCGGAGTCGCGGGGCGCGCGACCGTGGCCCCCGAGCTCGTCGCGCTGCTCGACCGCGAGCCGTACGCGATGCCCGCCGCGGCGGCGCTCGCGGGCCTCCACGACGAATCCGTGCGCGCGAAGCTGGTGACGGCGCTCGCGGTGCACGCCCAGCGCGTGCCGGCAGCGGCCGCCTTGCGGCGCCTCGATCCCGCCCGCGACCTCTCGGACACCGCCCGCGGGCTGCTCCCCGACCTGAAATCATCGAATGATCTCGAGCGGATCAGGGCTGCCGACGCGATCCTGCGGCTCGTCGGCCCCGCCGTCCGCCACGACTGAGGGCGCGCGATCGTTACGTTGACAGTGCGGGAGTCGCAGCCCAGACTCCGCCGCCGATGTCTCCCCGCTCCGCCGCTGCAGGCAGCACAGCGCCCGCACCCGGCGGGCAGCGCATCTATTTCGTCTCCCTGGGCTGTCCCAAGAACCAGGTCGACACCGAGCTGATGCTCGGGCAGGTCGAGGCCGCCGGGCACTCGCTCGTGCACTCCCCCGAGGGCGCCGACGTCATCGTGGTGAACACCTGCGCGTTCATCGACGCCGCGAAGGAAGAGAGCGTCGAGACCATCCTCGAGATGGCGCAGCACAAGGGCAAGGCAGGCAAGCTCGTCGTCACCGGCTGCCTCGCGCAGCGCTACTCCGGCGAGCTCGCGAAGGACATCCCGGAGATCGATCACATCATCGGGTCGGCGGATTTCCCGTCACTCGCCGCTGCCATCGCGCGCCCGGCGCCCGGTGCGATGCTGCCGTCCGGCAAGCCGAAGGCCGCACCGAAGCGCAAGGCGCTGCCCGTCATCACGGTCAGCGAGACTCCCGCCTACATCTACGACCACGCGGCGCCGCGGGTCCGCATCGGCGCGCGCCACTCGGCGTACGTCAAGGTCGCCGAGGGCTGCGACCGGCCGTGCTCGTTCTGCATCATCCCGAAGCTGCGCGGTCCGCAGCGCAGTCGGCGCATCGACGACATCGTCACCGAGGCGCGCGCCCTGGCCGCCGAGGGCGTCGTCGAGGTGAACCTCATCGCCCAGGACCTCACGCGCTACGGCTGGGATCAGGGCACGTCGGCAGCCTCGCGGCAGACTCTCGCGCAGCTGGTGCGAGAGCTCGGGACGGTGAGCGACCTCGAGTGGATTCGCCTCCACTACACGTTCCCGAGCGCGTTCGACGACGAGCTCATCGACGCGATCGCGAGCACGCCGAAGGTCGTGAAGTACATCGACGTCCCGCTGCAGCACATCGCGGATCCGATGCTGAAGCGGATGCGCCGCGGGCACTCGAGCCGCGTGACGCGCGAGCTGATGAAGAATCTGCGGTCGCGCATCGACAACGTGGTGATCCGGACCACGTTCATCGTCGGTCATCCCGGCGAGACCGACGACGAGTTCCAGCAGCTCTGCGACTTCGTGGCCGAGTCGAAGTTCGATCGCGCGGGCGCCTTCACGTACTCGATCGAGCCCGGCACCACGTCCGCGATGCTCCCGAATCGCGTCGATCCGGAGGTCGCGGCGGCGCGCCAGCAGCAGCTGATGGAGATCCAGCGCCAGATCAGCCGGGCGCGCCACGAGGCGATGGTCGGCACGGAGATCGACGTCCTCGTCGAGGGCGTGTCCTCCGAGAGCGACTACCTGCTCGAGGGTCGCTGGTACGGCCAGGCCCCGGGTATCGACGGCGTCACCTACCTGGCGAACGGGCAGGCGGCCCCCGGCTCGATCGTGCGCGCCCGCATCACGCAGGCGAGCGACTACGATCTCGCCGCCAGCCTGGAGCTGTAGTCCTCGCTACCGCAGCACCTCGAGGCGCACGGGCACGACGCCCGCGTCGATCATGTCGATGGCCTCGGCGGCGGCGCGCGACAGGTCGATGATGCGACCGCGGCCGTAGGGCCCGCGATCGTTGATCCGTACGACGACGCTCCGGCCGTTCTTCTGGTTGGTCACGCGCACCCGCGTGTTCATGTGGAGCGTGCGATGCGCCGCCGTCAGCTCGCGCGCGTTCATGCGCTCCCCCGACGCCGTCGGCCCGCCGCCATGCTTGCCGCCATACCAGCTCGCCATCCCGCTCTGCGTCCCGCCGTCGCCCACGCCCCCGCTCCCGGCTGCTGGGTGCGCATGCGTCCCATGATGCGGCTTCGCGCGAATGGTGGGGCTCGTGGTCGTCGTATCAGTCCGGTGCGACGCCGCGCACCCCGCGACGAGCGCCAGGGCCAGCACCACGCGGAGCGGAGTGAACGCCGACCACTTCACGCGTGTCCCCCAATGCCCCAAAGCCGTCGAAGGTTACCCCGTCCCTGAACGGGACGGGCTACTTCGTGCAGCCGGCGCCGAGGGTGCGGCCGGCGCGGTCGAGGGCCGCCTTGCGCAGGGTACCGCCGGTGGGGCCCTCGCCGAGCTGCTTGCGGAGATCCTCGCCGTGGCCCTTGCCGGTGACGTCGCGCAGGTAGGCCTCGTACTGGAACGTGTCGCTGTGCTCCACCGTGTGGCATCCCGCGCAGAGCGTCTTCGGAACCGTCCGCGCCATGGTCGTCGGCTTGTCCTCGCCGTTCTTGGCGAGGTGGATCGAGGCGGGGCCGTGGCAGGTCTCGCACTGGACGTCGCGCAGCCCGTCGTTGAACGCGAGGTTCGAGCCGCCTGGCTGCTGCCAGCCCGTGACGTGGCAGCCGATGCAGTCGAGGTCGAACTGCTGGCCGCGCTCCTCGAGCGTCTCCCAGGCATGCGAGTGCCGCGTCGCCTTCCAGAAGTCGACCGCATCGGAGTGACAGTCCTCGCAGGCGTCATCGCCCACGTAGTGGGCCTGGCCCTTCGCCGGTGTCGCGACCGCGATCCCGGCCGCCGCGTTCACGTTGGCCTCGCCGGCGGCCTTGAAGTACCCGAACACGCGACTCTGCACGTCCGGCGAGCAGGCGAGCCCCTTCGCGATGCGCACCTGGGCGAACGTGAAGTACGGCCCGGTCGCGGGCACGAGCATCGGATGCGCGACGAGCTGCGAGCGCTGGGCGGCGACGGCGGCGCGCTCGCGCTGCTTCTGCGCGACGAAGCTCGGGTCGGCGGTCGGGTCCGCAAGAAATCGCTTCAGCTCGGTGTCGAGCTGGGTGAGCTGCCGGTCGAACGACGCGAGCTTGGACGTGGCGAGCGTGGGGCCCACCGCGTCGATCAGCGGTCCCGCGGGGGACCTCAGCGTGACCTCGAACCTCGAGACGACCTGGCCACGGTCCGCCGGCACCACGAGCCAGCCCGCCCCGATCGCCTGCGCCTCCGGATCGATGAACTCGGGCTCCGGGGTCTGCTTGCCGAGCCCCGCGACCGCGAGATCGATGCCGCCGATGTCGCGCACCAGCTTCGCGGCGTCCTTCCGCGAGGTCGCCTGCACGAGCCCGACGATCACCTGCGCGCCCTTCGCGCGGAGGTCGCTGACGGCTCGCTTGCCCGCGGCCACGGGATCGCCGACCACGAGACCCTCGATCACGGGCAGGGCGTCCGCCTGCACGACGCCGAAGACCCCGACCTTCGCGCCTCCGAGCTCGACGAGCTTGGGGGCCTCGAGGGGCACCCCGGCGCCGCTGACATTGACGGCCTGCCGTGCGGGCCGGACCTTGCCCGGACCTTTCGAGAGGTCCATCGGCCCGAGGCCCAGCGCGGCCACACCCAGCTCCTCCTGCCACGTCTTCACGAGGAGATCGGCCTTGAGCTCCTCCTGCGCATCGCTCGCGGAGGAGATCTGCGCCTTGGAGTAGAGCAGGGAGCCCGCATCCACCACGAGCGTCGGGCCAGCCGCGCGCGCTGCCGCGACGAGCCTGGCGGTCCGTGCGATGTCGCCCAGGGGGTCGCTCGTGCACCCGCAGGGGCCGATCTGGCCCCGGACCTCTGCCAGCGCGAACAGCGTGAACGTGGGCGGCCCCAGCGTGCCCGTGGGCGGCGCCGGATCGTGCGCCTGGGACAGGTGGCCGTCCGATTTCGAGCTGCAAGCAACCGAAATGACGGTCGCCACCAGCAGTGCCGCGAGCCCGAACCGGCGCATCCTTGCCGATATAGCATGCGGGCCGCAGGGCAGTGCGGGTGTGATTGACAGGCCCCACCCCCCCGTGTAGTTTCCGCCGCGCTATGTCCGTTGCGATTCGCTTTTCTCGTCAGGGTAAGAAGAAGTCCCCGTTCTATCGGATCGTGGCGGCCGACAAGCGCAAAGCGCGCGACGGCAAGTTCATCGAGCTGCTGGGGACGTATCACCCGACCACCAAGGTCCTGAAGCTCGACAGCGAGCGTTACCAGAAGTGGATCAGCGTCGGCGCCCAGCCGAGCGGTACGCTCGCGTCGATCGTGCGCCGCACGGCGCGCCAGGCGGCGGCCCCGGCCACCACCGCCAAGGCTTGATCCCGATGCCCGGTGAGCGCAACGACCGCGACGGTGGTGATCGCGGCGGTGGTGATCGCGGATCGTCGCCTTCTGGCGGCGGTGCTGGCGGCGGCGGAGACCGCGACGATGGTCCGCGCGGCCCGACGGTCGAGTGCCCGGATGTCGCGGAGCTGATCCGCTTCCTCACGGTGAATCTCGTCGACAAGCCCGAGGAAGTTCGCGTCGAGCTCGTCGAGGAGCGCGCGGCGAACGTGTACGAGCTCGAGGTCGCGGAGACGGATCTCGGCAAGGTGATCGGGCGCGGCGGCAAGACCGCTCGGGCCCTGCGCACGGTCGTGCAGGCCGTGGCGCCGCGTTCGCGCAAGCGGACGCTCGTCGAAATCCTCGAATAGCAGTCCGCCGGCATGCGCGGCGACGCACGCATCGAGATCGGCGGCATCGCGCGGGCCCATGGCATCCGCGGCGAGGTCGTCGTGATGACTCACGACCCGGACAGCGACACGCTCGGGTCCGTGGATACGATCTTCATCGACGGGACACCGCGCAAGGTGGTGCGAGCCCGACCGTCGCGCTCGCACAGCGCGCAGGTGTGGCTCGTCCAGCTCGAGGGGGTCGCCTCGCGCAACGACGCCGAGGCGCTGCGCGGCAAGCAGATCGAGGTCGATCGCGAGGATCTCGAGCTCGATGAGGATGACCTGCTCCTCGACGACCTGGTGGGCTGCAAGGTCGTCCTGCTGGACGGCACGGCGTGGGGCGAGGTCGCGGGGGTCGAGACCGGGATGCAGAACCGGCTGATCATCCACGACGGCGAGCTCGAGCGCCTGCTGCCGCTGGTCGACGTGTTCGTGAAGTCGATCGATCTCGAGGCGGGGCTGGTCACGGTCGATCCGCCGGAGAACCTGCCCGCGTGGAAACGCGTCTGATCTCGACGTGAGGTTCACGGTCGTCACGATCCTCCCCGAGCTGATCGAGCCGGCCCTGTCGGCAGGCGTCGTGGGTCGGGCGCGCGACGCCGGCATCATCACCGTGACCACGGTGAATCCACGCGAGTTCACGACGGACAAGCACCGGACCGTCGACGACACGCCGTACGGCGGTGGGCCAGGCATGGTGATGAAGCCCGAGCCGCTACTCGCCGCGATCGCCCATGCCAGCGCCGTCGAGGCCGGTGTCCCCTGGCGCATCGCGCTCACGCCCGTCGGCGCCGTGCTCACGCAGGCGCGCGTCCGCGAGCTGGCAGCCCGGCCCCACCTCGTCCTCGTCTGTGGACGCTACGAGGGCATGGACGAGCGCGTGATCGAGGAGGCGATCGACGAGCAGATCTCGCTCGGCGACTACGTGCTGTCCGGCGGCGAGCTCGGCGCGCTCGTCGTGATCGATGCGGTCGCTCGCTTCGTGCCGGGCGTGCTGGGGGAGTCGACGTCGGTCGACGACGAATCGCACTCCGCCGGGCTCCTCGAGTATCCGCAGTACACGCGCCCGCTGAAGCTCCCGAGCGGGCAGGGCGAGCCCCGCGAGGTCCCTGCGATCCTGACCTCCGGGAATCACGCCGCGATCGCGTCGTGGCGTCGTCAGCAGGCGATGACGCGAACCGCGACGCGACGCGCGGATCTGTGGTCGCGGTTCGCGCCGTCGACGGCCGATCGCAAGCTGCTCGCCCCGCCGCTGGCCGCGCGGACGCACCTCGCGCTCGTGCATCACCCGTGCGTCGATCGCACGGGCAAGGTGATCACGACGTCTCTCACCAACTTCGACATCCACGATCTCGCGCGCAGCTCGCTGACCTACGGCCTCGCGGGCTATCACCTCGTCACCCCGATCGCCGTGCACCGCGAGAAGGCCGAGCACATCGCGAACCTGTGGCGCGAGGAGGCCGCGGAGCGCCCGGGCCGCGGCCTCGCCGATTCGCGCGCGCACGCGCTGCAGCTCGTGCGCACCGCCGACCGCATCGAGACGGCGATCGCCGAGATCACGGCCGAGCACGGCGAGCCGCCGATCGTGGTCGCGACCTCGGCCAAGGCGGGCGCCTTCCCGGGGGCCGGCCGGCGGACGCCGATCGAGCTGCTCGCGGAGGCCGTCACCTTCACCGCCCCGGTCCTGTTGCTGCTCGGCACGGGGTGGGGACTCGCCGAATCACTGATTCCATCGATATCTCGTGTACTTGCGCCGATCGACGGCGCGTCGGACTGGAATCACCTCAGTGTCCGCAGCGCCGGTGCGATCTTGCTCGACCGCCTGTTCGGTCGGACGCCGGCCTGATGCCGACGCGTTCGCTTGACCCGTTGGCCCGATCTCTGGCAGAACCCAGCGTCCCATCGGCTACCTGGCCAGGTT
>JAYSYE010000090.1:0-2260 GCA_043716635.1 Deltaproteobacteria bacterium | reverse complement strand
CATCCGCGCGCCGGTTCAGCACGAGGTCCTCGACGTGCTCGCGCAGCACCGGATCGAGCTGCTCGTACACGGCGAGCTGGCCGGCGTTCACGATCGCCATGTCCATGCCGGCCGCGATCGCGTGAAAGAGGAACACGGAGTGCATCGCCTCGCGCACGCGCGGCGACGTCCGGAACGAGAACGAGAGGTTCGACACCCCGCCCGAAACCTTCGTCCCGGGGAGCTCGACCTTGATGCGCTTCACGGCCTCGATGAACGCGACCGCATAGTTGTCGTGCTCCTCGATGCCGGTCCCGATCGTGAGGATGTTCGGGTCGAAGATGATGTCCTCGGCGGGGAATCCGACCTGCTCGGTGAGGATCTTGTACGCGCGATGCGCGATCACGAGCCGGTGATCGACGGTGGTGGCCTGGCCCGTCTCGTCGAACGCCATCACCACGACGGCCGCGCCGAAGCGGCGCACGATCTTCGCCTGCGCGATGAACGATGCCTCGCCCTCCTTGAGCGAGATCGAGTTGACGACGCCCTTGCCCTGCAGGCACTCGAGCCCCGCCTCGATCACGCTGAACTTCGACGAATCGACCATCACGGGGATGCGCGCGATGTCGGGCTCGGCCGCGATCAGGTTCACGAAGCGACGCATCGCGCTGACGCCGTCGAGCATGCCCTCGTCCATGCAGACATCGAGGATGTTCGCGCCGCCCTCGACCTGCTGGCGCGCCACGGTGACCGCCTCCTCCCACTTGTCGTCCTTGATGAGGCGACGGAACGCGGCGGAGCCGGTGACGTTGGTGCGCTCGCCCACGATGACGAAATTGGCCGAACCATCAGATCGGGGCGTGATCGTGAGCGGCTCGAGCCCGGCGAGGCGCATGTACGCGGCAGGCTTCGGGATGGTGCGACGCGCGACGCCATCCACGGCGCGGCGGATCGCGGCGATGTGCTCGGGGCGCGTGCCGCAGCAGCCACCGACGAGGTTCAGCAGGCCCTCGCGCGCGAACGAGCCGAGCACCGACGCCATGTGCTCGGGGGTGTCGTCGTAACCGCCGAACTCGTTCGGCAGCCCCGCGTTCGGGTAGCACGCGGTCCGCACGCCCGCGATGCGCGCGAGGTCCGCGACGTGGGGGCGCATGTCCGCCGCGCCGAGCGCGCAGTTGATCGACACGGCGAGCAGATCCGCGTGGGCGATGGAGTTGAAGAACGCCTCGACGGTCTGGCCCGAGAGCGTACGACCGCTGCGGTCGGGGATCGTGACGGACGCGATCACGGGCACGCGCCGCACGCCCGCCGCGAACAGCTCTTCGAACGCGTACAGCGCCGCCTTGCAGTTCAGCGTGTCGATGTGGGTCTCGGTGAGGATCAGATCGACGCCGCCCTCGATGAGCGCGCGGGCCTGCTCGGCGAACGTGTCGACGAGCTCGCGGAACGTCACGGCGCGCGCGCCGGGATCGTTCACGTCGGGGGAGAGCGAGGCCGTCTTCGTGGTCGGGCCGATCGAGCCGGCGACCCAGCGCGGACGGCCGTCATCGGCGATCGCGCGCTCTGCGGCGCGGCGGGCCACGCGGGCTCCGGCCAGGTTGATGTCGCGCACGTGCCCCTGGAGGCCGTAGTCGGCGAGCGCGAGCGACGTGCCGGTGAACGTGTTGGTCTCGATGATGTCCGCGCCGGCGCGCAGGAACTCGTAATGGATGTCCTCGATCGCCTGCGCCTGCGTGACGACGAGCAGGTCACTGCAGCCCTTCAGCGCGTGCGTGTGGTTGGCGAACTGCGCGCCGCGCCACTGCGCCTCGTCGGCGAGGCCGAGGCCCTGAATCATGGTGCCCATCGCACCGTCGAGAACCACGATGCGACGGTCGAGCGCCTCGACGAGCTGGTCGATGGAGGACATCGCCGCGTGATTACCATGCCTGTGTGGGTGCGAGGCGTATCGATCGCGCTAGCCTGCGGCCATGATCGATGCCTACGTCTGGACCACGCCGAATGGCGAGAAGCTGCTCATCGCGCTGGAGGAGCTGGGCATTCCCTACACGCCCCACTGGATCAACATCGGCAAGGGCGAGCAGGACACGGCGGCGTTCCGCCGCATCAACCCGAACGGCAAGATCCCGGCCCTCGTGGACCGCAGCTCCGGCGATGCCACCGGGACCGTGGCCATCTTCGAGTCCCTCGCGGTGCTCGTGTACCTGGCTGACAAGACAGGCAAGCTGATGCCGAAGGCCGGCCCGGAACGCTACGTGGTGCTGGAGTGGATGGCGTTCAA
>JAYSYE010000089.1:0-7019 GCA_043716635.1 Deltaproteobacteria bacterium | reverse complement strand
AGTTCAAGGTGCACCCCGAGCTCCAGAAGCTCGCCCGCCAGGTGCTGCAGCAGCACCCGTCCGCGCGCCGGCAGATGAAGATCCAGCAGCGCTGAGCGGTGCCCGGACGCGGGGGGCCCGAAGCGCTAGGCGCGTCGAGATCACAGTCCCAGCGGAATCGGCCGGCGGGCAGGATGGCACCCAGCGGCCGAGATCGGCCTCCCGTCGGCACGTCGGCACGTCGGCACGTGCAATTGCTTGGCGGGCGCGCGAGAGCCACGTACGCTCGCCGCAATCAGCATGCCTGTCCCTAGCCAGACCATCCGAATGACCGTGTTTGCAGCGCTGACGTTGCTCGCCAGCTGCGTCGTCAAGAACGATCCGGGCGGCCTCGTCACGTCTCCCGGCGGGCCACCGCCCGGGCCCGGACCGGGACCGACCAGCGCAGGCGCCCCGATCGAGGCGGGCTGTAGCTTCAGCGCCGACCAGCTGCAGGGCAACATCGGCGATCGCTTCGCCCTCGCCTGTCCTGCCGGCTGCACCGACGCCGGCGGCCTGTGGGGCAGCGGCCCGTACACCGCCGATTCGGGGCTCTGCAAGGCCGGGATCCACGCCGGTGCGATCGCGCCAACGGGTGGCGTCATGACCGTCCAGCTGTCCCCCGGGCTCCCGGCCTACCGCGGCAGTGTGCGGCACGGCATCGAGTCGTCCGACTACGGGTCCTACGCGAAGAGCGTCAACATCGTCGGGTCTGCCGGCCCCGGACCTGCCGGCGCTTTGGTCGCCTCGTCCGACGTGATCGAGGCCGGCTGTAGCTTCGACGCGGACCAGATCAAGAGCGAGGTCGGATCCACACACCGCGTGAACTGCCCGGCCAGCTGCTCGGGTGTCGGCGCGACCTGGGGCTCGGGGCCATACACCGCCGATTCGGGCATCTGTCGGGCCGCGATCCACGCGGGCCTCCTCACCGACGCGGGTGGGATGGTGCTGGTGACGATCGATTCGGGTCACCCCGCCTACCGCGGCTCCCAGCGGAACGGGATCGCGTCCTGGGACTTCGGGAGCTACGGCAAGAGCTTCGTGCTCGGCCGGCCCTGAGCGGGGGCACGGTCGGATGATGGGCTTCCGCCGCCCTGACCACGTCGTGCGACGGTCGCCGCCCCGCCTGGGGACCGGTGACGATGCGGCCAGCTTCAACGTCAGGAAGCTGCATGTCGTGGAGGCCGGCTACCAGGCGTACTGCTTGAAGAAGTCCCACTCGAGCCGGGTCGCGGACGCGTACGTGGGACAGCCGAAGGTGCCCTGGACGCCGCCGGGCCAGCAGTGGCCCATGGCGTCGAACGAGCAGAGCTCCACTTGTCCGTCGACCGGACAGTTGTCGTAGACGTCGCAGTGGCCGCCCTGGATCGAGAGGCGGTGGGTGGTGGTGCCGCAGCCGTTGTGGCGCGCCCACATCGCCGCGGAGGCCTCGTGGCCATGCGCCCGCGCATCGCCCCTGCTCCCGGAGCACCCGCGTGAGTGCGCGCGTGTCGATGCCGTCGAGCTCCCGTCGAGGTCGTAGACCACCTTGCCCTCGACGATCGTGAGCACGGCGCGGCCCGCGAGTTGGTGGCCGAGGAACGATGGAGCGATCAATCATGCATTCGCCACTCGCCCGCAGCGTGGCGGCATAGATGGTGACGAGCGCGGGGCTCGCAGACGCGGGCTTGTAGCGAGGCTCGATGCGCTTGCGCGCCTCGTCGATCTCCCCGGCCGCGAGCTCGAGCTCGGCGAGCCCGATCAAGGCGGGCTCGCTCCGGCAAAGTCGCCCGTCGTTCGAGTAGCTCCAGCCCGCCTCTTGCTCGCGGACGACCTCGGCAACGCCAGAGTCCACCGCGCTCGTGGCGACGGGCGCTTGAAACGGTTCGAAACACCGCCACCCTGACGGACTGCTTCATCCCATGTCCGGCGGGGTGCTCCGTTGCCTCGGGACGCGCGATCAGGTGGCACTCGACTTGGATGGGTGCAGCCGCATGTTCGAGACCTGGATACCGGCCTTGCTCGGTGGCCTTCTGATCGGAGCCGCGAGCTCGCTGCTTCTACTGACCCACGGTCGCATCGCCGGCATCAGCGGCATCATCGGCGCGGCACTGCTCGCCGAGCGCAGCGGTAGCGCGTGGCGCCTCGCGTTCCTCGCGGGGCTCGCGCTGACGGGCGTCGTTGCATCGGTCGCGGCACCACGGGCGGTGGGGACGCCTGCGGTGTCGATGGCACTGGTGGCCATCGCCGGCCTCCTCGTCGGCTACGGAACGAGCACGGGCGGCGGTTGCACGAGCGGACACGGTGTCTGCGGCCTCTCGCGTCTGTCCTCCCGCTCGCTCGTGGCGGTGGCGACGTTCATGTCGACCGGCGCGCTGACCGTGTGGCTCGTGAGGGCGGCGTGACCGCGGTGGTATGCGGCCGATGCTGCCGCGTGATGTCACTCGTGCTTGCCGGTGTGGCCGGATCGGTGTTTGGCTTCGGGCTCCTCCTCGCCGGCATGACGGACCCGGCGCGCGTCGTCGGTTTCCTCGACGTGACAGGAGCGTGGAACCCCAGCCTCGCCTTCGTGATGGGCGGCGCGGTCGCGGTCTATGCGCTCGCGTTCCGATGGATCCAAGGACGGCGACCAGATCCGTGGTTCGACGTCCTGTTTCATCTGCCCTCCCGCCGTGACATCGATCGTCCGCTCGTGGTCGGTGCCGCGATCTTCGGCATCGGCTGGGGACTCGGTGGTCTCTGTCCCGGCCCAGCGGTGGTGGCGGCGTTCGCCGGGAACCCGGCGGCGGTCGTGTTCGTCGCGACCATGCTGGTCGGCATGATCGTCGGGCGGGTGTTGAAGCGCTGAGAGCCGACACGCAACGCTAGCGACGTTTCGTTTCGTTTCGTTTCGTTTCACACGCCCGTCACCGTGGGGGGCAGGTCGCCGCAACATCGTTGGCATCCGTCGTGAATCAGGCGAAGGGGTGCTCCCACTCACCCTCGCGCTGTCGATCTTGATCGGGATATCGCTGGGGTTGCTCGGTGGCGGTGGCTCGATCCTCACGGTTCCCATCCTCAGCTACGTCGCGGGCATGGCTCCCAAGGCGGCGATCGCCTCGTCGCTCGTCGTGGTGGCCATCACGAGCGCGGTCGGCGTCATCCCGCACGCGCGCGCGGGCAGGGTGATGTGGCGAACCGGTGTGTTGTTTGGCGCGGCAGGGATGGTCGGGGCGTACGTCGGCGGCCGGGTCTCACTGCTGTTCCCCGTACGAGCGTTGATGATCGCGTTCGGCGTGATGATGCTCGTGACCGCGCTCGCGATGCTTCGTCGCGCGTCGCAGCCTCGACCGGCATGCGTGGCGTGCGAGACCCAGCTCGGGCCTGCCCTCGTGCAAGGCTTCCTCGTCGGGACCGTCACGGGACTCCTCGGTGTCGGCGGCGGTTTCGTGATCGTGCCGGCCATGGTCCTGTTCGGTGGGTTGGCGATGGAGTACGCCGTCGGGACCTCGCTGGTCGTGATCGCGATGAACTCGCTGGCGGGCTTTCTCGGGCACATCGGAGACGCGCAGATCGACTGGTCGACCACGCTGGCGGTGAGCGGCGTAGCGGCGGTCGGTGCGTGGCTCGGTGGTCGTCTCGTCGGGCGGATCGATCGGGCGATCCTGCGAACGACGTTCGGCGTCCTGATCATCATCGTCGCGGTGGTCGTGCTCGTGAAACAGCTGGGATCCTGACGGCGTTGTCGGCCGCAGCGGCGCACACTCACGATCATGCCGCGTAGCCCCCGCGCCAGAGCCATCCCTGCGGACCTCGACCGTGCTCTGGTCGCCGACGCGCTCGACGAGCTGATCGGGCCGGCGCTGATCCTCGACGCTCAGCTCCGGATCCGCGTCGCGACGCGCTCGGCCTGCGACGTGCTCGGCTTCGATGCGCCCGTGGGTGCCTCCGCGTCGACGCTGCTGTGCGGCGACCGTCCGAAGCGCCCGTTTGCCGAGGCTCTCGCGGCAGGGACCCCATTTCATGCGGTGATTCCCCGACCGGGCAGCACCGCGGGCGAACAGGTTCGGGTGCGTTCGCTGCCGATCGGGTCGGGCGAGCGCCCGACAGGCTGGGTGATCTACGTGTCCGCGGTGCATGGCGACGAACGCGCGCCCGAGAACTTCCACGGGATGTGGTCGCGCGATCCGCGCATGAAGGAGACGTTCCGCATCATCGCGAAGGTCGCGCCCGAGGACATGACCGTGCTGATCCGCGGCGAGACCGGCACGGGTAAGGAACTCGTGGCGCAGGCGCTTCACGCGCTCTCGGCGCGGCGCGATGGGCCGTTTCGCGCGATCAACTGTGCTGCACTTCCGCCGAACCTCCTCGAGAGTGAGCTGTTCGGTCACGCACGCGGTGCGTTCACCGGCGCCGTGAAGGACACCCCGGGTCACGTTCAGCTGGCCCACGGCGGTACGCTGTTCCTCGACGAGGTGGCGGAGCTCCCCCTCGAGTTGCAGGCCAAGCTGCTCCGCGTCGTCGAGACGCACGCGGTGGTACCCGTCGGTGGTCGTGATCTGATCCCCGTCGATGTCAGGATCATCTCGGCGACGCATCGCGCGTTGCGCGCGGAAGTGGAGGCCGGGCGATTTCGTGCGGACCTGATGTTCCGCCTGCGCGTGATCCCGATTCGTTTGCCTCCGCTGCGAGAGCGACCAGGCGATGTCTTGCTGATCGGTCGGACGATCATCGACGAGCTGAATGGACGCGGACGGCGCCAGATCGAGGCCATCGCACCGACGGCGGAAGCGGCCCTCGAGCGCTACGAGTGGCCGGGCAACGTCCGCGAGCTACGGAACGTTCTCGCGTACGCGTTCGCCATTGGCGAGGGTGCGGAGCTGAAGCTCGCGGACCTGCCGGCAGAAGTGGCGCAGCCAGCACTCGCGCTGGCAGAGGTCCTCGTCCTCGATCCGGGTCGAACGGGGGACGGCGCCGATCTCGTGCCAGAGGCACGGCGGATTCGCGACGCGCTGGTGCGTACCGGCGGAAATCGAGATCGTGCCGCGAAGCTCCTCGGGCTTTCGCGGGTGACCCTGTGGCGACGCATGCGTGAGTTGCAGCTCGGCGACGACCCGTAGCCCTGGCGTTTCATTCCGTTTCATCGCGCCGCGCGTTCGCCCCTCCAGGCTACCCGCCGCTGGCACCTCCGATGCATCACGACGACGCATGCAGGTCCGCCAACTCTTCGATCGAGAGAGCTCGACCTACTCGTATCTCGTGGTCGACGGGGGCGAGGCCGTACTGATCGACCCGGTGCGCGAACAGATCGATCGCGATCTCGACGTGGTCCGCGAGCTGGGCCTACGGCTCACGCACGTGATCGAGACTCATGTCCATGCGGATCATGTGACGGCGGCCGGGGCCATTCGCGAGCGAACGGGGGCCACGACGGCAGCAAGCGGTGCGGGTGCACCGTGCGTGGATCTTCAGCTCCGTCACGGGGACGTGATTCGCGTCGGCAACGAGCAGCTGACCGTGCTGGCAACACCCGGTCATACCGATGATGGGCTCGCGCTCTCGGCGCCTGGACTGGTATTCACCGGCGACACCTTGCTGATCCGCGGATGCGGACGCTCCGACTTTCAGAACGGCGATCCAGGTCAGCTTTACGACTCGATCACGCGGACGCTGTTCGCGCTCCCTGACGAGACGCTCGTGTACCCGGGGCACGACTACAGGGGCCGCTCAGTCTCGACGATCGGCGAGGAGCGTCGATTGAATCCACGGATTGCCGGAAAGACGCGCGACGAGTTCATCGCGATCATGACTTCGCTCGACCTGCCGCCTCCGGCGAGGCTCGCCGAGTCAGTTCCCGCGAACCGCGCGTGCGGTGGGAAGCAGGCGTGATGACCCCTTTTCTCCATGACCGCGTGGTGCCGACCGCGACGCTCGTCCGCGCGGTCGATCCGGGGTCGGTGTCGCGAGCCCAGGGCGTTCATCTCGTCGATGTTCGCGAGCCCAGCGAGCTGAGCGGCGAGCTCGGACGGATCGCTGGTGTCGACCGCGTGCCGCTGGCGACCATCGAGGCCGCAGCAGAGCGATGGGACAAGGACGCGGACATCGTCCTGATCTGCCGGTCCGGTGCCCGATCGAGTCGGGCCGCCGAGCTGCTCGTTCGCCTCGGATTTCGGCGTGTCCTCAACATGACGGGGGGAATGCTCGCGTACGCCGCGGCCGGCCTTCCGATCGAACGCGGATAGGAGCACTCAACAGCATGTTCGAAACCAGTCGCTACTGCCTCAGTCGTCAGGTGAGGGGCCCGTTCTCCGAGGCCGTCACAGCCGCACGCGCGGCGCTCTCGACCGAGGGCTTCGGTGTGCTCACCGAGATCGACGTCCAGGCGACGCTCGCCAAGAAGCTCGATGTCACGACCCGGCCGTACCTCATTCTCGGTGCCTGCAATCCCGGGCTCGCGCATCGCGCCCTTCAGCTCGATCCGGGAATCGGAACGCTCCTGCCATGCAACGTCGTGGTCGCTGAAGACGAGGAGGGCAGGGTGTCGGTGGCCGCGATCGATCCCGTGGCGATGTTCGCCGTCGTCGACAATCCGGCGCTGGCTCCGATCGTCGATGAGGTTCGAGCGCGGTTGCAGCGAGCGCTGGCAGCGCTGCCGGGTGATTAGCAACCTGCGCGGGTTCGTGCGCAGCGTCGCGGATCAGCCGAGCGTTCGCCGCACGAGCTCGCGGCGCGTCGTCTCGTCCGCGGCGAGGTGGCACTTCTTGTACTTCTCGCCGCTGCCGCACCAGCACGGCTGATTGCGCCCCGGGACCTCGCGGCGATCGAACGCTATGCGCACGAGCCCCGCAAGGTGTGCGAGACGATCGGGATGGAGGTGGCGCACGCCTACGGGCTGGACCACGGCTACAGCTGCAACGACGTGATGACGGATCTCCCGCGCTGCAGGGCGCGGACGTTCACCGACCAGGACGTTCGGTGCGGCGAGACCAAGCGGCGCAACTGCGAAGGTGGCGAGCCGACCCAGAACTCGTATCGCCGCCTGC
>JAYSYE010000088.1:0-21194 GCA_043716635.1 Deltaproteobacteria bacterium | reverse complement strand
AGGTCACCGAGGTGGTGATCATCGTCCTCGCCGACCGGCGTCTCGAGCGAGATCGTGTCGCGCGCGATGGAGAGCACCTCGTGCACGCGCTCGACGGCGACACCGAGGCGCGCTGCGATCTCTTCCGGCACGGGGTCACGCCCGAGCTCCTGCACGAGGATCCGCGTGGCGCGGACCGTCCGATGCAGCGCGTCCACCATGTGGACCGGGACGCGGATCGTGCGCGCCTGATCCGCCGTCGCACGCGTGATCGCCTGCCGGATCCACCACGTCGCGTACGTGCTGAACTTGTAGCCGCGGCGATAGTCGAACTTGTCGACCGCGCGCATCAGGCCGATGTTGCCCTCCTGGATCAGGTCCGCGAGCGCCATGCGCCCGTAGTTGAAGCGGCGCGCGATGCTGACGACCAGGCGAAGGTTGGCCTTCACGAACACGTTGCGGGCCTCGGCCGCGGCCCGATGGGCGCTCGCGACGCGGCGGAGCCACTCGACCCGTGCGCGCTCCCGGCCCAACGTGCCGACGGCGGCCCCGCGCGAGCCGATCCCCACCGTCAGGCGATCGACGGTCAGCAGCACTTCATCCATGCACAGGTGGTCGGTGTCCTCCGCGCGGAGCCGGCGAGCGGCCTTGGCGACGAGCTTCGCGTCCACGGTGGCCGCGCCCGCGCAGGCCTTGCGCAGCGCCCTCGCCTCGGCGGGGAGCGGTGTACCCGAGCCGGGGCGCGGCTCGATCGCGGCCAGCAGGTGCTCGACGGCAGGCGCATGGGCGAGCACGGTCTCCCAGAGCACGACCTCGAGCGCCTCGAGCTCGCGTGCGGTCCTGAACTCCTCCTCGGGCCGCAGTACGTCCAGCTCCGCCATGTCGCGGAAGTACATCGACAGGTAGGTGCTATCGCGGGCACGCGAGGCCTTCGCGGCCGCGCCGCCGGTCGCCGGTTCGGCGCCCTCGGCGACCTCCGCGTCGGACGCGTCTGCATCGGCTTCCGCCTCCTCGACTTCCTCGGCGTCGGTCTCGACCGCCTCGAGCGCGTCCGGATCGACCTCGGCCGTGACGCGCGGTCCCTGGGTCGCCTTGGCCGCCTTGGCCGAGACGCGAGCGACGCGCCCCTGGCGCGAGCCAGGCCGCACGAGCGAGCGGGACGTGGACGTGGACGTGGACGTGAGCTTGGTAGCGATGGCTGCCATCGGATGCCCTTTCACGCGCGGTTCCCCCGGCGCGTACTCATCAGACGCACGAGCGACCCAAATAGTTTGGAGAGCTGCGCATCCACGGGAGGGAACCCCGCGGCACCCCTGCCTTATTTCGCGCTCGAACGACGCGCGTGCCGCCGCACCGCGCGCCGCACCGGTGTCGCAGCATGTCGCTGCCCCACCACACGCACCGGGGCCCGGTCGCTACGAGCCGGAGTCTTTACGCTCGGCCACGACGATGATGTGTCGCGACTGATTGCCGAAGAAGCGACCGCGCGTCTGGTAGCCGCCCGAGACCTCGAGGACCCGGAAGCCTGCCGCGTGCATGAGCTTGCCCACCTCGTGCAGCGAGTAGGCGCGCACCGAGATCTCCTGCTCCAGCTGACGCCCATCGTCGAACACGACGGACCGGTTCACCTGGATGCGCGAGGAGAAGTAGTTCAGCTCGACTTCCTCGAGCACCACGCACCCCTCGCCCTCCCACCACACGCGCGTGGGCAGGTCGGCGATCACGTAGTCGCGGTTCAGGATCTCGATCATCACGCGCCCGCCAGGCTTCAGCGCGCGGGCGACGTTCGTGATGGTCCGCTTGTTGGTCTCGTCGTCGAAGTAGCCGAACGTCGAGAACAGGCAGTACGCCGCGTCGAACTGCGAGTCGAAATCGAGCTCGCGCATGTCGCCGCGGATGAAGTTGATCTCCAGGCCGCGGCGGTGCGCCTCCTCGCCGCCGCGGACGAGCAGCGGCGTCGAGAGATCGAGTCCGACGACGTGGAAGCCCCGCGCCGCCAGCTCCATCGCGTGCCGGCCGTAGCCGCAGCCGATGTCCAGCACCTGGGCGCCCGGGGACAGCGACAGCGCATCGATGACGAACTCCGCCTCGGATTGCGTCGCCTGGGGCGTCAGGAACGGCAGGGTACGGAGGTAGTCCTCGTCGAACAGCTCGGTGAACCACGCCTTCGTGCGCGCGACCTTGCCCTCGACCTTGGCATCCTTGGAGGCGACGGCCGCCTTGTCGGCCTTCTTCGCGGCGGGCGGCGGAGCCGGCGGGGTCTTGGCGGCGGAGGGTGGGGGCGGCGGCGTGGCCGGCCCGACGTGACCGACATGACCGACGGGGCTCGGCGGCGGGGAGGCATGCGCCGCGGCCCCGGCCGTCGCGAGCCCGGGGTTCGTGGTGGCGGCCTGAGGCGCGACTGGCGCCGGCGCCTGGTTCGAGGTGGCGGGCAGCGGCGGCGGAACGGAGGGCGCGCGCGTGCGCGGTGATCCGAGCCCCGGCGCGAGGCTCGCGGGCGAGGACACCACAGCGTCGCCGAGGCGATCGTCGCCGTCCAGGTCGACCTCGAAGTCCGACTCCGCGGAGCGCTCGGTGAGCTCGCGAATGTCGATTTCGGGGACCGACAGCGGCTCGGAGTCCTCCGACGGCGCCCGTGCGGGGGCGGTCGTGGCGCGCGCGGGGACCGCCGCCATACCGGGTGGGGGCGTCGAGGCCTGGGTGACGCCGCGCTCGCCCCACATGTCATCAGCGGCCGACGACGAGACGACCGGAATCGGCGTCGACTGACCGGCGGCCCGCACGGCTTCGCGGACCTCCTCGAGGTCGTCGTCGGTGAGCGCCATCGTGCGAAGCCGTTCACGACGCTCGCGAACGGGCTTGGCCGCAGCCTGCGCGCTGGCCGCGGCCGGGCTCGCCGCGGCCGCCACGTGCCGCGCCGACGAGATGACCTCGTCCGAATCGCGCGACGCCACGTCGATCTCGACATCCACGGTGTCCACCGAGGCAGCGCGGGGAGTCGCGGCGCGCGGCGCGGCGGGCCCCGACGCGTTCAGATCGATCTCGACCGACGAGCTCCGCACCTCGGGCCGGTCCGCACGGTCGAACACGCGCGGCAGGCTCGGATCCGTCGCGCCCATGTCCGCGGGGCTCCCGAGCTCGCCGGGCGCGAATCCGGGGTGCGTCCGCAGGCGCGGCACCTGGCCGCGGTGGGTCGCGCCGCGATCGCCGGGCGCTACCAGGCCCAGCGCCTCGAGATCGACCGCCGCCATCTCGCGGGTCTTCATCTCGAAATCCTGCGTCTCCACCGCCTGACCGGGCGCACCGGGCGGACCCGGCGGATCGATGACGGTCGTCATGCTCTCGGGCGCCATCGGCTCGTCGAACCGCGGAATCGGCGACTCCATGGTGGTGCGAGGCACCGGCTCGGACGCGTCGCTCGAGAAGCTGTACGCGATCGACATCGCCAGCGATGGATCCTCGGGCACCGGGGCGACGACCGCGGGGTTGGTCCGCCGCGGCACGTTGTCGGACGGCACGCGGAGCCCACCACCTCGGCGACGGCGACGGCGGCGCTCCGCCGTCGTCATCCCGACTTCCATGTCGGTCGCCGCTGCGGTGCCGCCGCTCTCGTCGTCGCGCTTGCTCACGTGGTCGCCGTTCCGATCCGCTCGCCAAACCGCAGCGCCTGGCCGACCTCGCCCGCGAGCTCGGCCTTGCCCGGCTCGAACAGCAGCACCACCGTGGAGCCGAGCCGGAACGCGCCGAGCTCGTCACCACGCGAGACCCGCAGGTCCTGGAGCGCGAGCTTCTTGCGCTGGCCCGCAGCGCGCAGGCTCGTTGAATCGAGGCCCCGCACCAGCTCGATGTTGCCGACCCCGACCGCTGCCACCATCACCACGCCGACGGTGCCGAGTCGCCCCGCATTCAGCTCGATGACGACGCGCTCGTTCTTGGCCAGCAGCGAGTCACGCCGGGCGGCGACGAGCGGATTGACCGGGAACAGGTAGCCCGGGAGGTAGTCGTAGCTCTCGACGCGGGCGTCGACGGGAGTGTGCACGCGGTGGTAATCGCGCGGCGACAGGTAGATCGTCATGTAGGCGCCGCCCTCGAGCTTCGCCGCCAGCTCGGGGCTCGCGACTAGCTCCTCGAGGCGGTAGTCGCGCCCCTTGGCCTGCACGAGAGTCCCCGCGGTCGCGACGCCGCGCGCGGCGATCACGCCATCGCAGGGCGACGTGATCGCATCGATCGCACGATCGACGGTGCGTGCGCCCTCGCGGAGCCGTCGTACGAAGAAGTCACCCAGCGAGCCGTACTCGTCGAGGTCCAGCTCGACCTCGTCGAGGTTGGCGCCCACCGCCCGCGCGAACGCGCGATACGCGAGCGACCGCAGGCGGGCGGGCACCGGTCGGGCCGCGCTCCAGCCGACGACCGCACCGTAGAGTGAGCCGACCCTACCCGCTCGCGGCGAGCTCGAGAGTTTGTGCGACGGCTTGCTGAATTCCACGCAGGTAACCAGTCGTTCCCGCAGGCTCACGATGCGAAGGCATCGGCCTGACCCCTGGATTCTGCCAGGGGGGCCGCCGGCTTAGCAATCGTAATACAGCTGGAATTCGGCCGGCACCGGACGGAGGCGGACGTGATCGGCCTCGGCCTCGCGCTTGTACGAGATCCAGGCGTCGATCAGGTCGTTGGAGAACACATCTCCCTTCATCAGGAAGTCGCGATCCTTGTGCAGCGCGTCGAGCGCAGCGTCCAGCGATCCCGGCACGGTCGGCACCTCGGCCAGCTCCTCGGGGGACAGCGAGTAGATGTCCTTGTCGAGCGGCTCGCCCGGGTGGATGCGGTTCTCGATGCCGTCCAGGCCCGCCATCATCATCGCCGCAAACGCGAGGTACGGGTTGCACGACGGATCGGGCGACCGCAGCTCGAGCCGCTTGGCCTTGGGCGACGCCGAGTACATCGGGATGCGGATCGACGCCGAGCGATTGCGCGCCGAGTACGCCAGGTTCACGGGCGCCTCGTACCCGGGCACCAGGCGGCGATAGCTGTTGGTGGTCGGGTTCGCGAACGCGCAGATCGCGCCGGCATGCTTGAGCAGGCCGCCCGCGTAGAAGAGCGCCATGTCGCTCATGCCGGCATAGGCATCGCCTGCGAACAGCGGCTTGCCGCCCTTCCACAGCGACTGATGCGTGTGCATGCCGCTGCCGTTGTCGCCGTACAGCGGCTTCGGCATGAACGTGGCGGTCTTGCCGTGCTGCCGGGCGACGTTCTTGACGATGTACTTGTACCAGAGCACCTGGTCGGCCATCTTGACCAGGGTGTCGTACTTCATGTCGATCTCGGCCTGACCGGCCGTCGCGACCTCGTGATGGTGCGTCTCGATCACGATGCCGACCGCCTGCATCGTCATCACCATCTGCGTGCGCAGATCGGAGAGCTGATCCGTCGGTCCCGTCACGCAGTAGCCACCTTTGATCGGCGGCTTGAAGCCCTTGTTTCCGCCGCCCTCGGTGCGCTTGTTGTTCCAGCCGCCCTCGTCGGAATCGATCTGGAAGAACGAGTGGTTCGGCTCCTCGGAGTACTGGATCGAATCGAAGATGAAGAACTCGGCCTCGGGACCGAAGAACGCCGTGTCGGCGATCCCCGTGCTCTTGAGGTACGAGACGGCGCGCTTCGCGAGCGAGCGCGGGTCGCGCGGATACGGCTCGTGCGTGATCGGATCGATCACGTCGCAGAGGATCGACAGCGTCGGCACCTTCAGGAACGGATCCATGACCGCGGTCGTGGCGTCCGGCTTCAGCAGCATGTCGGACGAGTTGATCGCGCGCCAGCCGCCGATCGACGAGCCATCGAAGCCAAAGCCCTCCTCGAAGCCTTCGTCGAGGCGCTCGATCGGGTAGGTAAGGTGTTTCCACTGACCGAGGAAGTCGACGAACTTGGCGTCGATCATCTTGGGTCCGTGCTTCTTGACGTAGTCGTTGAGCTCGCTGGGCGTCACTGGAATCTCCTCTTTCGTCACGAGTCTAGATGGCGTCTTCGCCGGTCTCGCCGGTCCGGATGCGAATCACTTCGTCGACCGGCGTGATGAAGATCTTTCCGTCGCCGATCTTGCCTGTCCGCGCGGCTTCGGAGATCACGGTGATCACCTGCTGCACGGTCTCGCTCGGGACGATGATCTCGATCTTCACCTTCGGCACGAAATCCACGACGTAGGCCGACCCACGGTAGACCTCCTTCTTGCCGCCGGTCCGGCCGAAGCCCTTGACCTCGGTGACCGTCATGCCGTGGACTCCAATCTCGGCGAGGCGCTCTTTCACCTCGTCGAGCTTGAACGGCTTGATGATCGCCTCGACCTTCTTCATGGCCCAGCGATACCCCGACCGATGTTTCGGTGGTGTTTCCGGCCTATTTAATCTTGTCGCGGAACGCGTCGAGGCGGTGCAGCCCCTCCGCGAAGTTGTCCTGCATCTTCAGCTGCAGATAGAGCGCGAGTGTCTTCCACTCGTCCTCGAGCTGCTCCCCGTTGGCGGCCTTGTAGGCGAGGTAGCGCGCCTTGACGTCCTGATACCGGGCGGCGACCTGCGCCTTCGTGGCGGTGTCGGCCGCGCCGAGGGGCTTCGGATGCTCGTCGCGTGAGCCGGCGTGCTCCGTCGCGTGCTCGCCGCGGTCGGTCACGTGCTCGCTGCCGGCGCCGACGGGTGTCACCGGCCGGGGCCTCACGGGGTCACGGTCGGGGTCACGGTCGTGGCCGGCGTCGTGCTCGCCGGGCCGCGTCGCGATCGGGCGAGTCCCCTGCGTGGCCGCACCGTCAGCCGTGGGGCTGACCGTCGGGGGCATCTCGATCGGGCTCACGGTGATCGGCCCGAGCTTCGGCGCCGTGGCTGCGATCACCGCGACCGGCGCGTGGCCGAGGACGGTCGAGCCCCGACCGTGCATCGCGACCGCGACGCCCGCCGCGCCGGCCACCAGCAGCGCCGCGAGGATCGCCGCGCGCCGCCGGGTGCGGGCACGTGGCGCCATCTCGCGCACCGCAGTGCCGGTGCCGTCGGCGAGCGCGAGCTCGTCGTCGTCCTGCGGCGTCATCAGCGCCGTGGGCGGCGCGACGGTATCGAGCGCAGGTGACGGTGCGGGCGGTGGCACGGGATGCCGTCCCGTGGACCGGGCCGGACGAGCCGGGCGCACGCTCTGCGAACCGGTCGGCGTCGCGGTGCGGATCGGGACCTGCTTCGTCGCGCGCTTGTGGCGCGGTGCCGGCAGGTCCGGCGGAGGCACGTAGTTCGCCGGGAGCTGGGAGAGCGCGAACGAGACCGTCGAGATGGTCTGCGTGTGCATCTGCTCCTGGAAGTCCGCGAGCTGGGCCGCCGCGACGCGATCGTGCAGCTCCCGCTGGGCCGTCATCTCCTCGTGAAACAGCTCGCGCATGTACGACCCGAGCTGGTCCGTCGAGATCGTGGGATTCACGGCCACGAGCGCCTGCTGGATCGAATCCCGGAGCTCGGCGGCGCTCTGGTAGCGGTCCTCGGGCTTCGGGCGCAGCGCGGTCGCGACGAGGTCGTCGTACGGCGCGAGCGCCGGATCCGTCTGGCTGGGAAGCGGGTGGTCCCCCTTGGTGACCTTCTTCGCGAGCGCCCGGTAATCCGGCTCCGGGCCCGCTTCGTACAGGCGTTGCCCGGTGAGCACCTCGTAGAGCACGACCCCTGCCGCGTAGATGTCGGTGCGGTGATCCACCACGCCGCCGCGGACGAGCTGCTCCGGCGCCATGTAGCCGAACTTGCCGAAGCCCATCTTGGGGTCCGTCGCGGTCCCGCGCAGCGCGCTCTTCGCGATCCCGAAGTCGATGACCTTGGTCTCGCCCTCGAACGACACGAGCACGTTCGGAGGCGAGATGTCGCAGTGCACCAGGTTCAGCGACGAGCCGTCGTTGCTCGTCCGCCGGTGCGCGTACGCGAGCCCGTTCGCGACCTCACGCCCGATGTACAGCGCGAGGTCGACCGGCAACCGCGACTTGCGATGCCCGAGGAGCGCGAGCGTGCGGCGCAGGTCGCGGCCCTCGACGTACTCGAGCGCGAGGAAGTACTCGTCACCGACCCGCCCGACCTCGAAGACCTGGGCGACGTTGACATGCTGCAGCTTGATCGCGACCTGCGCCTCGTCGACGAAGCGCGAGATGAACTGAGCATCGGCGGCGAGGTGCGGCAGCACCTTCTTGATGACGGCCAGCTTCTCGAAGCCGGCCAGGCCGTGCTTCGCCAGGAAGATCTCCCCCATCCCGCCGCGCGACAGGCGGTTGACGAGCAGGTACCGACCGAACACCTGCGGCAGCCCCGGATCTGGGCGGCCGAACGGCCCAGTCAGCTGTGCCCTGTCCGGGATGGTCTGCAACACCGTCAATCCTAACCGAAGGGGCGATTGGTACAACGGCGAAGGCCGGCCCCCAAGGGATCTATGCGGCTTGCGTGGGCAAACCCACTTCGCGAGTGGATCTCGGCAGTTGTGACCGGTGACATCCCCCGTTACGCCTCGTGCCAAAGCTGATAGCGTGGGGGAGAATGAGGCCGCCCGCGCTGCTGACCGCCCTCCTGGGCCCCGCGAGCCTCGCGCTCGTGGCCGGGTGTGGTGGCGGGAATCCGACCCAGCCCGCGCCCGATCAGCACGTGAATCTGGTGCTCGACATCCCGAACGCCGTGCTCGATCCGATCGGCTACACCACCGTCGAGGTCACGCTGCACGAGGCGAACGGCGACACCGTGCGCGCGGCCGCGGTGGACTCGGCCGGCCGCTTCGACCTCGGCGCGATCGACCCGCGCCCGGGAGTCTGGATCGAGGCGGCACTCCGCAACGATAGCGGCGCTGCGGTCGGCTACGGCCGGACCGCGACTCCGTCCGACTTCGCGGACGGCGCGGAGATCGTGGTGCCAGTGCGTCGGCCGATCGCGTACATCGCGGGGCCCAAGAAGGCGGCGTCGAACGCGTGGATCGGCTCGGCCGGGACGGCGTCGGACCTCTCCACCGGGGCCCGGCTCGATGGCTCGATCCAGATCGGCGCGAAGCCGGTGCTCGTCGTGGCGGCGGGGCCGCGGCTATACACGCTCGACCAGGTCGCCAACACCTCGTCCGGTGTGCTCGGCGGAACGGCCTCGCTGCGCGAGGTCTCGACGGCGGACCACACCACCGGAGCCGTGGTCGCGACGCTCGACGGCGGCTCCATGCAGGACGGCGCCGGGACCGATGACGGCACGGCGCTCGTCATCGCGACCTCGACGCGGCTGTTCGTGATCGACAACGTGGGCGGGGCGTCCGCGAGCGCCGATGTCGCCGTGCACGAGGTCGCGGTCGGTAACTTCAGCCGCGTGGCGACGGTCGGGATGGCCGACGGGAGTCGCGCCGCCGTCGCGATCGCGGCGCGCGGCTCCGCGACGGGGGCCTGCGCCACGACGGCCGAGCTGTGGGTCATCCCCGATCTCGCCAATCCCGTGGCGACCAAGCTCGCGACCGGGGGCTTCACCGATGTCGCCGCCGACGCGGGCAAGCTCTATTACATCGACGGCTGCAAGGGCGAGCTCGGTGAGGTCAAAGCGACCGGCGCCACGAAGACGCGCGGCGGCCTGACCACGACGACCTCGCGCGCGACGGCGCTGGCCGTCTCGAACGGCCAGGCGTGGGTCGGGGTCGAGAAGCCTGGCGTGAGCGGAGCGAACAGTACGCCTGCGACCACCTCGCTGATCGTGACGCCCGTCGGGGCCGGGGACATGCCGCGCACGCTGTGGACGGAATCGGCGCAGCAGGTGCTGCGCGCGACGCAGTTCCAGGGCGTGGAGCGGCGGCTCGACGCGGTCACGGCGCAGTTCCAGCAGCTCGAGCTGGGCGCCGGCGGCGACTACGTGGTGGCGACGATCGCGTCGGGCTTCCACGGTGACCGCGTGTCGTCGGCCAACTTCCCGACGATGGACGTCGTGACCGAGGAGCTGCGCGTGTTCGACGCGTCCACGGGCGGTGCAGTCCAGCGGTATCGCAGCTGGTGCGAGGGCACGTTCACCACGGCGACGATCAACGATATCGATAGCTGGGCGTGCTCGATCACGACCGGCCAGACCGAGCCCGGGAATCCCGACGACGAGCACCGCGTCACGTCGATGACGTTCCTGTTCGGCAAGAAGTGATGGCGATGCAGCGGCGGGTGGCGAGTGCGACGGTGATGGCGGTGGTGCTGGGCGTGGTCGGCGCGCCCGGCGTGGCCGCGGCGGATGGCGGAGGCGACCGCGACCCCGATCCGAAGCGAAAGGTGTGCGTGCTCGAGTACCGCGCCGGCTCGGCCGCCCTGCCGGGCATCGGCAAGCGCCTGACGGCGGCGATCAGCAAGGACACCTCGATCGCGGTGCTCGGTCCCGACCAGACGCGCGTGGCGTACGGGGATGCGCTCGATACGACGGTGGTGAAGTGTGCGGGCGAGGCGCCCTGCATCGCGGCGATCGCCAAGAGGGTCGGGGCCGCGGAGGTGATCCTCGTCGGCGTCAGCGAGCTCGGCGACGTGATCCTCACGATGCAGCGCATCGACGCGCACTCCAGCAACGTCGCGGCCCGGATCGCGGATTCGCTCGCGGAGGGTGCGGCACCCACGGCCGACCAGGTCGATGCGTATCTCCAGCGCCTGCTCCCCGCGAGCGACTTCAAGCGCTTTGGCGTGATCGACATCGTGGCGAACCTCGGCGGCGCCGTCGTCACGGTGGCAGGCGAGAAGCGCGGCCTGACGCCGATCCTCCCGCTCACGTTGCCCGCTCCGGCGAGCTACGCCGTCCGGATCGAGAAGACGGGCTACGTGCCCTACTCGACCACGATCGCGCTCCCACCCGACGGGCGCATCAAGGTCGAGGCAGAGCTGAACCTGCGCGGCGCGACCGCCTGGTACCAGCACTGGTACGTGCTGGCCGGTGCGGCCGTCCTGGTCGCGGGTGCGGGCTCGACCGCGGTGTACTTCGCGACCCGCGACACGACCAGCGGCCCGGGGATGGGAACGCTTGGCCTCGGCGGCCAGGTGAAATAAGCGCCGGCTCGGGGGTACTGTCGTCGCCATGCTCGGCCGAATGATGCAGACCCCGCTCGCGATCTCGCACCTGCTCGAGCGCGCCCGCAACTACTTCCCGACGCGCACGGTCGCCAGCGTGCGCCCCGATCGGTCGATCAAGCGCTTCACGTACGGAGAGTTCGCCGAGCGCACGGCGCGCCTCGCGAACGCGCTACGCGCGCTGGGCGTGCAGGACGGTGACCGGGTCGCGACGCTCTGCTGGAATCATCACGAGCACCTGGAGTGCTACTACGCGGTGCCCTCGATGGGCGCGATCGTCCACACGTTGAACATCCGCCTGAACCCGACAGAGATCGGCTGGATCGCGAACGACGCGCAGGACACGGTGGTGATCGTCGACGCGAGCCTGCTCGGGCTGTTCGAGCAGTTCCGGCCCGCGATCACGAGCTTGAAGCACGTGATCGTCGTGCGCGACACCGGCGCGCCGCTGCCGCCGGGGTACCTCGACTACGAGGTGCTGCTCGCGGCGGAGCGGCCGGAGCACGCGTGGCCGACGCTGGACGAGAACACGGCGGCGATGATCTGTTACACGTCCGGGACGACGGGCGACCCGAAGGGAGCGCTCTACACGCACCGCACGATCGTCCTGCATGCGCTGGTGGTCTGCATGCCGGACGTGATCGGGTTTGCCATGGCGGACACGGTGCTCCCCGTCGTGCCGCTGTTCCACGCGTGCGGCTGGGGCCTTCCGTACGCGGGCGTGCTGGTCGGGGCGAACATGGTGCTGCCCGGCCCGTATCTCGATCCGGCGTCGCTGCTCGGACTGATGGAAGGCGAGCGCGTGACGGTCGCCGCCGGCGTGCCGACGATCTGGCTCGGGATCCTCGCGCTGCTCGACGCCGACCCCCAGCGGTACGACCTGTCCGCGATGCGGGTGATGGCGATCGGAGGCTCTGCCGCCCCCGCGTCGTTGATCGCCGGCTTCAAGACCCGGCACTCGCTCGACGTTTTGCACGCGTGGGGCATGACGGAGACGAGCCCCGTGGGGACGGTCGCGCGCGTGAAGCCCCACCTGCGGGGCGATGCGGCGCAGGAGCTCGCGCTCTGCGCGACTCAGGGGCTGCCGGTGCCGCTGGTCGACACGCGCCACGTCGACGACGGCGGCCGGGTCCTCGCGTGGGACGGTCACTCGATCGGCGAGCTCGAAGTGCGCGGGCCCTGGGTGTCGGCGTCCTACCTTCACGACCACGATCCGTCGCGGTGGTCGGCAGATGGCTGGTTCAAGACGGGCGACGTGGTGACAGTCGATGTCGAAGGCTATGTCACGATCACCGACCGCGCGAAGGACGTGATCAAGAGCGGCGGCGAGTGGATCTCGAGCGTCGCGCTCGAGAACGCGCTGATGGCGCACCCCGCGATCGCGGAAGCGGCCGTGTTCGCGGCGACGCACCCGAAGTGGACCGAGCGCCCGGTCGCCGCCATCGTCGTTCGTCCCGGTGCCGAGGTGACCGATGCCGAGCTCGCCGCGCACCTGGCGGCCACCTTCTCCAAGATCCAGATGCCGGACGCCTTCGTGCGAGTCGCGCAGGTGCCGCGCACGAGCACCGGCAAGTTCCTGAAGTCCGCGCTGCGCGCGCAGTACGGCGCGATCCTCATGCCGAACGGCTGAGATCGCAGCTCATCACGAGTGCGTCCTCGCCGTTGTCCGCATAGTAGGCGCGGCGCGTGTGGATCACCGCGTACCCCGTGCGGAGGTACAGCGCGATCGCGGGTCGGTTACCAGCGCGCACCTCGAGCGAGGTGGTCCGCGCGCCCGCGGCGGCCTCGCGGGCCAGGAGCTGGGTCAGGAGCGCCGCACCCACGCCGTGACAACGGTGGTCGGGGTGCGTCGCGATCGCCATGATCTGGACGTCATCGTCGACGAGCCAGTAGTTGCAGAACGCGATCGCGCGCCCGGCGGGCTGCGCGCGACCGACCACGAGGCGTGCGTGCGGTGCGACGAGCTCGGCCTCGAACGTCGCGCGTGGCCATGGCCGTGGAAACGAGTGCCGCTCGAGCTCGTCGATCGCGTCGAGGTCCGCCGGAGTCGCGCGCTCGACGACGAGCGGGGCGCCGCTCACCTGGGCGCGACCAGCTTCAGCAGGACCTTCTGCAGCGCGTCGATGCCGTCGCCCGAGAGCGTCGAGACGGTGTAGGGCTCGCGGGTGATCGAGAGCTCGGTCTTCGCGCGCATCGCCTCGGGACCACGCTTGTTCTTCGGCAGCTTGTCCGCCTTGGTCAGCGCGACGACCAGCGGGATCTCGCGCTGCGCGAGCCACGGCACGAAGTCGAGCTCTTCGTCCTGGATGCCGCGGCGGATATCGATCAGCAACAGCACCCCGGCCAAGGAGCTGCGCTTCTCCAGATACGACTCGATCAGCGGCCGCCAGCTCTCCCGCGTGTTGCGATCGACGGCCGCGTATCCGTAGCCCGGAAGATCGACCAGGAAGAACTTCGTCGCGCCCTCGCGCGCCGAGAGCTCGAACCAGTTCACGAGCCGCGTGCGGCCGGGCGTGCGGCTCGTGCGCGCCAGCCCGTCGGTGCCGACGAGCTTGTTGATGAGGCTCGACTTGCCCACGTTCGAGCGGCCCACGACGGCGAGCTCGGGGAGCGTGGGCGTGGGGAACTCGGACGGCTTCGCCGCCGAGATCACGAAGCGAGCAGGAATCTTCATGGCACAACAGCCTTCGCAATGGGGTGGACCGGCGCGTTCGGATCGAACGGCCGGCTCGTCGTGATTCGTGCGTGACACGCCATGCAGACAGCGGCGCGCGCCGCGGGCGTGGACAGGGCCACCATGCCGAGCGCGAGCGCGACCGGGCGGTCGCGCATCACGTCGTCGCTCGCGTATGCCGCGCCGGCGCCGTGGCAGGACTCGCAGCCGACTCCGACGGCGACGGCAGGGCCCGCAGGCGCTTCGCCGGTGCCGTGACACGCCAGACACTGGCCCGGCGGGGGCCCGGCTGCACCGAAGCGCACCGCGGTGGTCGCATGAGCGGTGGTGCGCCACGCCGCGAGCTCGGCGGGGTGACAGCTCCCGCACGCCGCGGTGCCCGTCCAGTCCCGACGAGCCGCGTGCGCGGTGACGCCGAGCAGCGCGACGCTCGGTCCGACGACCAGGCCGCCGACCAGGCGGAGCACGGCGAGCGTTCGGAGAGCGAGCACGCCACACCGTAACCCCAGGTCCGCCCCATGGGCTACCTTCGCCGCGTGGCGCACGTCATCGGGCTCACGGGTGGTATCGCGTCGGGCAAGAGCGCGGTTGCGCAGCAACTCGCCGCACGCGGCGCCGCGATCGTCGATGCCGACCTGATCGCGCGCCAGGTCGTCGAGCCTGGACAGCCCGCGCTCGCCGAGCTGGTCGCGCGCTTCGGGGTGGCCATCCTGGCGCCCGACGGGACGCTCGACCGCAAGCGGCTCGGCGCGATCGTCTTCGCGGACTCCCGCGCGCGCGCCGATCTCCAGCGCATCACCCATCCGCGCATCGCCGCCGCCAGCGCCACCGCGATCGCACGCTACGCTCGCGCCGGCGCCCAGGTGGTGTTCTACGAGGCCGCGCTCCTCGTCGAGAACCGGACGCATCTCGGGTTTGCCGGCCTGCTCGTCGTCGCTGCGTCCCCCGCCGTGCAGCGAGCCCGGATCGTCGCGCGCGACGGGTTGACGGGGGCAGAGGCCGATGCTCGCATTGCCGCTCAGGCGCCGCTCGCGGACAAGCTCGCTGCGGCCACATGGGTCGTGCAGAACGACGGCGACCGCGAGCACCTCCACGCGCAGGTGGACACGGTCATCGCGGCGATCGAGGCGCGATTCGGGGCGATCGGGATCGAGCCCGAGTCGCGGGCCACGGCGGCGATGGGTACGCCGGCGCCGGTCCGGCGTGGTGGCGACGACGGCGTGGCGTTCGTCACCGGATTTCCCGCGCTGCTGACGAGGCGCGTGATCGCGGAGCTCGCGGCCCGCGATCCCGCGCGACGGATCGTGGTCCTCACTCCGGCGAGCGCTGCAGCCGAGGCGAGCGCCTTCACCGCGACGCTCCCCGCTCGCGTCGAGGTCCTCGTGGGCGACGTCTGCGACATGGATCTCGGGCTGTCCTCGGCGGAGTACCGCGCACTCGCTCGCGACACCACGTGGATCCATCACCTCGCCGGGATGAGCGGTCGGGAGCCGGACCCGCGCGTCGCGCGGCGCGTGAGCCTTGGTGGCACCGAGACCATCCTGGAGCTCGCGCGGGATGCGCGCAGGCTCGAGCGGCTCGTGTACTGGTCGACGGCGCTGGTCTCCGGCAATCGCAGCGGCGTGGTCTACGAGGAGGACCTCGAGTCGGGGCAACGCTTTCACAGCGCGCACGAGCGCGCGCGCTACGACGCCGAGTGTCGCGTCCGGGCGGCCGGCCGACACCTGCCGATCACGATCCTGCGCCCGGGCATCGTCGTCGGCGATTCGACCACTGGCGAGATCGACTCGCTCGATGGTCCGTACCACCTCATCTCGCTGATCGCGACAAATCGGTTCGACGTCGCCATCCCGCTCGTGGGTCGCGGCGAGGCGCCGCTCCACCTCGTGCCGATCGATTATGTCGTCGCCGCCGCCGCGCTCGCGGTGCAATCCCAGGGCGCCGCCGGCAAGACGTTCCACCTCGTGGACCCCCACCCCCTGCCCGCCCGCCGGGTGTTCGAGCTCGTCGCCGAGCACGCCGGGACCGAGCCCCCTCGGGGCCACCTACCCGGGCCCCTCGTCCGGGCCGTGCTCCGTGCCCCAGCGCTCATCTCCCGGTTCCTGCCGCTCCCCCGCCTGCCCCACGCGATCGCCGACATCTTCGATCACGTGGTGCACTACGACACGACGAACACGGCCCGTGCGCTCTCGGCCTCGCCGCTGACGTGCCCCGCGGTCGCCGACTACCTGCCCGCACTCGTCCGCCACGTGCTCGCCGTCAAGCGACCGGCGCGCCCGATCGCCGGTGCCGAGGAGGCCGGCGATCCGCGCGCGTGAGATCGCGCAACTACGTGGCCGATTCGTTGACCGACCCCCGCGGTCGCCCTACCGTCGCCCCAATGAAGAAACTGCTCCTCTCCGCCCTGATTGTTGCGTCCGCCTCGGTCGCCGCCACCACCTCGACGACGACGGTCGCCCACGCCGACGCGTACGGCACGGCCGGCTGCGGCCTCGGCTCGATCCTCTTCGGCGCGAAGCCCGGCATCGTCCAGGTCTTCGCCGCGACGACGAACGGGTTCTTCGGCACGCAGACGTTCGGCATCACGTCCGGCACGTCGAACTGCGGTGGTCAGGCCGTGACGGTCGTGGCCGCGAAGCAGTTCATCGAGACCAACCGCGAGGCGTTCGCGAAGGACGTGTCGCGCGGCTCGGGCGAGACGATCACGACGCTCGCCAGCATCGGTGGCTGCTCGGACAGCGCCGCCGTGGCCGTGAGCCTGCAGCGTAACTTCAAGACGATCTTCCCGGCGGCCTCGGCGACGAACACCGCCGTGGGCAATGCGGCTGTGACGGCGCTCAAGTCGGACAAGGCGCTCGTCTGCACGAAGCTGATCTGATACTGCACTCGTCGAGATGAGAACCGGATGTGCAGCGCTGGTGGCGCTCGTGGCGATCGTCGCCGGACTGTCCACCGCCTGCACGACCACCACGGGTCGGCTGGTTCGTGACTCGATCGTTCCGGTGTCGCATGACGATGTCGAGCGCACCGCGTACGTCGAGTCGCTCGTCGCCCAGGCGCATGCGCTGCGGCTCTCGCACGCCACGATGTGGCGGCGCCTCGGGCACTGGCAGCGGACGAAGCTCGGGTTCCTCGAGTCGCAGGCCGACGGTCCGGACTTCTTCATGTCCGCTCACGGCGTGGACGATCCCGATGCCGAGCTCGACGCGACCATCCGCTCGTTCTTCGCGGCGATGCCCGCCGATGCGGGGACGCTGCAGCACCCGATCTGCCACTACCCCGCGCGCTTCCGGTGGCTCGACAGCCAGCTGCACTTCGACCAGGCGAAGCTGCCGACGCCGAAATGCACGCGCTACGAGGAGTTCCTCGCGCAGACCGACGCCGCGAGCCTGTCGTTCGTCTTCTCGTCGTACTACCTGAACAATCCGGCGTCGGTCTTCGGCCACACGTTCGTGCGCATCGTGCGCCGCGACCATGCCGATGCAGCCGGCGCCGCTGCGCAGGAGCATCACGACCTGCTCGATCGCACCGTGGAGTTCTCGGCGACGGTCGACACGAAGAATGCGCTCGTCTACGGCGTGAAGGGCATCGCCGGCATGTTCCCGGGGACGTTTCGCAACGTCCCCTACTACTTCAAGGTCCGGCAGTACAACGACTTCGAGTCGCGCGACCTCTACGAGTACGAGCTGAGCTTCACCCCCGACGAGGTGTCGATGTTCCTCGCCCACCTGTGGGAACTAGGCTCGACGTTCTTCGACTACTACTACGTCAGCGAGAACTGCTCGTACCACCTGCTCGGTGCGCTCGAGGTGGCGAGGCCATCGCTGCAGCTGCTCTCTCACATGCACTGGCCGGTGGTCCCCGCCGACACGATCAAGGCGCTCTACGCGAACCCGGGCTTCGTCAAGGCGATGACGTTCCGGCCGTCGCTGCGGCGAACCTTCCAGGCGCGCGTCGCGGGCCTGACGGCTGCGGAGCAGGCCACGGTCGAGGAGCTGGTCACGCGCCCGGACACCGCGCTGGCGGCGAGCACGCCGAGGCCGCGCGCGGCCAAGATGTTCGACGCGGCGCAGGATCTCGTCGACATCCTGCACGCCAAGGAGATCACGTACGACCTGAACTCGCCGGCCGCGCAGCGCAAGCAGCGGCTGCTCGAGCGTCGCGCCGAGCTCGCGGTGATCTCGCCGCCGGTCGAGGTCGCGATCCCGACGCGCAGCGAGCCGCAGCTCGGACACGGCTCGCATCGCATGGGAGTCGGGCTCTCCGCCGACACCGATGGCGCGCAGAGCTACGTGCTCGATGCGCGCCTCGTCCTGCACGACCTCGCGGATCCCACGCCCGGCTATCCCGAGCTGTCACAGCTCGAGTTCCTGCCGCTGCGCGCGCGCATCCGGATCGACAACGCGGGCAAGGGCGACCGGTTCCTGCTCGACAACCTGTCACTCGTCCGCATCCTGTCGCTGACCCCGCAGGATCGGTTCGATCGCAAGCTGTCGTGGAAGGCCGACCTCGGCCTCACGCGGATCACCGACGGTGGCTGCATCGCGACGGGTTGCGTGGTCGGGCAGCTCCGCATCGGCACGGGCGCCGCCCTCGCGAGCACGTCTCAGCGCGCGACGATCTTTCTCACCGTCGACGCGCTCGTGCAGTCGGGACCGCACCTGCAGGGCATCGAGACCATCCCCTTGCGGGCGGGCGCAGGTCCCGCCGGTGGCGTGCGGTTCCGGCTCGCGGACGGCCTCGTCTGGCTCACCACCGGCGAGCTGCTCTGGCTGCCCGACCAGGCGCCGACGTTCGCATGGCAGGCGAAGTCGATCCTCCGGCTCGGGCTCGGTCACGCGCTCGCGCTCAGCGCCGAAGGCGTGATCGAGGGCGGCGGACCGACCGCCGCCGGCGGCGCCCCTGGAACGCGAGGCGGCTCATTCGATGCCCCCCGCGCGACGGGACAGCTGCTCGGACTCGTGTACTTTTAGGCCCCTCATGGCACAGGCACCTCGCAAGGTCGTTCTCGCTTACTCCGGTGGTCTCGACACGTCCGTCGCGGTGCGATGGATCAAGGAGAAGTACAACTGCGAGGTCATCTGCTACTGCGCCGACGTCGGACAGAAGGAGGACCTCGAGGCGGCGCGCGACAAGGCGCTGCGCGTCGGGGCCAGCAAGGCCGTGATCCACGACCTGCGCGAGGAGTTCGTGCGCGACTACGTGTTCCCGGCGCTCCGCGCGGGCGCGCTCTACGAGCAGCAGTACTACCTCGGCACCTCGCTCGCGCGGCCGTGCATCGGCAAGGGGCTGATGGACGCGGCGGATGCCGAGGGCGCGGACGCGATCTCGCACGGCGCCACGGGCAAGGGGAACGACCAGGTGCGCTTCGAGCTCGCCGCGTACCACTTCCGCCCGGGGATCAAGATCATCGCCCCGTGGCGCGAGTGGGAGTTCAAGGGCCGCAAGGAGCTCATCGCGTACACGAAGGAGCACAACATCCCGATCGAGGCGACGGCCGACAAGCCGTACTCCGTCGACCGGAACCTGTTCCACACGAGCTACGAGGGCGGCGTGCTCGAGGACCCGTGGCGCGAGCCCGACCCGTCGATGTTCCAGCTCACGCGCGACCCCTCCGCCGCTCCCGATGAGGCGCGGGTGATCGAGATCGAGCTCGAGAAGGGCGACGCGGTCGCGATCGACGGCGTGCGGCTCGGACCCGTGGATCTCCTGACGAAGCTGAACCAGATCGGCGGCGAGCACGGCGTCGGACGAGTCGATCTCGTGGAGAACCGCTACGTCGGGATGAAGTCACGCGGCGTCTACGAGACGCCCGGCGGCACGATCCTCCACGCGGCCCGCTCGGCGGTCGAGTCGCTCACGCTCGACCGCGAGGTGCTCCACTTGCGCCACGACCTGATGCCGCGCTACGCGGCGCTCGTCTACAACGGGTTCTGGTTCTCGCCGGAGCGCGAGGTGCTGCAGCGCACCGTCGACGACATCGCCACGCAGATCACGGGCACCGCGCGCCTGAAGCTCTACAAGGGCAGCCTGACCACGCTCGGTCGGAAGGCTCCGCGCAGCATGTACCGTCCCGACATCGTGACCTTCGAGGAGGACACCGTGTACGACCAGCGCGACGCACAGGGCTTCATCAAGCTCAATGCACTGCGACTGCGGATCCGCGCCGAGCTCGATCGCCGCGGCGAGTAGCTCGCGACGCGCCGGACCAGCTGCACATCAGCTTCTCGAACGGCACCACGCACTGGGTGCCGCTCCAGTACGTCAGTGCGAGCTGAGAGTGTTTCCGCCGATGCCGCGGCGGGTTCTCGCGAAGCCGCACCGAGCAGCGCTAGCATGCGCGGTGAGTTGATCTGCTCCGCTCCACACGTGCTTCGCGGAGCTGACGGGCTCGCGTACGCGGACGATCTGGAGGTCGTCGGCAGTCACGCGTGCGAGGCATGGGTGCGCTGCAAGAAGTGCGGCGCATGGTTCTGGCTGTGCACCGACGTCGACGATCGGTACCAGCACGTTGGCGCCGTCGCCCTCGACGCGGCGCTCGCCGCGCGCGCGTTCGTCAGTCGTGATCTCGACGCCATCGCCGAGCTCGTCGTGACCAACGACGTGCCCAACGGCCCCGTGTGGACGACGGCGAGCGCGATGGTCGAGATCTTCTGCGCACTCACGCCGGGCGAGACCGACGACGCGCGGGCACGAGCGCTCGGGCGCGTGTCGGGCGGAACGCGCTGGGCAGGCGCTGCAGAGCTGCTCGTCAAACAGGCTCGCGCGCTCGAGCGAGCGGCCCCTCCCACGCTGAAGTTCCTGGTCGATCTTCGGCTACCTGACTACCGATTTGTCGAGGTTCACGAGGTCGGTTCCGCGCTGGTCGTGATTCCGGATGGGAAGAGTGAGCTCCTCCGACTCGACGCGACCGGGCTCGTGCGGCTGCCGCTCGGGGGGTCGGTTTTGAAGACGTTCACGCCGGCGGAGTTGTCACGCGGTTGTCGAGCTTGCCGAAGAGACTCTCCGCGGCGTCGAACCTGCAGCGCACCGCGGTCAGGTCATCATGTCGGCTCCTTCAAGCAACAGAAGACGAACCATCGAAGAGGCGCCCAGCCGATTTACAGCTCGTGCAGCGCGCCGTCGCCCGCCGTCTCGCGCCATGAGACGAAAGTGACCTCGAGCCCCAAACCGGTCGGAGCGCAGCAGAAGGGACCTGCTTCGAGCTGCGCTTCCGGTAGCGGTGCGACGCGGACAAGCTGGAACCGGTCATCACCGGCGCGGGCGCGCACGGTCGCCGCGTTTCCCGCGATGCTCACACGTATCGTGATGCACCGCACCGCCCAGCCCAGTCAGTGACGGGCGCCACGGACCAGTCGGAGGAACCGTTCGTGACAACGGCCCCGAGCGCTCGCTCTCGTTCTCATGGGGGTTACGGCTCGACCCGCGCGCGCGTGCGGGCTCAACCCCGCGCCGTGTCCGCTCGCGCTGCGGGTCCTGGGATACGGATTGGCGGTG
>JAYSYE010000087.1:0-7033 GCA_043716635.1 Deltaproteobacteria bacterium | reverse complement strand
CCCGACCAGTGCATCGGCGTTGGATCTCTCGTGCTCCAGAACGATGCGCGCGTATTCGGCGCCGGCTTCGGTGGTCGTCGACAGCGGGCGGCGCTCGCAATCCGCGCCGTCCCGCGCGGTCTGTACGACCTGGTCGGCGCGGTGGCGCGCGATCCGCACCACCTCGTCCGCCAACTCGTTAACGGCGGCGCTCGTCACCCCTTCGCGGTCGTCGGCCTTGTCTCGTTCGACCTGCAGACTCACGTCGGTCTGGCTGCGCTGCGGGTGGCGGCCCCGCATGCCGTCGGCCGCGGAATCGGCCAGACGCGCGAGTAGGTCGATCGGCTTGCCGGCCATCGCCAGGCAACGGATCGTCTCGTTGTCTAACTCGACGGTGACGCTTTGCTTCGTCATTGTTCCCCTTGCGAGCGCCGCAGAAAGCGCGTCGTCCACCACGTCGCCATCAGCTACTTCTTCGCCTTCGGTTCCGGCGCGGGCTCGCCCGGTTGGCCGAGCAGATCCGGTGCGCCGGTGGTCAGGCGCGTGTACTCGGACTGGCGCGGGGTAAGGATCTTCATACCCTTGTCCGTGAGGACATATTCGCGGATGTCTTTGCTGTGATTGCTGCCACGCATCTTGATGATGACCAGCACCTTCCGGAGCTGACCACTAATCTCCACATACCGCATCCGGATAATGTCGTCGGTGAGAAATGAAATCACATACTGGCTGAAGGGCAGCGCGGTGAATGTGTCCTCCACTTCGACCGTGCTGAGAATTGTGATCCCGGCGCCCGTCAGCGCTCCGATCATTCGATAGAGCGACTCGCGAAAGTCCTCGCGAAATCCAGGCGCCAGCGCCATCTCAAACCCGACCAGCGAATCGATCACCAAGCGTGTCGCGCCGACCCTTTCGACGGCATCGAGAATCTCCTGCATCGTTTCGTCCACCGAGAGGTCGAGCGGACGGATGTAAATGATCTCGAGTTTTCCATTTTTCTGTGGCGTCGATAAGTCCAGGCCGAAACTGGCGGCGCGCTTCGTGTACCCCTTCGGCCGTTCTTCGAAGATCGCGATGACGGCCGATTCGCCGCGGCGAAGTCCTTCGTCGATGAATTGCGTGGCCAGCGCCGATTTTCCCGTCCCCGAGGGACCCGCCACGAGGAGACTGTCACCCTCGAAGATACCTCCGCCCAGCATCTCGTCGAGCTCTGGAATGCCAAGGGAGAGTCGCTGCTCCCCCTCCAGGATCGTCCGTCTTCCGACCAATCCCAGCGTGCGCGAGAACGCTTGCAATCCGTCGTCGCTGATGCGGATCGTGTGCAATCCAGGCACTGAATTCTGCCCGCGCAGTTTCATGATCTGCAATTTCCGCACGACGGAATTTCTCTCCACCACTTGGGAGAGCCAGAACAGGCCGTCGGCGATGGTGAACAGCGGATTGCCCCGGAGTTCTTCCTCGCCATATTCACCGACCAGGAACGTAGTGGCCTGCCACGTGGTGAGAAATTGGGTGAGGTTCTGAATGAACGCTTCCATCTCGACTTCGCTAGTAGTGCTTCCGGCTCTGCGCATTACCGTACGAAAGGAATCCACCACGACGATGCTGGGAGCGACCTCCGTCACCTGTTTGACGATCTCAGCCAGAACCGCCTTCAAATCCGTTTCCAGCACCAGGTCGCTCAGGTTGACAAAGCGAACCGCCTTGCCCACCTTGGCTTCGTCGAAGAACGAGAATTGTTGCTGATAGCGCAGCATCTTGATGGCGGGTTCGCCGTGCACGGTGAAATAGAGGGAGGGTTTCTCCACGGTCGCATTGGCGAAGACGATCTGATGCGCCAGCGTGGTCTTTCCGCAACCGGGCGCGGCCGCGATGATGTTGAAAGAGAATTCCGGGATACCGCCGCCCAGGATGTCATCGAGGCCGCGCACGCCGGTCGGCAATGTGACGATCGCGAGCTTGGGCGGCCGGCTCGTGGCAGTCTTCGGCCGTTTGCTCTTGGCCGTGTCATCTCGCTCCTGCACCTTTGCTCGCCCAACACCTCGTCGAGACTCAGCCCTGACACGGGGGGGCACTTTCGAATCGGAACGCTTTGTCATTTGGTTTTCTCCGGTGCCGTCTCGTCGAACGTGGGCCAAGCGCCGCGCAGCACCTGCATCGTAAGTCGCTCTCCGACGAAGGTAGTAATCAGCGTGAAAAACGCTCCAAACAGAGCCGCCACCGACTCTGTCGCGAGCGCGGGAGTTCGCGTCTCCAAGCGCTCACGCAGCTTCGTCGAGTCCTCGAACCCCGAGACCTGAGCGAAGCTGGCGAACTCGCCTTGCACGAGCTTCGCGCTACGCATGAACAGCAATTGAACACCGGCGCTGCCCACGAGGGGAGCCAGGTGGGCATACAGCTTGTCGTACACTCGGCCGGCGGCCGTCGATGCTCGCTCTGCGCTGCCAGCCGCTCCCTCGTGCGCCAGCAATCGCCTGGCCCTCTCGATCTGCGCCGGGTTCGGTGTCACCACCGGTCGGTGCCTCGAGCTGACGCGATCTTGGGTGGCCCACGCCGATGGGCATGAGCTTCCGGATCCGATCCTACGACCGTCTCGAAGCGTGCTCGGGTGCCTAACACTTCTCTAGAAGCGCCACCCTTGACGTAATAGCAACCGCCAAATCGAGAGGGAAGACGGCCATCCCCGGGTGAGGGGTAACATGCTGAAAGTACGTCGCATGTAGTCGTCGGACAGGATCTGGATCGTGACGACAACGGCTTGCCTTCTGGGGCTCCGCGACATCGCGGCTCCGGTGTGGCGAGTGTGGCGGGCCGGTGAGCGTGCGTTCGGCCAGGGTGCGGGCGGGCGTCCGCTACGTCGATCTCGCGAACACCTCACGCTCGCGTACTGGCTGGTGGGCGACCTCGATTGGAGAGGTTTGAAGACTGACGACGCAACGACAGCGCGCTATCGAAGATCCGAGCGTTGCCTCGAGCGGGTTCGCTCGCGGGCGCCTCGCTCCTGCTCCCTCTTCTGGTTGCAGATCGCGCCGCGGGCGTCTGGGGTCGCGCTCGCGCCGCCGGCCGTTCGGATGAGCTAGTTCGCGATCGAGGATAGAGTCTCGACTCCCATGACTCGCGTCCCGTCCATCGTCCTGCCGAAGCGCGCGCTCACCGGCACGAAGCACGAGGTCGCGATCCGCGTGTCGGCGATCCTGCTCGAGGTAGCGACCGCCGATCCTGCGGCGGTGTACGCGCGCCTCGCGACGCGGGCCGAGGGGCTGACGTCGGCGGAGGCAGCGGCGAAGCTGGCCGCGCACGGACCGAACGTTCTGGCGCGAGATCACCGTCCAAGCCTCGCGAAGTTGCTCTGGCACGCCGTGCTCAACCCGCTGGTGATCCTGCTCGCGGTGCTCGCGACGGTGTCGTTCGCGACCGCGGATCCGCGCGCCGGCTCGATGATGCTGCTCATGATCGCCCTGAGCGTCGGGCTGAAATTATTCCAGGAGGCGCGAGCCGGGAGTGCAGCCGCCCGGCTCAAGGCGATGATCTCGGTGCGCGCGACCGTGGTCCGCGACGGCCAGCCGCAGGAGATCGCGGTCACCCTGCTCGTCCCCGGCGACGTCATCCAGCTTGCCGCCGGCGACATGATTCCGGGTGACGTGCGGATCGTCCAGGCCAAGGATCTGTTCGTGATCCAAGGCTCGCTCACGGGCGAGAGCTTCCCCGTGGAGAAGTACGCAGCCGAGGTCGGCGCGCCGGCCGCCGCGCCTCTCGAGCGGACGACGATCGCGTTCCTGGGCACCAGCGTCGAGAGTGGCTCGGCGGTGGCGGTGGTCGCCGCGACCGGCAAGGAGACGTACCTCGGTGGGATGGCGCAGGCGATCGTGGAGCAACCGAACGCCACGGCCTTCGATCGCGATATCTCGCGCTTCACCTGGATCCTGCTCCGCTTCATGTTCGTGATGGTGCCGCTGGTCTTCGTGATCAACGTCGTGACGAAAGGCGACTGGGGTCAAGCGTTCTTCTTCGCGGTGGCGGTCGCGGTCGGCCTGACGCCCGAGATGCTGCCGATGATCGTCACGGTGTGCCTGTCAAAGGGCGCCGTCGCGATGGGCAAGAAGAAGGTCATCGTCAAGCGGCTCAACGCGATCCAGAACCTCGGCGCGATGGACGTGCTGTGCACCGACAAGACCGGCACGCTGACGATGGACAAGGTGGTACTCGAGCGGCACTGCGACGTGACGCTGCGCGAGGACGAGACCGTGCTGGCGCTCGCCTACACGAACAGCCATTTTCAGACCGGCCTCAAGAACGTGCTCGATCGCGCGGTGCTCGCGCACGAAGCGGCCCACGCGCACGCCCGGATCCCCGAGCTCACGAAGGTCGACGAGATCCCGTTCGACTTCGAGCGCCGCATCATGTCGGTCGTGGTTCGCACGCCGGAGGGCAAGGACCGGATCATCTCGAAGGGCGCGCCGGAGGCAATCTTCCCGCGCTGCTCCAGCTTCGAGCTCGACGGCAAGCGGCTGCCGATGGACCACGAGCACATCGAAACGCTCAAGACGGAGTACGAGCGGCTCAGCGCCGACGGCTTTCGCGTCCTGGCGATCGCGACCAAGGAGGTCGCGCCGCGCGTGGTCGCGCCCCACGCCACGCCGTACGGCAAGGCTGACGAGACCGAGCTGATCCTCCAGGGCTACGTCGCGTTCCTCGACCCGCCCAAGGAGACGTGCAAGGTCGCCATCGCGGAACTGCAGGCCCACGGCGTGACGGTCAAGGTGATCACCGGCGACAACGAGCTCGTCGCCCGCAAGGTGTGCAAGGACGTCGGGCTCGCGACGGACGTGGTCCTGCTCGGCGATCAGGTCGAGAAGATGAGCGACGAGGCGCTCGCCGACGCAGCCGAGCACGCGACACTGTTCGCGCGCGTCTCGCCGGCGCACAAGCAGCGGATCATCAAGGCCCTGCAGTCGCGCAAGCACACGGTCGGCTTCATGGGTGACGGCATCAACGACGCGCCCGCGCTGCACGCCGCCGATGTGGGCATCAGCGTCGACACCGCGGTGGACATCGCGAAGGAGTCCGCCGACATGATTCTCCTCGAGAAGTCGCTGCTCGTTCTCGACGAGGGGGTGCTCGAGGGACGCAGGGTGTTCGCGAACATCAGCAAGTACGTGCGCATGGGCGCGTCGAGCAACTTCGGCAACATGTTCAGCGTGCTCGGCGCGAGCATCTTCGTGCCGTTCCTGCCGATGCTTCCGATCCAGATCCTCACGAACAATCTGCTCTACGATCTTGGCCAGACCACGATCCCGACCGACACCGTCGATGCCGATCAGATCCAGCGCCCGCGCCCATGGAACATCAAGGCGCTCACCCGGTTCATCGTCTTCATCGGGCCGTGCTCGTCGCTGTTCGACTACACGACATACCTCGTGATGCTGTACGTCTTCCACTGCTGGGACACGTCGACGCCCCAGGCCGCGGCCCACAGCGCGAGCCTGTTCCAGACGGGTTGGTTCGTCGAGAGCCTGCTCACCCAGACGTTGATCATTCACGTCATCCGCACCAACAAGCTCCCATTCCTGCAGAGCCGCGCCTCGCTCCCGGTGATTGGAATGGGCATCGTGATCATGGCCGTCGGCGTCGGCCTACCGTTCACAGCCATCGGGACGTACCTCGGCTTCTCGCCCCTGCCGGGCCTGTACTGGCCGCTGCTGCTCGGGACGCTCGCCTGCTACCTGCTGCTCACGCAGGGTGTGAAGATGTGGCTCCTGCGCCGGCGGTGGATCTGAACAGACGCCGCTGGCGCGCTACCTGCATCCCGAAGGGCTTGATGCCTACTCTCCAGTTCCTCGGTGCAACCGACACGGTTACCGGCTCGCGCTACCTGGTCGAATCCGACGGCGCGAGGGTCTTGGTCGATTGCGGCCTGTTCCAGGGCCCGAAGAAGTTGCGCGAACGGAACTGGGCGGCGCCGTCATTCGACGTCCAGTCGCTCGACGCGGTCGTGCTGACTCACGCCCACATCGATCACACCGGATATCTTCCGCGACTCTGCCAGGCCGGCTACAGGGGACGCATATTTTGCACGCGTGGCACGCGAGACCTGCTCCAGCTGTTGCTCCCCGACGCGGGGTACTTGCAGGAAGAGCAAGCGCGTCACGCGAATGAATGGAAGTACGCGAAGCATCATCCGGCACTGCCGCTGTATACGCGCGACGACGCGGAGCGGTCGCTCGAACAACTCGTTGCCGTCGAGTACCACGAGCGCTTCGACCCAGCTCGCGGGATATCGGCGAGCTACACCCGCGCAGGCCACATCGTCGGCTCCGGCTGCCTCGCGCTCCATGTCGGCCGGACGACGATCACATTCTCGGGCGATGTCGGGCGGCCGTCCGATCCGATCATGAAGCCACCCGAGCCACTTGCTCAGACCGACTACCTCGTCGTCGAGTCCACTTACGGTGATCGTCGGCACTCGACCCAGAATATCGAAGACGCGCTCGCCAAGGTGATCGTCGAGGCTGTCGAAAAGCGTGGCGTGGTCGTCGTGCCGGCGTTCGCAGTCGGCCGCGCACAGCATCTGCTCCACCTCGTGGCTCGCCTTCGCTATGAACAGCGCATCCCCGCGTGTCCCGTGTTCCTCGATAGCCCGATGGCGATCAGCGCGACCAAGATCTTCCGGGATCATCGCGAGGACCACGGCCTCTCGGACGACGAGGTCGAGCGGATGTCCGCGATCGCGAGCTACACGACAACCGCGGATGATTCCAAGGCGATCGATCGCAGTAGTGGGTCGATGATCGTGATCTCCGCGAGTGGCATGGTGACCGGTGGGCGTGTGCTTCATCACCTGCAGCGGTTCCTGCCAGATGCGCGGACGACCGTGTTGTTCGTTGGCTATCAGGCGGCAGGGACGCGCGGGCGCTCGCTCATCGACGGCGCAGCCGAGATCAAGCTGCTCGGCCACTACGTCCCCGTGAAGGCCAAGATCGTCCAGCTCGATGGGCTGTCGGCGCATGGAGACTATGCAGAGATCATCGACTGGCTGCGCGCTTCGAAGTTGTCG
>JAYSYE010000086.1:0-2276 GCA_043716635.1 Deltaproteobacteria bacterium | reverse complement strand
CCCGGTTGCGGGCCTGGCGCAGCGCTTGCCGCGGTACGATGGCGCATGGTCCTCCCTCTCGCCGCGGTGCTCTCGACCCTGCACTACGAAGGGGACGTCGCGGCGGCAGGCGGCGACTACGCGGAGGTGGCGTTCGCGGTGCCCGCGGGCACGGTCGAGATCCAGGTCGCGCACACGGACGGCTCCGCGGACGTGATCCTCGACTGGGGCGTGTGGGGCCCGGACGGGTTTCGCGGCTGGGGCGGCGGCAACACCGAGGACGCCGTGATCGGCGTGGCCGAATCGTCGCGCAGCTACCTGCCGGGTGCGATCACTCCCGGCGCGTGGACCCTCGTGATCGGGAAGGCGAAGCTCGCCGCGGGTGCGGGCCACTACTCGGTGGATGTGACGTGTCGCGATGACGCAACCCTGACCGTGCGGCCTCGCAGCGAGTACGTGCCGGCCGTGCTCGGGACGGAGCCGCACCACTGGCTGAAGGGTGACTTTCACGTGCACGACAGCGAGAGCGGCGATGCCAACGCATCGATCCCCGAGATCGTCGCGCTCATGGACTCGCAAGGCCTCGACTTCGCGAATCTGTCGGATCACAACACGACCAGTCAGCTCCCGTTCGAGCCCGCGTTCAACGGCGCGGGGCAACACCGGCTCCTGCTTCGCGGCGCCGAGATCACGACGTACGCGGGCCACGCGAACGCCGTGGGGATCTCGACCTATGTCGACCATCGCGTCGGACTGGACGGGCGGACGATCAGCGACGTCATCGCCGACGTGAAGGCGCAGGGCGGGCTCTTCCTCGTGAACCACCCGACGCTCGAGCTCGGGTCCACCTGCATCGGCTGCGCGTGGAGCTATCCGGACACGCCGTGGGACCAGGTCGACGGGCTCGAGATCATCACCGGCAAGTGGGACGTGGTGGAGCCGCTGTTCGTGCCGACGGCGATCGCCCTGTGGGACCAGCAGCTCGACGCGGGCCACCACATCGCGGCCGTCTCGGGCTCCGACGATCACCGGGCCGGGCGAGGCACCGGTACGATCGAGACTCCCGTCGGCTCGCCGTGCACGCTGGTGCTCACCGACGAGCTGTCGGAGCGCGCGATCATCGACGCCGTGAAGGCGGGGCGGACGATGGTGAATCTGCGCGGCCCGCACGATCCCGTCGTGAGCTTCCAGCTCGAGCGGCCGGGAGACGATGCGGGGAGCGCGGCCGTCGAGATCGGCGACACGATCGAGATTCCCGAGCGCGTCGGCGTGGCGGCGCAGGTTCGCGTGCAGACGGGGCAGGGCATGTTCGTCCAGCTCATCCGCGATGGCGTGAAGCTGGCGACCGCGCGCGTCGACTCCGACGACTTCAGCCACACGTTCACCGACGCCGTCGGGCTGACGTCACACCGCTACCGGATCGAGCTCGTCGACGAGGGGGGCGCCCGCATCGTGGTCACGTCCCACATCTACGTCGTGGGGGTCGCCGGTGGCCCAGCGCTCGACGAGTCGGGCTGCTGCAACTCGAACCCGCAGCCGCCGCTGCTCGCCCTGCTCGCCATCCTCCCGCTCGTCCGCCGCCGGCGTCCGACCTGCACGTGACCGCGCCGCGTGGCACGCTGGACGCGATGACGGAGGAGCCGAGTAACCCGGGCAAGCTCGCGGGGGGCAAGTGGAGCAACGTCGACCCGGCGGTCCAGTACCGGCACTATGTCGTCACGGAGGTCCACGCAACGGGCGAGGTCGTCCTCGCCAGTGTGCTCGTACCGGCCTCGACGCTGCGCATGCCATGGCGCGAGCTGCGCGACCGGGCGGTGTGGCGTCCTGGCTGGATCTGATCGCCTGGCCGCCGGAATGGCCGCGTAACCCGCGAGGTGGGGCGGCGTCCAATCTTCATGCAGACCAGCGTGCTCGCACCCACGAAGGCCGTGGAGGTGTTCTACGACGGTGACTGTCCGCTCTGCGTGCGCGAGATCCGCATGCTGATGCGGAAAGACCGCGCCGCCCGGATCGAGTTCACGAACATCGCCGCCCCCACGTTCGACGCGACGGCGTACGGCACCACGCAGGCGGACCTGATGGCACGCATCCAGGGCCGGCTCCCCGACGGCACCTGGATCGAAGGGGTCGAGGTGTTCCGGCGGCTCTACGGCGCGGTCGGGTTCCGGCGGCTCGTGGCACTCACCCGGCTGCCAGGCATCTCGCACCTGCTCACGCTCGCCTACCGGGTGTTCGCGAAGAATCGCCTCCGGCTCACGGGCCGCTGCGTCGACGACACGTGCGCCGTGCCGCCGCCG
>JAYSYE010000085.1:0-21471 GCA_043716635.1 Deltaproteobacteria bacterium | reverse complement strand
GAACGCGCGGCGTTCCTCTACGTCGCCGACATCCTCGGCTCGGACAACGAGAAGCGCCTGTTCGAGGACGCCGACACCGAGGACGGTGACGAGTCGCCCGAGGGCACGGCGTCGCGGATCGCTCGGTCCAAGCGCAACCTCGCGCAGCGCAAGATCGAGGACCTGTTGAAGTCAGGTCAGGAGATCCTCGTCCAGATCGTCAAGGATCCGATCGGCCAGAAGGGCGCGCGCGTCACCGGCTATCTGTCGCTGCCCGGCCGCTTCAGCGTCTTCATGCCGAGCGTCGATCAGGTCGGCGTGTCCCGCCGGATCGCCTCGGACAAGGAGCGCAAGCGGCTGCGCGACGTCGTGAACCAGTCGCGGCCGAAGGGCTGTGGCTTCATCGTGCGCACCGCCGCCGAGGGCACCTCCGACCAGGAGATCCGCGATGACGTCGACTACCTCGCCAAGCTCTGGCTCGAGATCCAGCGTCGCGAGGACGCCCAGCGCGGGCCCGGTCTGATCTACGCCGATCTCGACCTCGGGCTGCGCACCGTGCGCGACCTGCTCCGCGAGGAGACCACCGAGGTCCACATCGACGACGAGGACCAGTACAACCGGGTCCTCAAGTTCACCTCGACGTTCCTGCCGCGCTACGCACCGCGGATCAAGAAATACGACGGCCGCCGGCCGATCTTCGATCACTTCAACATCGAGCCGGCGCTGCGGGTCGCGGTCGCCCGCCGGGTCCCGCTGCGCTCGGGTGGCTCGATCGTCGTCGATCAGGGCGAGGCGCTCACCGCGATCGACGTCAACACCGGCAGCTTCACCGGCTCGAACAACGATCTCGAGGAGACGGTCACTCGCAACAACCTCGAGGCCTGCGAGGAGGTCGCCCGCCAGCTCCGGCTGCGCAACATCGGCGGCATCATCGTCATCGACTTCGTGGACATGGACAAGGAAGGCAACCGCCGCAAGGTCTGGGATGCGTTCCAGAAGGCGCTGTCGCGGGATCGCGCGCGCACGAACGTCACGAAGATCAGCGAGCTCGGGCTCGTCGAGATGACCCGCAAGCGCACGCGCGAGTCGCTCGTGCAGCTGCTGACGGAGCCGTGCCCGATCTGCGAGGGCGCGGGCGTCGTGAAGAGCGTGACGACGGTGGCGTACGAGATCATGCGCGAGGTGCGCCGCTCGGGCACGCTCGTCGACACCGATCGTATCGAGATCGAGGCGTCACCGCGCGTGGCGGATCTGCTGCAGAAGTTCGAGCGCGAGTACCTCGACTCGCTGGAGAAGCGGTTCCAGAAGCCGATCACCGTGGTCGGTCAGAAGGGCTGGAAGCCCGACCAGTACCGGGTCGCCGGCAAGCTCTCGACGGACATCGCCGCCGAGGCTGCGGCCCAGGCTGGCGCGCCCCGCCCGCACCTGAACCCGCCCGCGAGCAGTGCCGGCGGCAGTGGTGGCGCCGCCGGTGGGCCGCGTGCCGAGCGTGGCCCGCGCCCGAGCGGCGATCAGGGTCCGCGCGGCGCCTCGTCCGAGCGCGGCGGCCGCCGCCGTCGGCGCGGTGGGCGCGGCCGCGATCCTGCCACCCCGTAGGCGGTGGCGCGCGCGGTCTGCGTTCAGGCCGTCAGCACGAGCGAGCACGACGCGCCCTGGCCCGGCGACTCCTCGACCGTCACGGTGAGCCCGAGGAGGTGGGCACGCGCGGCGGCGGGGAAGCGGGTCGCAAGCACGGTCGCGAGATGCGCGGCGAGCGCCTCGACGGAGATGTTGTCGATGGGCAGCAGCAACACGTCCTCGGCCGGGAACACGTAGCGCTTGCGACACACCGCGAGCTCGAGCTCGGTGCCATCCGCGCGCACGACCTCGACGAACGGATTCGCGGTCGCGATCAGCACGCGCTCCTTCCACTCGGCGGCGAGGGCCGCGAGCACGCCCTTGATCGCCGCGAACGGGATCATCGATGCGAAGTCGACACGGTCGACCTCGAGCTCGACCGCGAACGTGTAGTTGTGGCCGTGCAGGCGCTCCTTCGTGCCGTCCGGGAACACAGTCATGTGCGCACACGAGACCTTGTACGTGTCCCGCGCCAGTCGGATCCGGTAGCGGGGAGCCGTCACGGCGTCGGGGTCTCCGGAGCCGCGCCCGAGCCAGCCGCGCTGCCGGCAGCGGCACTCCCATCGCCAGCGGCGGCCGGGGCGACCGGCACCGCGGGCACCGCGACCTCTGCCGGCATGTTCGCGGACGCCGTCTTCGCCAGCGCGTCGTCGAACGACTTGTGTTGCGCGGGCGTCAGCGCGTCCTGGCACTTGTTGAGGTCCGCGGACGTGGACGCCTTCTTCATGCAGCCCGTCACGTCGGACTTCCACTGATCGCCGAGGCATCGCTCGACGCCGGTCTTCGCCATCGCCGCCATCATTGGCTTCAGCGCGGCCGCCTGCTTGGGGTCCATTCCCTTGGTGGGATCGGACACCATCAGCGCGTGGTCGATGGCCTGCTGGCAGTCACCGCCCGCGCTGGCAGCCCCGCCGCCCGACTTCCCGCAGGCACCCGCGCCGACGGCGCCGACGATGAAACCTGCCCCCGCGATCCACAGAGCTGCTCGCTTCATGTCATCAGCATCGCACGACGGCGGCTATCGGCGCAGCGCGAGTCGCGCGAGGCCCAGGCACGCCACGACGTTGGCGACCAGCCACAGCGCGGGGAGAGTGCCGCCGAGGATGGGCACGAACATCGGCACGTGGACGGGCATCCACGGGACGGCCGCGAAGAACGCGAGGTGCGCGGCGACGCCGATCGCGAGCCCGGCGAGCGGGGCGCGCGCCCGGGGCATCCCGTAACAGACCACCAGCAGCGCGAGTGGGATGGCGGCGCTGAAGAACAGCGCGTTGCCGTGAGCGACCGGGCCCAGGATCGACAGATCCCAGGAGGGGAGCCCGTGCGTCAGCGTGTAGATGATCGGCGCGCTCGACAGCGCCGGCGCGATCATCGGCAGGAAGAACAGCCCCGACGAGCCGACCACGACGCCGGCGAGATACGTCCAGCCGATGCGGACGCCACGGCGCCGCACCGAGGCCGCCACCGCGCCCGCCATCAGCAGCCCGAGGCCGAGCTGAAAGCCACCGCCCTGCGTGCGCGCCTCCTTGACGGCTGCCGGCGCATCGACGATGCCCGCGCCGTACTTCTTGACGTCGTACTTCTGGTCGGTCGGCTTGCGGGCCGAGCTCTTCAGCACCTCTTCGACCATCTTCGGATCCGTGATGCCCTCGCCGACCACGAGCGCCGCGACGCCCGCCACGTGCGGGGACGCCATCGACGTGCCCATGTACGCGTAGTACCCGTTCTTCGAGCCATCGCTCGGGTCGAGCGTGTTCTGGAGCACGCCGTCGGGCTGACCATCGCCGTTCTGATCGACACGGGTGTTGCCGCCCGGGGCCGCGATGTCGAGCGCCTTGCCGTACTGCGAGTAGAACGTGATCGACTCGTCGAATTGCGTGGCGCTGACCGCGACCGCACCGTCGTACGCGGCCGGATAGCCGACGCGTCCGCTGCCGTCGTTGCCCGCCGCGCACACGACCGTGACGCCCTTGTCGTGGGCGTACTTCACGGCCTTCTTCAGCACGTTCGACGGCATCGGCCCGCCGAGGCTCATGTTGATCACCTTCGCGCCGTGGTCCGCCGCGTAGCGAATCGCATCGGCGATCCCCGCCACCGAGCCCGACCCCGAGCCCGAGAGCACCTTCAGCGGCATGATCTTCACGTTGCGGGCGATGCCCGCGACGCCGATCCCGTTGTTCGTGACCTGCGCGATCGTGCCGGTCACGTGCGAGCCGTGGCCGTGATCGTCGCTCGCGTGCTTGGTGTTGGTGATGAAGTCGAAGGGCTCGACGAACGTGATGCCCTTGAGATCGGGCAGCTCGTGGAACTTTCCGTACTCCTCGAAGCCGACGCCCGTGTCGAGCACGGCGACGATCACGCCGTTACCATCGGCGAGCTTCCAGGCCTCGGGCATCCCGATCTGGTTCAGGTGCCACTGGTACTTGTACTGCGGGTCATTCGGGAACCCCGGCTCCGTGGCGGGCACGGGCGCCGCCGTCCGCACCATCTCGTCGGGCGAGAGCGAGATGAGCCCGTCGGGCTCGGCGATCTCGACGTCGGCGCGGGCTGCGAGCGTCGCCAGGATCGCGTCGCGACGCGCCGGATCGACGTGCGCGCGATACAGCTTCGTGGCCGCAGCCTCGCCGCTGAGATCGACGAGCGCCAGCTGGAGGCCGAGGTCGTGCTCGATCGCGGCCGGGCTCGCGCTGTCCTTCAGATCGATGATCACATCGTCCGGATCCCCGAACCGGGCGACCGCCGCGACGTCATCCGCACTCGGGAGCTGGGCCTGCGTCTGCTCCGCTTCGGGGCGATACCACCACCAGAGCGCGACGACAGCGATCAAGATCAGCAACCACAGGAAGCGAGACTTCGACTCCTTGGCCGTCGTGTCGCTGCCCGCCTTCTCGTTCTCGTCCATGACGACGAGTATAGGACTCAAATCAAAACGCGCTCGTCGGAAGGCGCGGCGTCCTCGCCGAGCACGAGCTGGTTGTCGATCTCGCGTTCATCGGCCAACGCTTCGAGATAGTTCCTGATTTCGGGAACTGCGGTGACGATCCGCGCCACGTACTCGCGGGCGAGGAACAGCACCGTCGAGGGCCTCGGGGCGGTCACGGTCGCACCGGTCCGAGCGTTTCGCAGCAGCGCCATCTCGCCGAACACGTCACCGGTGCGGAGGCCCCCGAGCGGCACCGACGTGCCATCGCTCGCGCGGCGCGCCACGTCCAGGTCGCCGGCGAGCACCACGAACAGGCCCCGCCCCTCTTCGCCCTCCTGGATCACGACGGTCCCCGGGGAGACGTCGTGGCTCGTGAACCGGCGCAGCAGGTCGCGCTGCTGCATCCGGTTGAATGGCCGGAACAGCGGGCTCGTCGCCATGAGGTTGCCGAGCAGGCGCTCGCGCGTGAAGCCGTGCAGCGCCTCCGCCACCGCGCCCAGCTCGTCGGCGAGCGATGCCAGCGAGCTGCGGCCGACCTCGAGCAGATCGACCTCGGTCAGGCACGCGACACTCGCCGTGCGCGGCTGAGCCGACAGCAAGGCCATCTCGCCGAACACCGCGCCTTCACCGAGCTTCGCCAGCTCGGTCTGCCGGCCGAGCCCGTCGGTGGCGAACACGCGCAGCTCGCCGGACGCGACGAAGAAGAAGGACTGACCCGGCTCGCCCTCGCGGATGACGTATGCACCCGCCGGGAGGCGGCGCAGGACGAGCGTGCCCAAGACGCGGCGAAACGCGGCCTCGGTCATCGCCGACAGCAGCGGGATCGGGTGCACCGCCGCCGGGAACTCGCCGAACGAGTCGGTCGCGTGCTCGGCGCGTGCGAGCGCCTGCTTCACCGCATCGGGCGCCGCGGCGAGCCGCACATCGGGTACGCCCACGGGCAGCGCATCGGGCGGCTGGCCCACCCGAGTCGCCGCCTTGCCGAGCAGCTCCGACTCGTTGCCGTACGAGACGACGAGTGCTGCGGTGAGATCGCTCGAGTCGGCGCCGTGGGCCTCGAGGACACGCGCGCAGACGAGCGCGGCGAGCGGATGGCCGGACTTCAGGGCGTACCAGCCGACCGCGCGATAGACCGCCGCCGCCTCGGGATCACCCAGCGCCAGGGCACAGTCCGCGACGCGGATGCGCGCATCGAAGTCGAGTGGCGCGGCCATGACGACGGCGTCGTACAGCCGCAGCGCGGCGAGGTGCTGGCCTTGCGAGAACAGCGTCGCCGCGCTGCGCTTCACGTCGCCCAGAGCCACCATCCCGACCATTTGTGGATGGTAACAGGCTTGGTATCTGGCTTTGTGATCTGGCTTAATGCGCTTCCGAGGCCGTCGTGAAGAAATGCGCTAGCTGCTCCAAGGACCTGCCGGATGCGGCGCTCCACTGCGTGTTCTGTGGGGCGAAGCAGGCATCCGCGCCGATCCCGAGTGCCGCGGGTGCGAATGCGAAGACGGTGATGGGTGCGTTCTCGGCGCAGGACGTGATCGCTCAGCTCAAGCAGCAGGGCGCCACGCCGGGCATGCCGGGGATGAGTGGCGGCACGCAGCCGGCGCCCGTCGCGTACGCACCGCCCGTCGCGCGCTCGGCCGTCCAGACGCCGACGCCGCCGCCGAGCCCGTCGCCCCTCGCATCCGGCGCACTCGCGCCCGCGAGCCACGCCCATGCCGCGACGATGATGGCCCAGGCGCCCGTCATCCCGACCCAGATCCCGTACGGCACGCCCGGCGCGTCCGTGCAGCAGGCGACGGTGATCCAGCCCGCGCCCGTCATCCCCGCCTACCACCCGACGCCGGCAGCGTACCCGGGCTCGTCCGGCGCGGCCCACGCCAGCCCCGCCGTCGAGGCCGTGCCGTATGGTGACTCGACCGGACACTCCGGCCCCACGGGGCAGCCCGCGTACCTCGCGATGCGCAACGCCGGTCGCGAGGGTCGACCGCGCGACCCGTATCGCGACTCGCTGCGCGTGCTCGTGCTCATCTTCGGCGTGCTCGTCGTGGCGCGGCTCGCGGTCCCGCAGTCGACGACTCCGATGACCATGGGCTTCACGCAGCTGTTCGACGGGACGGGGCTCGCGCTCGTCACGAGCCTCGCGATCGCGGCGATGGGCGTGCTCGGCATCCTGCTCTCGTTTGTCCCGATGCCCTCCGCCGCGCGCGGGGCCGTCGTGGGTCTCCTCGGAACGCTCGTGATGGTCGTGCCACAGGTCCAGCAGGTGATGGCGCACAGCTTCCAGTGGCAGTCGGTGCTCGCCGTGGTCGCGATGGTGCTCCTCCTGCCCGGCCTCGTGCTGCGCTCGAAGTACACCGATGCCACGCTGCCGCGGCTCCTGGTCACGCTCGGCGTGCTCGCCTACCTCGCGACGGTGCTCGTGCCCGATGGCCACGGGATCCCGCTCGTGAACGACATGCAGGCCGTCATCCGCGGCGCGTTCCCGACCGCGGTGCTGTTCCGGCTGATCACGACGGTGCTCGTGATCCTCTCGCTGCTCGCGTGGCTGCCCACGCCGGGCACCGGGGGCGCCGGGCTGTGGTTCTGGCTGCTCGTGCTGCTCGTGCTCGCCATGCACGTGCTCGAGCTCGTGTTCGGGAACGGGAACATCGGCGCGATGATCTCGACCATGCCCGCGGTGGCGCTGTTCCAGTGGGCCATCCCGGCGACGGCGATGGTGTTCGTTGGCTACGGCTGGGCCGCCGCGCTCGGCAAGTCGCTCGAGTAGGATCGGGCATGCGCGCCGCACGCACCGAGGTCGTCATCGGTCACACCGTCCTCGGCAGGCCGATCGAGGCCGTGCAGTTCGAGCCGCCGGGCTACGCGCGCCCGCGCCCGCCCGCGATCCTGTTCGGCGCGATCCATGGCGACGAGCCGATCTCGCAGCTCATGATGGAGCGCCTCGCCGACGAGCTCGTGGAGCGCCCCCCCGGACGCGAGACGTGGATCATCCCGTGCGTGAACGTCGACGGGACGCTCGCCGGCACGCGCAACAACGCGAACGACATCGACCTCAACCGGAACTTCGCGACGAAGTGCTGGGGCACGCAGCGGCGGCCGACCTACCATCCCGGAGCGGCGGCCGAAGATCAGCCGGAGACGCAGGCACTCGTCGCGCTGATCGCGAAGGTCGGGGCGCAGCGGCTCGTCGCCGTGCACGCGACCTACCGCATGGTGAACTGGGATGGCACCGGCGAGGCGCTCGCGCTGGCGATGTCGGAGCGCTGCGGGTACCCGGTCGAGCACGACATGGGCTACCCGACCCCGGGCTCGTTCGGGAACCGCTACGGCGTCGAGGCCGGGCTCGAGGTGATCACGCTCGAATCGCCGTACCTGATGGTGGAGGAGCAGGGGTGGCTCGAGGTCCGCTCGGCGCTCCGCTGGTGCGTCGATCTGCCCGACTAGCCGCTGTTCCGAGTTGTGTCGCGGCTTGCCGCGGCTGTGACTCGTTGTCACACTGCGCCCGTGCCCTGGTGGACCGGCCTCGACCTTCGCGTGCTCAAGCACGTGCGTGCGGTGCTGCGGCGCCGGACGCTCGAGCTGACACTCGTCGAGCACAAGCCCACGGAGCCCTGCGCGTTTGCGCCTCTGTTTCCGGACGCGCCCGAGGGTGCCGGGCTCGCGGTGATCGCGCCCGAGCTCGGAGGACCCGAGCGGACCCTCGTCGAGATGATGATCGGCGAGGCGGCCGCGGATATTGCCGCGGTCGTGCGGACGCGCGACGAGGAGCACCTCGGCAGCGGCCACGAGCATCACCTCGCGAAGCGCACCGCGTACCACGGCATCTCCGGCACTGCGCCGGCCATGCAGGAGCTGTTCGGGGTGCTGGAGCGGATCGCGCGCTCGAGCTCGACGGTGCTGGTCCAGGGCGAGGCGGGCACCGGCAAGGAGCTCGTCGCGCGCGCCGTGCACGATGCGTCCGAGCGCCGCCACAAGAAGTTCGTCGTGACGAACTGCTCGGCGTTCAACGACAACCTCCTCGACTCGGAGCTGTTCGGCCACAAGCGCGGAGCCTTCACCGGCGCGGTCGCCGACAAGCCCGGCCTCTTCGAGATCGCGGACGGTGGCACGTTCTTCCTCGACGAGATCGGCGACATGTCGCCGATGCTGCAGGTGAAGGTGCTGCGCGTCCTGCAGGAGGGCACGTTCAACCGCGTCGGGGATACCGACACGAAGCAGGTCGACGTCCGCATCATCGCGGCTACCAACCGCGACCTCTCCGCGATGGTCGCGGACGGGCGGTTTCGCGAGGATCTCTTCTATCGCATCCACGTGATCACGGTCCTCCTGCCGCCCCTCCGCGAGCGGCGCGAGGACATCCCGCTGCTGGTCGATCAGTTCCTCTCGCGCCACAGGCGAACGCGCCCCGTGCAGCTCGCGGCCGCATGCGTGGCACAGCTGATCGCGTATCCGTGGCCCGGTAACGTGCGCGAGCTCGAGAACGAGATCGAGCGCCTGGTCGTGCTCTCGGGCGACACGCCGGTGATCGGCGTCGAGCTGCTCTCCGCGCGCATCCGGCAGTGGACGCCCGTGGACGAGCCGGTCGCCGCGGCCGACACCGGCTCGCTCCCGGCGGCCGTCGAGGCGCTCGAGCGCAAGATGATCGGCGCCGCGATGCACCGGCACGGCGGCAACAAGACCCGCGCCGCGGAGGAGCTGCGGGTCTCGCGGCGCAACCTGATCCGGCTCTGCACCAAGTACGCGCTGTAGGCGTGCGGGGGGAGGCGGAGGCGCGCCAGGAGGGTGAATGGCGTAGCCATTCGGGACCCCCTTGTGCCGGGCGAACCGCGCAAGGCGCGCCCGGCCTACGCGACGGCGGACGCCAGCGCGGGCGGCAGCGTCGGGAACTGGAAGCTGTAGCCGAGCTGACGCAGCCGCGACGGCACCACGCGCCGACCCTTGAGCACGTGCTCCGCGAACTCGCCCGCGACGAGCTTCACCGCGAAGGCGGGCACCGGGATCCAGCTCGGCCGATGGAGCGCATGCCCGAGCGCCTTTGCGAACGCGCCGGCCCGCGTCGAATCCGCCACGAGGTTGAAGGCCCCCGTGTAGCGCGCATCGGTGATCGCCGCGACGTAGACCGCCACGACGTCGTCCACGTGGATCCACGACGTCCACTGGCGGCCACTGCCGATCTTGCCGCCGACGAAGAGCTTGAACGGCAGCGACAGCTTCGACAGTGCCGCGCTCGGACCCAGCACGAGCCCGGTGCGGAAGGTCGCGACGCGGACCCCGAGTGCCGTCGCGCCGTTCGCCTCGCGCTCCCACTCCTTGCACACCCGCGCGAGGAACGACTCGCCGGCCGGGTCGGTCTCGGTCACCTCGTCGTCATCGAACCCCGCTTGCTCGGATGCGAACGGGTAGTAGTCCGAGCCCGACGCGCACAGGAGGGCCGCCGGCCGCTCCGCGGGCACCATCGCTGCGATGGCCTCGACGATCACGCGGCCGGATTCGACGCGGCTGTCGCGGATCTCCTGCTTCACGCGGGCGTCCCAGCGGTGATCTCCCACCGACGCGCCGGCAAGGTGGATCACCGCCGCCGCGCCCTTCATGGACTCCGTCCACGCTCCGGGGGTCTGCAGCTCCGCCGTCACGGCCGTGACGCCCGGCAAGGCCGCCTGCGCCTTGGCGGCATCGCGCGTGAGGACGACGATCTCGTGGCCGGCCGCGCGCAGCTTGCGCACGAGGACCGTGCCGATGAAGCCCGTGGCTCCGGTGATGACGACCTTGCTCATACGACTGCTCCCGCACCACGTCCGGGGTGCACCGGCGCGGCGATCCGTGCCGCGACAAACGCCTTCGCCGCGCGGCAGGCCTCGACGAGCGGCAGCCCGCGTGCGAGGTGAGCCGCGATCGCCGTCGACAGCGCACAGCCGGTGCCGTGCACGTGCTCGCCACCGGGCACGCGGGGTCCGCGCAGCGCCTCGCGACTCGTGGCGGTGACCACCCAGTCGACGATCTCGGTGCGGTCGTCCGGCGCCGTGTCGTCGGCGCGATGGCCGCCCTTCACGAGCACGGCGGCGTCCCACCGCGCGGCGAGCTGCTGCGCAGCCTCGACCTGCGCCGCCTCGTCGCGGAGCTCGCGCCCCGCGAACAGCTGGAGCTCGAACCGATTCGGCGTCACCAGGGTGAGATGCGGCAGGAGCGCCGCGAGTGGCAGATCGAGCGAGCCCTGCGCGAAGCTCACGGTCCCGCGCGACGGCCCGAATACCGGATCCCACACGAGCGGAGCGGCCGTGAGCTCGAGCGCCTTGCCGAGCTGCGTGGCCACTCCCGGCGAGCCGAGCATCCCGACCTTCACGGCGCGGACCTCGACGTCGAGCAGCAGGAAATCGAGCTGGTCGCGCAGCGTCGATTCGTCGACCGCCGTGTAGGCAGTGACCCCGGTCGTGTTCTGCACGGTGAGCGCGGTCACGACCCCGACCGGCCTGACGCCGCACGCCGTGGCGACGCGGACATCCGCGATGAGCCCTGCCCCGCCCGACGGGTCGAGCCCCGCGCAGATCAGCAGGCTCACGAATCGAACGCCGCGAGCCCGGTGACGTCCTGGCCGACGACGAGCGTGTGGATGTCGTGCGTGCCCTCGTACGTGAACACGCTCTCGAGGTTCAGCATGTGGCGGCCGCACTGGTACTCGTCGGTGACGCCGTTGGCGCCGAGGATGTCGCGCGCGTCCCGGGCGATGTCGCGCGCCATCGAGACGTTGTTGCGCTTCGCGAGCGAGATCTGACCCGGCGTGAGCTTGTCCGCTTCCTTGAGGCGACCGAGCTGCAGGCACAGCAGCTGCGCCTTCGTGATCTCGCTGACCATGTCGACGAGCTTGCGCTGCACGAGCTGGTAGCCCGCGATGGGCTTCGAGAACTGAACGCGGTCCTTCGCGTACGACAGCGCCTCGTCGTAACAGGCCATCGCCGCCCCGACCGCCCCGTAGCAGATGCCGAAGCGCGCCTGGGTGAGGCACGACAGCGGGCCGCGCATGCCGGCGACCCCGGGTAGGACCGCGTCCTCGCCGACCTCGCAGTCCTCGAGGATGAGCTCGCTCGTCACGCTCGCGCGCAGCGACCACTTGCCCGGCAGATCGCGCGCCGTGAACCCATTCGAGGTCGTCGGGACGAGGAAGCCGTGGACCTTGCCCTCGAGCTTGGCCCACACGAGCGCCACCTGCGCGATCGATCCGTTCGTGATCCAGCGCTTCGTGCCCGTGATGCGGAAGCCGCCCGGGACGCGCGTCGCCGTGGTCAGCATGCCGGATGGGTTCGAGCCGAAGTCGGGCTCGGTCAGCCCGAAGCAGCCGATCGTGCGGCCCGCCGCCATCTCGGGCAGGTAGCGCTGCTTCTGCGCCTCCGAGCCAAACGCCCAGATCGGATACATGACGAGCGAGCTCTGCACCGAGACGAACGAGCGGATGCCCGAATCGCCGCGCTCGAGCTCCTGGCAGATCAGGCCGTACCCGGTCGGCGAGATGCCCGCGCAGCCGTACCCCGTCAACGAGGGCCCGAGCAGGCCGAGCTCGCCAAAGGTCGCGATGAGCTCCCGCGGGAACGTGCCCGCCGACCAGTGCTTGCCGATGCCCGGCATGATGCGCGACGACACCAGCTCTCGCACCGTGTCGCGGACGAGGCGCTCCTCGTGCGTGAACAGCTCGTCGATGCCGTAGTAGTCGAGCGCGGCGTAGGGCATGGGATCTCGGATTGGTATACTGCGCGTATGAGGCGAGCGGCAACCTCGGTGGCGGGCGCGGCGATGGGCGTCGGGCTCGTCGGGCTCGTCGGTGCGATGTCCCCTGCAGAGGCCGCGCCTGGCCCGGCTGCGCAGGCCCTCGGAACGGCGATCCGGGCCTACGAGGGCGGCGATCTCGACGGGGCGAGTGCAACTCTCGCCTCGCTCGATGCATCGAAGCTCGCCAATCGCGACTACTTCGACTGGGTGCGCGGGATGGTCGCGCTGCGCAGCGGCGACGCAGCGGCGGCGAGAACCGCGTTCGAGCATCTGCGGACGCAGGCGGGCTCGCGGTTCGCGCGCGAGGTGCCTTGGCGGCTCGCGGACTGCGCGTGGGAGGCGGGCGATCGCGCCGGCGCTGCGAAGCAATACCGGGCGCTCATCGCGGCTGCAGACGCGGGTGACCTCGGTGACGTGGGCACGGCGCGCTACCGGATCGCGCAGACGCAGACCGGCACGGCCGCGGTCGCGGCGTATCGCGCATTCGTGATCGCGAATCCTTCGCACCCGCTCGCCGCCGAGGCCGCGCGCCAGCTGATCGCGCTGCATGCCGCACCGCTCACGGCGGGCGAGCGCATCGAGCGCGCCAAGCAGCTCCAGGTCGCGCACCTGTGGGACGAGGCGGTCGCCGAGCTGTCGCTGATCGGTGGCAAGCAACCCGCCGCGCTCGCGACGCAGCGGGACTTCTGGCTCGGTGACACGCTCTTCAAGATGCGCCGTCGCTACGGCGAGGCGGCCGACCTGCTGCTGCACGTGTATCCGAACCTGGGCGGCACCGCGGCCGAGGCGATGTTCCACGGCGCCCGCGCGCTGTCCCGCGCCGACCGGGATCCGGAGGCGATCCGCTGGTACGACAAGGTCGTCGCGACCTATCCGACCTCGGAGGTCGCCACGGAGGCTGCGTTCCTCGCCGGCTGGCTGCAGTTCAACGACGGGAAGTATCGCGCCGCGATCGCGCCGCTCGAGGCGTCGCTCGCGAAGTACCCGAAGTCGAAGTGGGTCGACGACGCGCTGTGGTTCCTCGGCCTGTCGCACTACTTCCTCGGCGAGTGGGCCCCCGCGCGGGATCGGCTCGCCGCGCTCGCCGCTCGCGGCGGCGCGCTCGAGGGCGGCAAGGGCGGCTACTGGCTCGCTCGCATCGACGAGAAGCTCGGCAAGCGAGCGGAGGCGATCGCCGGGTACTCGGCCGCGGTGCGGCGATATCCGTTCTCCTGGTACTCGCTCCTCGCGCGGGCACGCCTGGCGGCGCTCGGCGTGAAGCTCGGACCGTTCGGCGTCGACGCGCCGGCCCCGAAGGGCGGCAAGCTCGCGGCGGTGGCGGACGAGTCGCTCGCGACGGACGCTCTGATCGAGCGCGCGGACGAGCTCGTCGCGGCGGGGCTCGATACCGACGCGGGCGTCGAGCTCGCGCGCGGCGAGAAGCCATTCCTGGCCCGGCACGAGAAGGGGGCGGCCTTTGCGATGCTGCTCGATCGGTACCGCAAGGCCGGCAACTACAACCGCCCGTGGATGCTCGCGCTCACGCACGACAGCGGCGCGCTCGACGGCCCCGCCGAGGGCGACGCGAGGCGCTGGTGGGAGAACGCGTACCCGCGCGCGTATCGCGACCTCGTCGAGAAGTACCAGGGGCTCGGCAGCAACCCCTCGGGCTACCTGTACTCGATCATGCGGAAGGAGAGCGGGTTCGATCCGCACGACCTCTCGTATGCCGATGCGCAGGGATTGCTACAGATGATCCCCGCGACCACGCGGCGCGTGGCGAAGGAGCTGGGGCTGCCGTATGACGCGGGCCGCCTCTACGAGCCCGAGTTCAACATCACGACGGGCAGCTGGTACATCGGGCGCCTGCTCGGCAAGTTCAAGGGCCAGATCCCGATCGGCGCCGGCTCGTTCAACAGCGGACCGCGCCCGGTGATGAAGTGGCTCGACGAGAATGGCGATCGCGAGATCGACGAGTTCGTCGAGCTGGTCCCGTACACGCAGACCCGCGAGTACATGAAGAAGGTCACAGAGAATGTCGCGCGCTACCGCTACCTCTACGACGGCGAGGTCTACGACCAGCCACTCGTCGTCGACAAGCACTACGTCCAGAACCGTCTGACGTACTGAGAGGGCGAGGCCGCGCGCGAACGAGCGCTCCTCGTGCGTGCTCGCTGGCTCAGGCCGGGCGCGCCTTGCGCGGTTCGCCCGGCACAAGGGGGTCCCGAATGGCTACGCCATTCACCCTCCTAGCGCGCCTGGTGCGAGAGCGCAGCCGTGGTCGCGGCGGGCCTGGCGGCGTCGGCAGCGGTGGCGACGGACGAGACCGAGATGACGGCCGCGAGGGAGACCAGGAGCGCGAACATCACGTCGCGGGTCCTCATGGAGCGCTGTCGGGTGGCGATGGTGGCGAGGCGGGTGGTGGTCATGGGAGCAAACCTTTCGCTGCTTGAGATGCCGGTGGCGCGCGTTCGGATGACCGCGCGCTTCACATCTCTCGGGATTCCGTCAAAGCACCCCGCGAGCCAGGTCTATCTGAAGCAAAATCAGTTAGTTACGAGATCTTTCACGAGGGGGCGACCTGTCGCACCGATCGTCGCAGCCCAGACGCTGTCGCACCCTGACCCGCGCAGCGACGAGGGCGCGAGCGGCCTCCCACCGCAGGTGCGCTATGTTCGTCCCATGAAGCTCAAGGGCACGATTCGCCGCAGCGACCTCGAGGGCGGGCACTGGACGTTCGAGACGTCCGACGGCAAGACGTACCAGCTCACCGGTCATCTCGCGGATGCCAAGGATGGCATGCACGCGACGATCGAGGGCAAGATCGACAAGAGCGTGATGGGCATCGGCATGACCGGACCCCACTTCGCCGTCGAGAAGGTCGTGGGTTCGAACGCTGACAACGCCGGCACTCACAAGCCCGACGGTCACAAGCCCGACGGTCACAAGACCGACGTGCAGTAAGACGGACGGCCGGAGGCTCGCACGCGGCGATGTCCCGGCCAGACGCCCGCGCAGCGTCGCCGAGGCCGCCGAGTCTACCGGGTCTCAGAGCTTGGGAATCTTCCAGGTCACGACGGTCCCCGCCTTGATCTGGTCGGACGCCGGGCACTCGAGCGTGATCGACTCCGGCAAGGACGCGCGCACGTAGCACGTGACCTGCTGCTCCTTCTTCATCTCGGGGCCGACGTACACGACCTGCTGCGTGTTGGTTTCGAACCGGAGCTCGACCGCGAGCGGGAACGTCACGAGCGGGACCGGCGTCTGCTCGATCGAACCGAGGATCGTCGTCTGCGTGAGGCGCGCGCCGAGCTTCGCCGTGGACGTCAGCGTGCCGTCCGCCTGGGCGTAGATGTCGAACTTCGTCCGCTCCTGGATCGCCTGGTCCAGGGCGTACTGCTTCTCGTTCACTGTCTTCGTCAGCGCGTCCTGCTTCTGCTGGCGCTTCGCCGCGACATCCGCCGCCTCCGAGCCCGCCGTGCCCGCCGTCACGGCTTCGAGCGCGGCCTGCTGGCCCTGGAGCTTCGCGAGGTCGCGCTGGAGCTTCAGGATGGTCGCATCGAGAGCCCGAAAGCCCTGGAGCAGCCCGACCTTGTTGCCCTTCTTCACGGCAGCTCCGGTCGCCGCGAACTGCGCGAGGGTGCCCTCGAACGTGCTCGCGACCGGTACCGGCGGCATCGCCTTGATCTCGATGCTGCCGGTGATCGACTCGGGGAGGGATGGTGCGGCGGCGGCGCTGCCCGAGTCACTATCTTGCGCCGCCGCGACCTGTGCCGAGCCTGCCCCCGGGGCGGGCGCACCGGAACCCGGTGTGACCGCGGCCGGACCCGCTGGGCCGGCGGGGCTCGCTGCGGGCGCCGGGGCCGGTGTCACCTGCCCCGATGTCGTGGCGGCGGTGGTCGGCTTGTTCAGCACGTAGCGGTAGACCACCCAGCCGGCGGCCGCGAGCAGCACCAGGACGAGGATCCAGATCAATGCGGGGCTCGTTCGTGACGCCGGCGCGGGCGGGGCAACGGGCTGCTTGCGCTCCGCGACGACGGGCTTCTTGTCCGCGTCCTTCGCCTTCACGATCGCCTTGTCGGCCGGCCGGTCCGCGACCTTTGCGGCCGGCTTGTCGGCGACCTTGTCGGCCGCCTTGGCCACGACGGCCTCGGATGCCTTGCCACCGGTGGCGACGGGCTCCGCGGCCTTGGGGGCATCGGCCTGCTTGCCACCCTTGTTCTTGTTCTTGTCCTTCTTCTTGTTCCCGCCGCCCTGCTGCTGCTGCTGCGCAGGCTTGTCGGCGGCCTTCGCGACGGCGGGCTTCGCGACCGCTGGGGCCACCACGGGCTCGGGCGCCGTTGCGACCGCCGTGGCCACCGCAGGCTCGGGTGCCTTCGGCTTCTCCTCGAGCGCCTCGAGCAGGTCCTTGGGAACCTCGACCGCCGTCATCACCTTCGAGGCGCGAACGGCTTCCTTCACGTCGTCCGCACGGACCGGCATCTGGTCCGCGAGATCGAGCGACACGTCCTTGCCGGCCGCCGCTCCTGCGGTACCGAGCGCGATGTCCTCGACCGGAATGTTCGGGGTCTTCGGGGTCACGGCGCCGCCGGATGCGCCGAGCGCGATGTCATCCGCCTTCGGCACGGGCGCGACGGGCGCCGTGGAGGCCAGGGCTCCCGCGCTTCCGAGCTCGACATCCTCGACCGGGGCCGCCGTCGGCTTCGCGCCGACCGTCACGCCCGATGCGAGATCCTTGTCCACCGGCGCCACGATCGGCGCAGGGGTCGCGCGCACCGGTGCCGGTGCCGGCGTCGCGGCCTTGATCGCGGCGGTGCTCGGCTTGGTGGTCTCGGTGGGCTTCGCGGCCTCCACGGGCTTCGCGGCCTCCACGGGCTTCGCAGCCTCCACGGGCTTCGCAGCCTCCACGGGCTTCGCAGCCTCCACGGGCTTCGCAGCCTCCACGGGCTTCGCGGCCTCCGCGGGCTTCGCGGCTTCCACGGGCTTCGCGGCCTCCGCCGACGCGCCCGTGTCGAGGTAGCCGAGGTCGCGCAGCGTCGACACGACCGCGCGGATCTCGTTCAGCGACGGCATCAAGCCGAGCTCGTCCTTCGCCCACTCGCCGATCGCCTTCACGTCGCGCTCGCCATCCATGGCGCACGCGAGGGCGAACTCGACCTCGTAGAACCTGAACAGGCTGCCCGACTCGGGATCACCGACGTCGACGAACTTCTCCCCGTCGGCCTCTACGGCCTCGGCGAGCAGATCCTGCCGGAACTTCGGCCGATCGTTGCTCGCACCGGACGGACCGCTGCTACCGCGAGGGGCTCCGCTCGTGGCCACCATTTAGCCTCCCTTTCGCAGCTCGGTCAGCACGAGCTTGGCGACAGCCTTGAGCGTATCGAACACGCCGACCCCCTTCGGGGCGACCGCTTCGTAGCTCGGCACCTTCGTGGGATTCAGCGCTTCCTCGAGCTCCGCCATCGGGATGGCGTTCGGCAGGTCGCGCTTGTTGTACTGGACCACGTACGGCAGCTTGTCGAGGTCGTACCCCTGCTCCTGGAGATTCTGGCGCAGGTTGTCGAGCGACTCGATGTTCGCTTCCATGCGCTCCATCTGGGAATCGCCGACATACACGACGCCGTCGACCCCCTTCAGGATCAGCTTGCGGCTCGCATCGTAAAAGACCTGGCCCGGCACCGTGTAGAGGTGGAAGCGCGTCTTGAATCCGCGAATCTCGCCGAGCGAGAGCGGTAGGAAGTCGAAGAACAGCGTGCGCTCGGTCTCCGTGGCGAGGGAGATCATCTTCCCCTTCGCCTCCGGATTGGTCTTGTTATAGATGTACTGAAGATTGGTCGTCTTCCCGCACAGGCCGGGCCCGTAGTAGACGATCTTGCAGTTGATCTCTCGCGACGAGTAATTGATGAAGCTCATGCTTGGGCTCGGCTCCTGCTCGCGCGCTAATCGTTGAACAGGTTGTCGATGTCGTCGTCGGTGATCTCGGAAAACACCGAGGGCTGACCGTTGCCGGTCTGGCTCTTTTTCACCATCGTCTCGAGAACGCCGACCATGTCGGCCGTCGCCTTGCGCACGCGGAGGCGAACGAGCCCCAGCGAGCTGCGCTCGTCGAACAGGACGACGAGGATGACGCGCTGCCCCACGATCGAGACGTGGTAACTGACCTTCTCTCCCTCGAGGAACTGGCCTGCGAACTCCTTCTCCGCCAGCAGAGAGGCGATGCCACCGGTGGCTGCGACGTTGCCGGCGGTCAGCGAGGACAGCGAGGTGACGTCGAGCTCGTCGACATCTCCTGCCTGCACCATCGACTGCCCGTTCTTGTCGATCACGAGCACGGCTTTCGCGTTCGAATCGCGGTGCAGCGTCTCGCAGATGTGGGTGAGCTTCTGCAGCTCTTCTTCGTACATCACGAGCTGTTGGATCATCGCGCCCTGGCTCCTACGACGAGACTCCCCGTCGTCGGCGAGAACGGTATCAACCCGGCTGGCACATCACAACCTTCGGGCCCTCCTCCTTTGCGATCAAATCGTCGTGCGCCCCGCCAGCGCGCGCCCGATCGTCGCCTGGTCGGAGTACTCGAGCTCGCCACCCACGGGCAGGCCCGTCGCGATGCGAGATACGGTCACTCCGAGCGGGCGCAGCGTCCGCGCGATGTACATGGCGGTCGCTTCACCGTCGACCGACGGGGAGGTGGCGATGATGACCTCACGCACCGGCGGCGTGCCCCCCAGGCGGCGCACCAGCTCCGCGATGCGCAGGTCGTCGGGGCCGATCCCCTCGAGCGGTGAGAGCAGCCCGTGTAGCACGTGATACTTGCCGCGAAAGTGCCCACCGCGATCGATCGCGATGAGGTCGGATGGAGTCGCGACCACGCAGATCATCTCGGGATCGCGCCGGGTATCCATGCAGAGCCCGCAGGGGTCGCTCTCCGTCATGGTCATGCAGACCGAGCACAGCCGGATCTTCTCGGTGACATCGAGCAGGGCCCGCGCCAGATCCTCGATCTGTCCGCGATGGCCGCGGATCAGGTGAAAGGCGAGCCGGGTCGCGGTCTTCTCGCCGATGCCGGGGAGGCGCGCGAGCTCCTGCACGAGCCGGCGGATCGGGTCGGCCACGGGCTACCGGGCGCCTAGAACAGACCCGGCATGCCGGGCATCCCGCCCATGCCGCCGAGCGGACCCATGATGGCGCCCATCCTCTCCTTGCTCGTCTCGCGGACCTTCGTCGCGGCCGCGTTGATCGCCGCGGTCACGAGGTCCTCGAGCATGCCGATGTCGTTCGGATCGACGACGCTCTTGTCGATCTTGACGCGGACGACCTCGAACTGGCCGTTCACCGTCGCGCTGACGAGCCCGCCGCCGGCGGCCCCCTCGCACTCCATCTTCGCCAGCTCGTCTTGCACCTTGGCGACATCGCCCTGGAGCTTCTGAGCCTGACGCATGATCGCGTTCATATCGGGCATCTTCGGATTAGACATCGGTCTTGATCTCCTTGATCTGGGCGCCAAACGTCTGCAGCACGTGCTTCGTGATCGGGTGCTCGCGAGCTTCGGCCTCGCGCTTGGATCGCTCGACGCGCGAGCTCTCCCGGGTCTGCTCGAGGAGCGAGCGTGCGCCGCCCGCCTTGCCGGACTCGGCGGCATCGAGCAGCTTGACGGTGATCTTCACCTGCTTCTGCGCCGGCCCCAGCTCGCGGAGCACCGTGCGAAGGTCATCGAGGGGACCCTTCTCGGCGCCCATCTCGCCCATGCTGTGCACGTCGACCGGGAAGCCGAGGACAAGATCCTCGGACGTCCAGCTCATCACGCGGGCGTGCTGGAACGGGCCGAGCAGCGTGAACTTGCGGCGGCGCTCGAGCTCCGCGAGCACGTCGTTCCACGATGCCAGCGCCTCGGTGGCCGACTGCGGGATCGCGAGCGCCTTGCCCTCGTGAGGGCCCGAGCCCGCGGCGACGGCGCCCACCGAGGGCAAGGCGGGCACGGGGCTCGACGGGATCATCGCGACGGGACCGCTGGGTGCGGCGGGCTGTCTGGCAGGTACGTCGGCCGCGACGCTGTCGACGCGGGGCGCGGGCGTCGGAGCCGCCTTCGGCGCGGGCGCAGACGGTGCCGGCGTCGGAGCAGCCTTCGGTGCGGGCGCCGGCGCGGACCCGGCGCGGACCGCAGACGGCTCCGGGCGCCGGCCGCCGCTCGAGCTCCCGCCAGACGACGATGGCGCGGCGGCGGGACGCGACGCCCCACGCCCGGCGAGGCGGGCCTCGAGCTCCCCGAGGCGATCCAGCAGATCACCGAGCGGCACGAGCGGTTCGACGGTGGCGATGTCGATCAGCGCGCAATCGAGCACGAGGCGCGGCTGCAGGGTCCTGCCGAGCTCGTCGCAGCACCGCAGCATGCGGTCGAACATCTGCGTGGCGCGCGAGCGATCGAGCTCCTTCGATTCGGCGAGCATCTCCGCGCGTGCGTCGTCGGTCGCATCGACGAGCTCGAGCCGCGACGGTGCGACCTGGAGCACCGTGAGGTCGCGCAGGTACCGCACGATCGCGCGCGCGAGCTGCACCTCGTCGACGCCGCGCTCGATCGCGGACTCGACGGCCCCGAGCGCGGTCCCCGCATCCCCGCTCGCGAGCGCACGCACGAGCGTGCGGGTCAGCGTGCGATCGGCCACGCCGAGGACCTCCGCGACGTGCTGCTCGGTGATCGCCTGGTTGCCGACGTACGAGATGATCTGGTCGGACAGCGACAGCGCGTCGCGCACGCTGCCGCCGGACTCGCGCACGAGCAGCCCGACCGCCCCGGCGTCGATCGCGAGCTGCTCCTTCACGAAGATGCTCGCCAGGTGCGCGGCGAGCCGCGGCGCTGGCACGAGCTTGAAGTCGTAGCGCTGGCAGCGCGACAGGATCGTGTTCGGGAGCTTGTGCGGCTCGGTCGTCGCGAGCACGAACGTCACGTGCGGCGGCGGCTCCTCGAGCGTCTTCAACAGCGCGTTGAAGGCCTCGGTCGTGAGCATGTGGACTTCGTCGATGACGTAGACCTTCTTGCGCAGCACCGCGGGCTGGTACCGCACCGCCTCCGTGAGCTCGCGGATCGCATCGATGCCGCGATTCGAGGCGCCATCCATCTCGAGGTAGTCGACGGCGCTGCCCTCGTTGATCGAGTTGCAGGCCGCGCAGGCGTTGCACGGCCGCTGCGTCGCGTCCGGCGCGAGGCAGTTCAGCGCCTTCCC
>JAYSYE010000084.1:0-21484 GCA_043716635.1 Deltaproteobacteria bacterium | reverse complement strand
TCGACGCGCCGAAGACGAGCACGCGCTCGTGGCGCCCGACATGCGCGGCGAACACCTCCCCGCTGATCTGCTCCTGCAGCGCCACGATCTCGGCGAGCCGGCGCTTCTTCGTGGCCTCGGGCACGTCGTCGGGCAGCTTCTTCGCGGCGAACGTCAGGTCGCGCTCCGAGTACGCGAACATGAACGCGCTGTCGAAGCGGATCTCGCGCATCAGCGCGAGCGTCTGCTGGTGATCCTCCTCGGTCTCGCCCGAGAAGCCCGAGAGGATATCGGTGGACATCGCGATGTCCGGCATCGCCGTGCGCAGGGCGTGCACGATCGCGCGGTAGTCGTCGATCGTGTAGCCGCGCTTCATGCGCGCGAGCACGCTGTCGGAGCCCGACTGCAGCGGCAGGTGGATGTACTTGCAGAGCTTCGGCTCGGTCGCGAGCGCGGTCACCACGTCGGCCGTGAAGTCGACGGGGTAGGGCGACGTGAAGCGCACGCGCTCGATGCCCTCGACGCTCGAGACCGCGCGCAGGAGGTCCGCGAACGTGACGTCGTCCCAGACATACGAGTTCACGGTCTGGCCGAGCAGCACGACCTCGCGATAGCCCGCGGCGGCGAGCTCGCGCACCTGACGGAGCACCTCGCGCGGCGGCGTACCGCGCTCGCGACCGCGCGTGAACGGCACCACGCAGAACGTGCAGAACTTGTCGCAGCCGCGCTGGATCGTGACGAAGCCCGACACCCCGTCTCCCCCGACCGCGCCTGACAGCCCCTCGTAGGTCTCGGCCTTGTCGAGCTTGAGATCGAGCACCGGGCCCGTGCGCAACGCCATGGGGGTCGCGCGCGCGGCTGCGAGCAGGTCGCCCATGCGCCGGTAGCTGTCGGGCCCCGCGATCACGTCGACGGCGGGCGCGCGCACGGCGAGACCCTCCTTGAGGTGCTCGGCCATGCACCCGACGATCGCGAGCACGGTCCCCGGACGCTTCTTCTTCAGCGCGCCGAGCTCGGAGGCTCGCGCGATCACGCGCTCCTCGGCCTTCTCGCGCACCGCGCACGTGTTGATGACGATCACGTCGGCCTCGTCCGCGCGCTTGCAGGTCGCGTAGCCCGCATCGGCGAGCACACTGCCGATGAGGTCGCTGTCGGCGACGTTCATCTGGCAGCCGTACGTCTCCATGAAGACCTTCGGGGCATCCGCGGCGAGCGGGGGCCGCGGCGGACGCACCTCGCCCGGCCTCTTCCCGAGCGCGACGAGCGTATCTGCCATGGGCGGCTCATTAGCACGGCTCGCCAGCACCGCGCGCGGGTTATCCTCGGCGCCGTGCGGATCGCGGCACTGCTCTTGGTGCTCGGCGCTGCGTACGCGCTGGCGCAGCTCTGGTTACCGCGCTCGGCGCACGCGGCGTTCGTCGCCACGCTGTATGCGCGAGCAGCACGGCGATATCGCGTGCTGGCGTTCATCTCGCCGTCGCGCGAGCGGCGGCGGGCGAGCCGGCTGTCGCTCGCGGGGTGCGCGGTCGCGGGCGGTCACCTCGCTGACGCGGCACGATTGCTCGCCGCCTTCGACGAGCAGGCGCTCGCCCCCGCCGAGCGCGCCGTGTGGTTGAACAACCGCGCGTGGCTCGCACTCGAAGTCGATCCGGTCGATGCGCGGACCGCGCTCGAGCTCGCCGAATCTGCCTCCGCGCTGCGGCCCGATGTCCCCGCGATCCAGCACACGCGCGCGCGTGCGCTCCTCGCGGCCGACCGCATCGACGACGCGATCACGCTCCTCGACGCGATGCGGAGCGGCGGCGAGCTCACGGCGAGCGTCGAGGCCGACCGCTGCCGGTCCCTCGCGCTCGCCTGGGACCGCAAGGGCGAGCCCGAGTACGCCGCTGACTACCGCGCGCGAACCCCATCGGTGGTCGTGCCGTGACCGCCGCAGAGCTCGGGGCTAGTTCGTGGTCGCGGGCGGCTTGGTCGTCGCCGGCTTGGTCGCGGCCGGCTTCGTCGCCGGCTTCGCCTTCGTTGCCGGCTTCGTGACGACCTTCTTCGCCGGCTTCGCGGCCGTGGTCGTGGTGGCCGCCGTGGTGGTGGTCGCCGGCGCCGTCGCCGGGGTCGGCGTGGAGCTGGCGGCCTTGTCGGCGAACGCCGAGCCGGAGACGAGAGCGATTGCCATGACGATTCCAGTGATGTTGCGCATGCGACGTATATGATCTCCGTCGCCTTAGTGTGCAAGATCATTCGTGATTTTAGGGGCAACCTGCCCCGGCATCGCGCTCGCTCGGGGTCTTTCGCCACCGTCGTTGCCGCGCCGGCACCACGCGCGTGACCCGGACGACAGGTCGGAGCAGCGGGTACCCGAGTTTGACGCCCCCTGCAGGGCGGGCTAACGTTTCGGCCGGGGGATACCGTCGAATGAGCCGTATTGGAGAGTTGCTGGTTCGCGAGAAAATGCTCTCGCTCCAGCAACTTCAGCAGGCCCAGGATGAAGCCAAGCGCACGGGCAAGCGCCTCGGCGCCACACTCTCGCGCCTGGGTTACGTCAAGGATCAGGAGCTCACCCAGTTCGTCGCGAAGCAGTACTCGCTGCCCTCGATCAACCTGTCGGAGTTCGAGATCGACGTGTCGGTCCTGAAGCTCGTCCCCCGCGAGATCTGCGAGAAGCACCAGGTCATCCCGGTCCGGCGCAACGGCCCGACGCTGATCGTCGCGATGGCCGACCCGTCGAACATCTACGCGATCGACGAGCTCAAGTTTCTCACGCAGTACAACATCGAGCCGGTCGTCGCGTCCGAGGCGTCGCTCGAGGCCGCGCTGTCCCGCTACTACGACAAGGGCCCCGACCTCGATCAGATGATGGGCGAGTTCGACGTCGACAACGTCGCGTATGCGGCCACGTCCGACGAGGCCGTGAACGTCGTCGACCTCGAGAACCAGGCGGGCGAGGCGCCGGTCGTGAAGCTCTGCAACGCAATTTTATTGAGCGCGATCAAGAAGAAGGCCTCCGACATCCACGTCGAGCCCTACGAGAAGAGCTTCCGCGTCCGGTTCCGGATCGACGGCATCCTCCAGGAGGAGATGCGGCCGCCGCTGAAGCTCCGGAACGCGATGACGTCGCGCCTGAAGATCATGGCGTCTCTCGACATCGCCGAGCGGCGCCTGCCGCAGGACGGTCGCATCAAGCTGAAGATGCCGAACCGCGAGATGGACTTTCGCGTGTCCGTGCTCCCGACGCTGTACGGCGAGAAGATCGTCATGCGGCTCCTCGACAAGACGAACCTCCAGCTCGACATGACGAGGCTCGGCTTCGATCAGAAGCCGCTCGACGACTTCAAGGAAGCGATCCAGAAGCCGTACGGCATGGTGCTCGTCACCGGGCCCACGGGCTCGGGCAAGACCACCACGCTGTACTCCGCGCTCTCCGAGCTCAACACGATCGATCGCAACATCAGCACGGCCGAGGATCCCGTGGAGTTCAACCTCCACGGCATCAACCAGGTGCAGATGCACGAGGACATCGGGCTGAACTTCGCGACCGCGCTCCGGTCGTTCCTCCGGCAGGACCCGAACATCATCATGGTCGGCGAGATCCGCGACTTCGAGACGGCGGAGATCGGAGTCAAGGCCGCGCTCACCGGTCACCTCGTGCTCTCCACGCTCCACACGAACGACGCGCCCTCCACGGTGTCGCGCCTGCTCAACATGGGCATCGAGCCATTCCTCGTGACGGCCTCCGTGAACCTCGTGGTCGCGCAGCGGCTCGCGCGGCGCATCTGCGCGGACTGCAAGGTCCCCGACGAGAAGCACGTCGAGGCGCTCCAGAAGATCGGCATGACCGAGGAGCAGATCCGCACGGCCAAGATCATGAAGGGCAAGGGTTGCGGCACCTGCAACAACACCGGCTACAAGGGCCGCGTCGCGCTCTACGAGGTGATGCCGTTCACTGACCCGCTCAAGGAGCTCGTCCTCCAGGGCGCCTCCGCCGCGGAGATCAAGACCGAGATGATCCGGGGCGGCGTGCAGAGCCTGCGCATGGCCGGGATCGCGAAGATTCTCGATGGAATGACCACGCCGGAGGAAATCTTGCGCACCACGGTCGAGGACTGAGTTGTCACAGCACACGCTGCAAGCCCTCCTGAAGGCGCTCACCGACAAGGGCGCGTCCGACCTCCACATCTCCGCGGGCTCGCCGCCGCGGTTGCGCCTCGATGGCGACCTCGTGAAGCTCCAGACCGAGCCCCTCACGCCGGTCGACACGAAGACCCTTTGCTACTCGGTCATGAACGACCAGCAGAAGTTACGCTTCGAGGAGGATCTCGAGATCGACTTCTCGTTCGGCATCCGCGGCATGGCTCGCTTCCGCGCGAACGTCTACATGCAGCAGGCGTGCGTCGGTGGCGCGTTCCGCGTGGTCCCGTACAAGATCGTTCCGCTCGCGGATATCGGCATGCCCCCGATCGTCGCCGAGCTGTGCGACCGCCCCCGCGGGCTCGTGCTCGTGACGGGCCCCACGGGCTCCGGCAAGTCGACCACGCTGGCCTCGATGATCGACAAGATCAACACGGAGCAGAAGGGTCACATCGTCACCGTCGAGGACCCGATCGAGTTCCAGCACTCGCACAAGCAGTGCCTCGTGAACCAGCGCGAGATCGGCCGCGACTCGGCCTCGTTCAAGCGCGCGCTCAAGTACATCCTGCGCCAGGACCCGGACACGGTGCTCATCGGCGAGATGCGCGACCTCGAGACGGTCGAGGCGGCACTCACCATCGCGGAGACCGGTCACCTCGCGTTCGCGACGCTCCACACGAACAGCGCGGTGCAGTCGATCAACCGCATCATCGACGTGTTCCCGTCGCACCAGCAGAGCCAGGTGCGCGCGGTGCTCTCGTTCGTGCTCGAGGGCGTGATCACGCAGACGCTGCTGCCGAAGATCGGCGGCGGGCGCGCGATGGCAGCCGAGGTCATGATCCCGAACGCCGCGATCAGAAACCTGATCCGCGAGGACAAGCTGCACCAGGTGTACTCGCAGATGCAGATCGGGCAGTCGAAGTTCGGGATGCAGACGATGAACCAGGCGATCTTCGAGCTCCTGGTCGTGAAGAAGCACATCACGCTCGACACCGCGCTCGCCGCCTCGAGCGAGGCCGACGAGCTGAAGCAGATGCTGCTCTCCGCCGGCTACGCCCTGGGCGCTCACGCCAATCCCACCAACCTTTCCGCGCGCCGCTAGCGCACATCGCGAGGACGCATGGCCAAGTTCCAGTGGGAAGCAACGACCCGTAGCGGCGAGCGCAAGAAGGGCGTGATCGACGCGGAGACGTCCGAGGTCGTCGAGGCCCGGCTCCGCGGCGACGGCCTCACCGTCACGAAGGTGAAGAAGCAGGCCAAAGAGTTCCAGATCGTGATCGGTTCGGGTGTCGCGCCGAAAGATCTCCAGATCTTCACCCGCCAGCTCGCGACGATGATCGACGCCGGCCTGCCGCTCGTGCAGTGCCTCGACATCCTCGCCTCCCAGACCCCGAACAAGATCTTCGCGGGCATCCTCGGCGCGGTGAAGAGCAACGTCGAGCAGGGCGCCACGTTCAGCGACTCGCTGCGCCGCCACCCGAAGGTCTTCGATGACCTCTACGTGAACCTGTGCGCTGCAGGTGAGGTCGGCGGCATCCTCGATACGATCTTGAACCGCCTCGCGATCTACATCGAGAAGGCGGTGAAGCTGCGCGGCCAGATCAAGAGCGCGCTGTTCTACCCGGTCGGCATCTTGATCGTCGCCATCGGCGTGATCTCGGTGATGCTGCTGAAGGTCATCCCCGTCTTCGAGGCCATGTATCACGACATGGGCGGCGGCGCGAAGCTGCCGGGCCCCACGCGGTTCGTGATCATGCTGTCGAACGGCTTCGCGCACCGCTGGTACGTCTTCATCGGCTCGATCGTCGCGCTGCTCGTCGGGACCTCGATGCTCAGACGAACGGATCGCGGCAAGGAGATATTCGACCGCATGCTGCTGAGGCTCCCGCTCATGGGATCCGTGCTCCGCAAGATCGTCGTCGCTCGCTTCACGCGCACGCTCGGCACGCTGCTGTCCTCGGGTGTGCCGATCCTCGACGCTCTCGACATCTGCTCCCGGACCTCGGGCAACAAGGTCGTGGAGTTCGCCCTCCGGCGCGCACGCGAGAAGATCAGCGAGGGCCACGACATGGCCGGTCCGCTGGCCGAGAGCCGGGTGTTCCCCTCGATGGTGGTGCAGATGATCGGCGTCGGCGAGCAGACCGGCGCGATGGACCAGATGCTCCAGAAGATCGCGGACTTCTACGAGGAAGAGGTCGACGCCGCCGTGCGCGGCATGACGTCACTCATCGAGCCGTTCATGATGGCGTTCCTCGGCATCGTCTGCGGCGGGCTGATCATCGCGATGTACCTCCCGATCTTCAACCTCGCGTCGAACATCAGCGGATAGTCGGACGGTCGCGTCATGGCGATGACGGCGCCGATTCCGACGATCCGTCACGATCCGGACGCGCCGACCCCGGGAGATTCGCTCGTCGGTCGTCCGGCCATCGGACCGTCCGAGACGCGCCGCCGGGTCACACGCGTGCTGCTGCTGCGCGTCATCGTGATCTCGGTCGTGATGGGGTTGTCGGTGTGGGTGCTCGCGCAAGGCGGGCTCCCGGTGCGCTCGGCCGTGTGGTTCCAGTCGGGCCTCATCGCGATCACGTACCTGTCGTCGATCGTGTTCGGCGTGATGCTACGCATGGAGGTCTCGCCGGCCACCGTGGTCCGGCCGATGCTGGTCGCGGACCTCGCCGTCACGTCGCTGCTCGTGTACGTGACCGGCGGCGCCCAGAGCCCGTACACGTTCCTGTACGCGCTCTCGATCGTCTCCGCGGGGGCGTTGGCATATCGCCGCGGCGCGATCGTGGTGACGCTCGCGTCCATCGGCGCGCTCGCGGTGGTCGCGCTGCTCGCATGGAGACACGCCCTCGACCTCCCCATGCCGCCCGAGGCGCACCCGTGGGAGCAGGAGTCGGGTGAGTTCGCGAACCGGCTGGCCGTGCACACGGCGACTCTCGTGGGAGTCGGCGCGCTGGCGTTCCTGTTCGGTGACCAGCTGCAACGCGGTGCGGAGACGCTCGCGACCACGCGGCAGGCGGCGGCAGATCTGTTCACGCTGCACCAGGACATCGTGCGGTCGCTCGCAGCCGGCCTCATCACGATGGCGCCCGATGGCACGGTGCTCTCGGCGAACCGCGCGGCCGCCGAGATCCTCGACCGGCGCATCGATGCGATCGTCGGCCGCCCGATCGAGAGCGTCATGCCGGGTGTCTCCACGCTCGAACAGCGCACGGATCCGGCGACGGGGCTGCAGCGTGCGGAGCTGAACCTGGCCGTGCCGAGCGGAACCATCATCGGCGTCACCGTCTCGCCGCTGCGCGATCTGCACGACCGAGTCATCGGACGCGTCGTGAACTTCCAGGACCTGACGGAGCTGCGGCGCCTCGAGCACCATGTTCGGCGCGCGGAGCGACTCGCGACCGTGGGCCAGCTCGCGGCAGGCATCGCCCACGAGATCCGCAACCCCCTCGCCGCGATCTCGGGATCGATCGAGCTGCTCCGCACCTCGCCCCAGGCCACCGAGGACGACGCAACGCTGATGGCGATCGTGCAGCGGGAGATCGTCCGGCTGAACGAGCTCGTCGGCGATCTGCTCGACTACGCCAATCCGCGCGCGAGCCACGCACTCGACTTCGATGTCGGCGTGATGGTGGAGGAGACCGTCCGTGTCGCGCGCGCGGACCCCGCGTTCGGCGCTGTCGAGCTCGTCGCGACCGCCGCCGGGCCGCTGCCGTATCACGGCGACGCCGCCAAGCTGCGCCAGGTGCTGTGGAACCTGCTCCGCAACGCGTCCGATGCGGCCGCGCTCGGCGGCAAGCACGTGAGTGTCGCGGCCACCACCGTCGACGGCAACGTCGAGGTTGTCATTACCGACGACGGGGCGGGGATCCCCGCGGATCAGGTCGCCCACATCTTCGATCCGTTCTTCACCACGAAGCCGAAAGGCACGGGCCTCGGGCTCGCCACGTGCCACGCGATCGTCGCCGAGCATGGAGGCCGCATCGATGTCGTCACGGGGTCGGCGGGAACGACCATGACCGTCACGCTTCCGAGCTCACCCGCGTCGGCGCCCGCGCTGGGAGGGTGAATGGCGTAGCCATTCGGGACCCCCTTGTGCCGGAACGGCCTAGTGTGAGCCGCGTGAACTGCCCCCTCTGCCATCACGCGCTCGACGCGGGCGAGCTCGTGATGGTCTGCGGCCCGTGCCACAAATCGCTCGGCGGTGGGCTCGCCGTGAACGCGACGGGCGAGTTCCGGGTCCCCTCGAGTGCCGAGCTCGAGTCCGCCGGGGTCGCGGGCGAGCAGGTGGGCCGGGATTCACATCCCGAGCTCGGGCCCACCGGCCACTGCGCCTGGTGCGCGAAGCTCGAGCACGAGGTGAAGAAGCTGCTCGGTCGCAACCACACGGCGCTCTGTAACGAGTGCATCTCGCTCTGCGCCGACATCATGGAGGCGGAGCTCGGCGCCGACTGGCGGTAGCGGTCCGGGAGCGCCCGAACTGGCACACCGATCGCAGTTGCCCGGCGCGACGACCGTGCGGTGGTTCCCTGCAGCCCCTTCCGTGCCACGCGCGCTCACCAGTGCGCCAAACGCTCGTCACGGGGCCTCGTGAACATCGCCGTCATCATGAACGCGGCGTCGGGCACGGACGGAGCGGCCGCCGCCGAGCGCGAGCAGCGGATCCGTGAGGCCTTCGCCGCCGCCGGCGCGACCCCGCGCATCCACCAGGTCAAGCCCGGTGACCTGCCGCGCTGTCTCGATATCATCGCCGAAGGGACCGACATCGTCGTGGCCGCCGGGGGCGACGGCACCGTGAGTGCCATCGCAGGCTCGCTCGCGGGGGGAGCCGTGCCCCTCGGAGTCCTGCCGCTGGGCACCCTCAATCACTTCGCGCGCGACCTCGGGATGCCGCAGGAACTTGCCGCCGCCGCCGCCGTGATCGTCGCCAGACACACGAAGCAGATCGACGTGTGCGAGGTCAACGGCCGGCTCTTCGTGAACAACTCGTCGATCGGACTCTATCCCGAGGCCGTGCTTCACCGCGAGCAGCAGCAGAAGGCGACCGGCCGGAGCAAGTGGGTCGCCATGGGCATCGCTGCCGCGCGCGTGCTCCGTCGCTTCCGCATGCTCCAGGCGAGGGTGAAGTTCCCGGACCGTGCGATGGCCTGTGCGACGCCTCTGATCTTCGTCGGCAACAACGTATACACGGTGAACTTCAAGCAGCTCGGCGAACGCGCCCACCTCGACGGCGGGGTGCTGAGCGTCTACCTCGTCCGGAGCCGCGGGCGCTTGCAGATGTTCTGGATGATGGTGCGCGCGATCCTGGGTCGGCTCGACGCGGTCAGTGATTTCGAAGCCGTGACCGCCACCGACGTCGTGGTCACGATCGGATCTCGTCACGTGCAGGTCGCGATCGATGGGGAGGTCACTCCGATGCAGTCACCGCTGCACTACCGCATCCATCCGGCGGCGCTCACCGTCATCGTTCCCGCGACCCCCGAGGCGCCCGCGGCCGCCGCCGACCCCGAGCCCGGGAGGGACACGCCGCCGTGACGCTGGTCGCACACATCTCCGACCCACACTTCGGCACCGAGGATCCCCAGGTTCTCGCTGGCCTCCTCGCCGACCTCGACGGCCGCACGGCACCCGCGCCTGCGTTCGTGGCGGTGAGCGGCGATCTGACCCAGCGGGCCCGCACCGAGCAGTTCCGTGCGAGCCGGGCATTCCTCGATCGCCTGACCTGCCCGTATCTCGTCGTGCCCGGGAACCACGACGTCCCGCTGTACAACGTGTTCCGTCGCCTGGCCGATCCCCTCGGAACCTATCGAGCCGAGGTCACCTCCGATCTCGCCCCCACGTACCTCGCCGAGTCCATTGCGGTGGCAGGCATCGCGACGGCCCACGGCTTCACGAGGAAGAGCGGCAAGGTCTCGCGAGGGCAGATCGCGGCGGCGTGCGCATCGCTCGCGGCGGCGCCGGCGCCGTGGAAGATCCTCGTCGCGCACCATCCCTTCATCGGTCCCGAGATCGCGAAGGACGATCTCGTCGATGATTCCGCCACCGCGCTCACCGCGTTCCGTGCCGCGGGCGTCAACGTGATCCTCACGGGGCACCTCCACCTCGCGTTCAGCGACGACGCGACGATGACGGACACCACGCACCGCATCGTCGCCGTGCATGCCGGCACGTGCATCTCGACCCGCACCCGCGGCGAGCCGAACAACTACAACCGGATCGCGTTCGACGGTGACGAGATGACGGTGACCGTGCGCGCCTGGAGCGGCGGTCGCTTCGTCGACGTCGGTAGCAAGTCGTATCGCCGCGTGCCCAGCGCGAGCCTCGCCGCGCGATGACTCGTCGGAGGCGCGTTACGGGTTCGCGCAGCTCGCGACGACCGTGAGCGTGATCCGGTAGTTGTTCTGCACCTCGGCCGCGCCCGCGACCTGAGCGTAGAACATGCCCGCCGGGAGGAGTGCGCAGGCGCGCACGCCCTTGTCTCCGAGCGGGACGCCCTGCTGCAGCACGGTGCCGCCCGCGTTGAGCAGCGCGCCCGTCAACGTCGCGCCGCTATCCCAGGTGACCTTCATCTCGAGCGCCTTCATCGTGCCCGCCGGCATCGTGACCTTGAACGTGTCCTTGTCGCCGGCCGGGCAGATCGACAGCGGGCCGAAGGCGCGCGTCGGGACGGCACCGACATCGGTGACGTAGGCCGTCTGGTAGGTGTTGTTCGGCTCGAGGTTGCCGTCGTTCGCGCACTGGAACGCCGCCGAGTCCGCGGCGGGACCGTCAGGCGTGGTGCCACCGTTCGCGACGCACACGCCGATGTCCATCTGGCAGGTGTAGCTGTCCGGGCAGGTCGGGTCCGCGGCCGTGCACTTGAACGGCGTGCTCCCGAGATCCGGGTTGTAGTTCGAGCACGCGGCGAGCGAGCCCACGGTGGCCGCGGCCGCGGCGACGAGGAAGAGCGAGAGGGTGCGCATGATCAGAACCCCACGGTGGCAGATGCGCCCGCGAAACCTTCGCCGAGCGCCGGAACCACGGCCCACTGCACGTCCGCCGCGGTCGCGCGCCGCGCCGTCGTGGGCGTGGTGCGCGCGTGCTTGTGCTTCAACGTCTGGTACCAGAAGTAACCCGCGGCCACGCCGACGACGAGCCCGCCCCCGAGGAACACCTTCGAGAGCGTGTCGCTGCGCTTGCCCGCGCTCTGCAGATCGCGGTCGTACTGGTCGAAGGGGCGGCAGGGCGGGGTGCCACACAGCGTGGTGTCGTCCTTGAGCTTCTGCGCGTTGCTGCCGGCCTGGAGGTAGAACACGAGCGAGCCGGCGAGCAGGGCCGCGGACCCCGCCGTGGTGCCCCACTTCGCGTACGTCATCTGCTTCGAGACGGGCCCGGTATCCGTCGGCCCCACGGGCCCGACGGGACCCTCGGTGCCGGGCGGTGGATCGTCCGCGACCGGGGTCTCGACCTTGCCCGTCAGCGGGTTGTCGGCGTCATCACGGGCGCGGACCTGTGCACCTGTCAGCTTGACCTCGCCATCCTCGGAAAAGTCCGGGTAGAAGCGCGGGGTGGCACCAGCCTCGAGCGTCACGAGGTTGGGGCTCGTGGCCTTGGCCGACCGCGCGATGACGGCTCCCGCGGAGTCCTTCGCCTCGACGTAGTACTGCACCGAGTCGCCGATCATCTTCGGCGCCGGGATGCGTCCCACCAGCTCCTTGTAGCGCCACTTCATCGTCTTCATCGTGAACTTGCCCTCGCCCGCGGTGCGGAACGCGAGGGTCACCGTCCAGCCCGAGTCCTCGGGGACATAGGCCGTGATGTCGAGCGGCTTGCCCGGTGGCGCGGTGTCCACGACCTGGTGCTGGAAGTCGGTCTCGGCGTACGTGCCAGCCGGCTTCACGACGATGGGGCCCTTCACCTCGGGCACCGGCTTCGTGCCGGTGTCGACCGCGGGGCCCGTCGGGCCGCCAGTCGGGTGCGGTGACGTCGCCATCGTGCCGCCGCCGCCGAGCTTCGCCTCGAGCGCCTTCAGGCTCGCCTCGGCCTCGGGGCGCTGGGCGGCTTCCGCGGGCGCATCGGAGAGGAACTTCTTGTAGTAGCCGACGGCGATGTCGGCCATGCCGGCCTCTTCCATCGTCAGCGCGACGTTGTAGAGCAGCAGCGGGTTCTTCGAGAGGAAGTACGACTTCTGAAACTTCTCGATGGCCTCGGGCAGCTTGCCGGCATCGTGGAGCTTCTTGCCATCGCCGAAGGCCTTCTTCGCCTCGGCCATGTCTTTGGCCGACGGGGTGTTGTCGGCGTACACCGTCAGCGCCGGGGCAGATGCCACGACGAGTGCCACACCGAGCGCGAGCTTGGACAGGATCATGCGACTCACGGTTCCTCCGCCGCGGCTAGAAACCCCCGCTGCGGAACGGTCTGTATCGCAGCGCCCGCGTGGGTGCAATCAGGAAAGGTCACTGGTGGGACGACCACAGACGACAACACCCGCAGCGTTGCAGCGCTGCGGGTGTCGATCGCCATCCGCTCTGAACGCTCAGAACGGGTCGACGATCTTCTCCTTCGCAGGCTTCTTCTTGACGGGCTCCGCGAACGGGTCGGCGATCGCGCCCGGCTTCGCGGACGCCTTCAGCTTGGCAGGCCGCGAGGCGGGGGTGGCCTTGGCGGGCTTCGGCTCCGCCTTCACCGGCGCGGGCTTGGCCACGACCGCCACCGGTGCAGTGGGGGTGGGCGTGACGACGACAGCAGCTTCCGGCGCAACGCCTGCCGGAGCGACGACCGTCGGGGTCGGTGCGGGCGTCGCGGCGACGGCGGGTGCCGGGGTGGCAGGGGCCGGATCGTCGATCGGCGTGACGGTGGGCGTCACGGGCGCGACGGCCGCAGCCGCGGGCGTCCCCACTGCGACCGGTGCGACCGGGGCGGCCGCCGGTGCCAGGGCAGCGGCAGCCGGGGCGGCTTGCTGCACGACCGTGGTCTTGCCGCCGAGCGCACCTGACAGGAACAGCACGACCACGGTGGCGGCCACCGCGAGCGCGGCCACCGCGACCCAGATCATGGGGGACGCCTGGCGCCTGGGCGCCTCGGTCGCGACCGCGAGGCCGCTCTCGATGGCTTCGATGTCTGCATTCGAAACCGTCAGGCCGGCGGCGGCCGCGCGGGCAGCGGCGAGCGCCTTCGTGGCCTTGGCCTCGGCGATCCGGACGCGCTCCTCGGCATCCTCGTCGTAGGCGCCAGCCGGCATGTGGGTCGCGCCCGATCCCGTGGTCGCGCGCGCCTCGGTCTTCACCGTGGTCAGCTGCTGCTGGAGGTCGCTCGACTTCTCCTCGGCGGCGCGCATCCGCAACATCGCCTTGTCGATCTGCGACTTCAGGTCGCCGATCGTCTGATCGTGGGCGGCGCTTCCGAGCTGCGTGCCGGCGACGGCCGCGCGGGCCTCGGCCTCCGCGAGCTGGCCCTGGAGCCCGTCGAGCTGGCGGCGGAGCGACTGCTCGCGCGCATCGCCCTCGCGCATCTGCACCTCGGCCTGCTTCCAGCGCTGGGCGTCCTGCTCCTTGCGAGCGACGTCCTCGACCTTCGCGGCCTGCTCCGCGGAGTTCCAGCCCTCGACATCTACCAGCGTCTGGTTCGCCTTGGCGATGAACTCCTCGAGCGAGTGCTCGACGGTGGGAAGCGCGTTCGCGACCTTCATGAGCGACGAGCTGCGCCGGCGACGCAGGTCGGGCGAGCTACCGGTGGCCGCTGCATTCGCGGCGACGTTCGGGACTGCCCCGTTCACTTTGATCGTGGACTTGTTGGTTTCGACAGCCATCAGCTTCTCCCTAAAGAGCAACCGCGCACAGCCGGTGACGGTAGCAGCGAACGAGCAGAGTCAAGGCTACAAAGGAGCGAGGTGGCCGCGCGGCGCGATCGGCAGCGTGGCGCGCTCCGACCGCGGCATGCCCAGCTCGTCGTGCAGGCCGCGATGGTCGAGCGGCTCGCCGATCTCGACGACCTCGAGCTCGTCATGGAAGGTGCGGAGCTCGGCCTCCACCGTGGACGCGGTCAGGAACCCCTCCGCGACGATGGTGTCGCCGATGCGGCGCCGGGTCGCGGCGCTCCAGTGGGTCGCGAGCGCGGCGATCCACTGCTCCTCCGAGATGAGGCTCCGATCGCGCAGGAACTCGCCGAACCGCACTGGCTCGAGGGTGGCGGGTTGAGTGCGATGGGCGTGCATGGACAGCTCAACACCATACGTGCGGGGTAGGCGCATTGTCTACCTGATTTTTCGCAGCCTCCGAAGTGGCCCTGCGATCCCGAAACAGCATAAGTACCGCAATGATGGCGCAGGATAGACAACCCCCACGCAGGCGCGTGGGTCGCGGGATGCCGATCGTGCGGCGCAACACGGTCCGGCTCTCCGGCGATATCGCGCAGCGTGTGCGCGCCGGTCACCCCTGGGTTTATCGCGAGGCGCTCGGCCCGCGGTCGTTCGGTCCCGAGGCCGGCACCCCGATCGACCTCGTCGACGAGGAGGGCGAGTTCGTCGGGCGCGGGCTGTACGACGCCGACAGCGTCATCGCGCTTCGCGTGTTTGTCCGAAACCCGGACGTCCAGATCGACGCCGACCTCGTCGCGACCCGGGTGAAGGCTGCGGTCGCGCTGCGCCGACGCTTGCTCGATCTCGACAAGCTCGGCGCGGTGCGGCTCGTGAACGCGGAGGCGGACGGGCTGCCGGGGATCGTCGTCGATCGCTACGGCGACTACCTGGTGGTGCAGCTGTTCTCGGCCGCCGTCTCCGGCCTGCGCGACGGGCTGTTCGACGCGCTCGAGAGCGAGCTGAAGCCGATCGCGATCTACGAGCAGCGTCGCTACAAGTCGCTCGCGGGCGATGCTCCGCGGCAGGCGGGTGCCGACCTCGTGCGCGGGGCTCCGGCGCCCGTGGAGATCGAGGTCGTCGAGGACGATCTGAAGTTCACGGTCGATGTCACCTCGCCGCTGTCCACGGGCCTGTTCGCGGATCTGCGCGAGGGTCGGCGCGCGACGCGGCACTGGGCGAAGAGCCGCCGCGTGCTGAACCTGTTCTCGTACACGGGCGCGATCAGCGTGTATGCGCAGGCCGGAGACGCCGCCGAGGTGTGCGCCGTCGATGTCGCGGCCAAGGCGCACGCGCGCGCGCGCCGGAACTTCGCGGCGTCCGGCTTCGATCCCGAGAAGCCCGAGCACATCGTCGGCGACACGTTCAAGGTGCTCGCGCGGTTCGTCGAGCGCGCACGGACGTTCGATCTGGTCGTGCTCGATCCACCGGCGTTCGCGAGCGCGGCAGCCCGCGGCGGCAAGCCGTGGAGCGCGGTGAAGGACTACTCCGAGCTGATCTCGGCGTGTCTCGACGTGCTGGTCCCGGGCGGGCTGCTGATCGCGGCCTCGTCGACCCACAAGATGTCGCTGCTCGACTTCGAGCTGGCCCTCGCCGATGGCGCGGAGCGCTCGGGAACTCAGCTGCAGATCATCGATCGCCGGCCGCTGCCACCCGATTTTCCGACGGTACCGGGCTTCCCCGAGGCGAACTATCTGAAGTTCGTCGTCGCGGTCAAGACCTGACTCAGCGCCGCTTCAGCGAGCTGAGTGGAACGTCCGGCGCGATCGGCGATGGCGGCTTGCTCGGCACCGGCAGCAAGGTCTCGATCTCGAACCGCGCGGCCTCGTGCTCGCGATCGGTGAGCCGGCGATCGCACAGCGTCCCGCACGCCATCGCGAGCGCGGGCAGGGCGATCCCGGCATCGATCGCACCATGGCCGACGAGCTCGATGACCCGCGCGATCGCGATCGCCAGCGGGCGCGCATCCGCTCGCAGCGCCGCGGCGAGCTCACCGATCACACCGGCATCGAGGACCGGCGCTTCCTGGACGAGCCGGGTGATCCGCGCTTCGATCGAGGTCTCGGTCACGATGGATCGTCGGGAACGTCGTCGTCGTCCGCGTGATCCGCGTGATCCGCGTGATCCGGTGGGTCCGCCTTGATCAGGGCTTCGTGCGAGCGCAGCCTCAAGAACTCGAGGAATGCGATCGCGGTGGGCAGCTCGATCGCCGCGATCGTCTCGATCAGATCGCGAGCCTGTCGGCGCAGTGCCTCGCCCGGTGCCTCGGTGCCGTGGACAACCGGGCGGCCGATGCTGGGCAGCTCCTGCGGCGCCTCGACGGCGCCCCACGGCGGGAGGTTGGTCGGGTGGATCTCGTGCGACTCGAGCCAGGTCTGGATATGCCAGTGCAGGAGGTCTGCGCGGTACGAGAACCAGCGCTCGCGCTCCGCGGGATAGGCGAGCAGCACGTCCTTGAACCGGCGGAACGCGCCCTTGCCGTCGATCGAGATGATCAGGCGCTCGCGCAGCGGCTCGTCGACGACCGAGCCGACAAACTTCTCCATCCAGCGGTACTGCTCGCGCGAGCTCGCCGGCTCGACGCGGAGGAAGTTGCGGATGTTCTCGGACACCGCTTGGCGGTTGATCGCCGCTTCAGGATCCCCGGTGGTGATCGTCAGCACCCGCCCGGTCGTCAGATCCAGGTAGCTATCGGTATCCGGCGAGTTGCGCTCGACGGCGATCTCGAGGGCGTCCCAGTCGAGATCGATGTGCGCGGGGCTCCGTGCCGAGGAGGCTGACGCGAGGGGGGTGGAGAGAGTGGGTCGAACCGCCATAAGTTAAGTCGGCTCGCCTACTTGCCGGTAGGGCGCGCCGCTCATGGAGCCTACGGGGTCAGAAGCGCTCTGGCAAGGTGACCTTGACATGACCGCGTAACCGAGTAAGTTCCGCGGTCCATGGCACGCGTCACCGTCGAAGACTGTCTCGACAAGATTCCAAATCGGTTCGCGTTGGTCGTGCTCGCTGCAGAGCGTGCGCGCCAGCTTTCTCGTGGCGCCTCCGCGGGAGTTGATTGCGACAACAAGCCCGCGGTCACCGCGCTGCGCGAGATCGCCGCCGGGCTCGTGACGTTCCGCGAGGACGTCCGCAACACCGTCATCGAGTTCATCGTCGAGCGCCGTAAAGCCGGCTTCATGTGATCACGCCCGCGTGGGCGCGGGACTGATCGCCCGGGGGCTGAAAAATTGCCCCGACCTCCGCATACGCCGACATTGGCGCTGTGTCGGAGGCATCTGGAAATCTGCGGCGGCGGCTCGCGCGTGGCGAGCTCGTGCGACTGCTCTACCGTCTCGGCCACCAGGCTGCGAGCGGTGTCCTCACGTTGACCGCGAGCGCCGTGCGTGGCGAGATGGTCGTCTTGCGTCGCGGCCAGGTGATGGTCGGCGAGGGCGAGATCGCCAAGAAGGCGCTGATCGCCCGGCTCGTCCGGCTGGTCTCCCTCGACGAGGTGGTCGTGGTGTTCGAGGGGGGCGTCACCGCGTATCCGCCGGGCGCGACCAATCAGGTCTCGCTGACCGGCTGGGCTCGCGCGCACCTCGAGAGCCAGCTCGATAGCTCGCTCGCCGACGTGATGGTTCGCGAGCTCGCCGGCATTCGCCTGTCGATCAAGAGCGAGCTCGCCCCGGTCGCCGTCGACGAGGCCGATCGCCGGATGCTCGCGGCGATGACGGTGCCGCGCCGGCTCGATCAGATCTGGCCGCTCGCGCGCACGCCGCGGTTTCGCTTGCTCGCGTTCCTCCACTTCCTGCGCAGTGTCGATGCGCTCGATGGCATCGGCGTGGTCGCGGAGCGCAGCGCGCCGCATCGCGTGGTCGATCGCCGGCGCCAGGCAGCGGCAGAGCTGCTCGGAATCGAGGAAGGTGCTGATCAGGAGACCGTGAAGCGCGCGTATCGCCGGCTCGCGCGCTCGCTGCATCCTGATCTCCAGCCCGATGCCGATGCGCTGCGCCGGAAGAGCCTCGAGCGCCGGTTCGCCGAGGTCACGGCGGCCTACGAAGTCCTGATCTAGGGCGTCTAGGGCACCGTGCTCAAGGCGGCGCGACGATGAAACCGTCGTCGGCGAACACGCCCTCGGCGGACGGCCAGCCGTCGTGCGACCAGCGATAGGCCGTGTAGGCGCTGATCACGGCATCGAAGCAGTGATCGTTCTGCAGCACGCCCTCGCGCGCCATCCGCGACTGCGGCGCGAACGTCAGGTCCGACAGCTGCTCGAGGATCAGCGCACGGGTCCGCCACGGATCCGCGTCGCGCTTGTAGCCCCTGGCGGCGCGGGTACCGCACAGCGCGGCGATCGTGGCGGCGGGCGAGACCTCGATCAGGCTCTCGTGCAGCTGGTAGCCGGCACCGCGCAGCCGGCGGCGGAGCTGGCTCGCCCGCGCGGCGACCGCACCACTGGTCGCGGCGAGCTGGGTCGGCGGCAGCAGGCCGCGCTCGTAGGTCATCACCACGTCGGTGGCACGGTGGGCGTACGGGGCGAGCCGAGCCTGGGCCGGTGGCTGGCCCCGTGGACCGGCGTTCATGCGCTGGGCCGCCGGAATCGTGCGGACGAGGGCGCGGCCGGTCGTGCGCAGCCACACCACGGCGGGATCGGCACAGGCCTCCATCCCCGGACAGACCGGGCGCTCGCAGCGACCGCAAGCGGTCTGGGTGAGCGGGGCGTCGATCGCGATGACCACGGTCGGATCGTGACGCTCGGCCAGCCGGCCCATCAGGGTGTCGTCGGTCCACGGCTGGCGATTGGAGCGGGTCGCGACCTCGACCACCTCGACCCCGCCGGAGGCGGCCACCCGGAGCTCGGCCAGTGCGGTGGTCTTGCCTCGACCACCCCCGAGATCCACCCCCACGAACCGTGTAAATGAGCGCTGCACCCGGGCTAGACCCTCTTGTAGCACGTCCCAGCAGCCCAAAAACGCGTATCTAGACTGGCATTTGGAAGAACGACTACGTAATGTCCCGCTCCCTGTAAGTCCTGGCGACCGGCCGCGTTATAGCCGGGGCCACGATTTCGTAGCTTCGCCTTACTTATGGATCGCATCGGCACCTTCAAGACGTTCATCACCCGGTCGCCGGCGGATCCGTTCCCCCGCTACGGCCTCGCGATGGAGTACAAGGGCGCTGGCTCGCTGAGCGAGGCGTGGTTCACGTTCGAAGAGCTGCTTGCGAAGTTTCCCGACTACGTTCCGACCTACTTGATGGCGGGCGGCACGCTGATCGCGCTCGGACGCGCGACCGAAGCCGCGGAGATCTTCCGCACCGGCATCGAGGTGTCGGGACGGCGCGGCGACCTGCACGCCAAGAAGGAGCTCGAGACCGCACTGGCCGAGCTGTCACCCGTCTGAGCGGAGGAGATCAAGAACGATGAAAAAGCTTGTTGTTGTCGTGTTCCTCGTCGGGGCGGCCTGCGGTGGCAAGAAGTCGAGCTCCACGACCCCCAACCCGACGCCCGATACCAAGGCGTCTGGAACCAGCGCACCGACCGGCGGTGCGACCTACGGCGGCGCGGCCTACGGGACGCCCGCGAAGTAGCCAACGCCTTTCGTGTTTGAGTTACGGGTTTACAAACCAATCAAGAAGAGGACTAGGACCATGAAGAAGATGATGATCGTTGTCGCCGCTGTTGCTCTGTCGTTCGCCGCGTGCGGCGGCAAGACCACGAAGAACACCACCAACACCACCACCAACACCGGTTCGGCCGCGGGCAGTGGCTCGGACACGGGCTCGGCCGGTTCGGACGCTGGCTCGGCGGCTCCCGCCCCCGGCATGTGATTCAGACAGCAGTATGAACGTGGATCGCGTCGTGCCCTCGTGATGATTTCGGGCCGGCGCGGTTTTGCGTTTGGGGGCCTGCTACCCTGCAGGTCCCAGGGCCGGAGTGGAGAAATGGTAGACTCGGGGGTCTCAAAAGCCCCTTCCCGCAAGGGAGTGTCGGTTCGAGTCCGACCTCCGGCACCGCGCCTTCCATGACAGACTGATCGGTCGTGGAGGCTTCTGTATCGTCGACGTTCTGCTGCGTGCAGTGCCGACTGCTGCAGCCGCCGCGGCGGGCGAATTCCCGTCATGCGCGGCATCACCGGGGCTCCGGTGCTCGTCTCGGATCGCCGGCTGATCGCCGCTGCGCTCTAGGAGATCGGGTCGAGCCGGCGCTGCACGTCCGCCCGAACGGCTGCGGCGACTGCCTTCGAGCCCGCGGTTCCGCCGAGGTCGCCGGTCAACGGCTCGCCGCGCTCGACGATCGAGGCGACGGCCGCCGTGATCGCGTCGGCCGCGCGCAGCAGCTTCGGATCCACATGCCGGAGACCGAGCCACGACATCAGCTCGCCGGTGGCGAGCAGCATCGCGAGCGGATTCGCCTTGTCCTTGCCGGCGAGCGGCGGCGCCGAGCCATGGATCGGCTCGAACATCGCGTGGTCGTCCCCCACGTTGCAGCCGACCGCCATGCCCATCCCACCCTGAAGCACGCTCGCGAGGTCGGTGAGGATGTCGCCGAACATGTTGGTCGTGACGCAGACGTCGTACTTCTCGGGCTGGGTCAGGACGAACATCGCGAAGGAATCGACGATCGCGACATCGGGCTCGATCTCGGGGAACTGCTTCGCGACCTCGCGGAACACCTCGAGAAACAGCCGGCATCCGGCGAGGACGTTATGCTTGACGATGCAGGTGACCCGGAGCTTGCCGTCGACCGGCGCGCCCTTGTTGCGCTGGCGCGAGACCTCGAACGCCTTGCGGATCACGCGCTCCGAGGCGCGCCGCGTGATCACGCGCAGATCGGTGGCGCGGTCGGCGGTGCGCTCCGCGATGCCCGAGTACAGCCCCTCGGTATTCTCGCGGATGATCACCATGTCGACGGTCTCGGGCGACCAGACCTCGCGGAACTTCCCCGACAGACCATGCTTGGTCCCGGGAAGGCAACGAACGGGCCGGATGTTGGCGTAGAGGTCGAGCTTGACGCGGTTGCCGATGACCGGTGACCAGCCGGCCATCTTCCAGCCGCCCGCACCATCCGGCATGTTGACCGGCGCACCATCGGGGCCGTTCCAGCCGACGGCCCCGAGCAGGACCGCGTCGGCGGCCGCGCACCGCTGCTCGGAACCTTCGGGCCAGTCGCGACTCCCGTGCGCGAGGAAGAACTTCCCTCCACACGGAATCTCGTCGATGCGAAAGCTCGCTCCGGTCCCGCGCGCGACGATGTCGATCAGCTCCCTCGCCTCGGCCATCACCTCTGCACCGATACCGTCGCCGGGGAGGAGCACGAGGTCGTAGCTGGCCTTGGGCGTTCCCGACATCGCGCGCACCCTAGCAGTGAACGCGGTTACTCGTCATCGTCCTGTCACCCGGAGCGTTCCAGGGAGAGACGTTCTGACCGCATTCATCGTCCGCTGATAGATTGCGTGGGTGGTTGGCAGTTGTTACGGAGCTTCAATCGCACTACGTGTGCTGCGTGACCCTCCTGCCCCTCGCTGTCGTCGAGAGCTGGCAAGCAGCCGTGAACGCGCGTGACCTCGAGCA